>CALLZN010000449.1 GCA_937858895.1 uncultured bacterium | reverse complement strand
CCACGCACGCCATCGTTGGCGCGAAAGTAGAGCGTTGCCCCTTGGACGACGATGCTGCTCGGACTCGAACTCGCCGAGCCGGGATAGATGTCGGCGACGAGACTCGTGGTCGCCGCAGTCCACGGCGCCAAGGAGCGCCAGAGCTCGGTCCCATTCGTGCCGTCGTTGGCCGTGAAGTAGAGCGTCGATCCCACTACCGTCAGCTGGCTCGGACTCGAAGCCAAGGCACCCGCTTGGATATCAGCGATGCGCGTCGTGCCGGCCACCGTGCCGTCGCTCTTCCAGAGCTCGCGGCCGGCCACACCGTCGTCGGCCGAGAAGAAGAGCATCGAGCCGATGACGACGAGGAAGCTCGGGCTCGAGCTTCCCGACCCCGCGCGAATGTCGACCGCCATGGTCGTACCAGCGGCCGTGCCATCGGTTCGCCAAAGCTCGACACCATGCACTCCGTCGTTTGCCGTGAAGTACAGCTGTCCCCCGAACTCGACGAAGTTGTTCGGCGACGCATGCGCCGATCCCGGGTTGATGTCCTTGACCAGCATCGTGCCCGCAGCGGTGCCATCCGACTTCCAGAGCTCGATGCCGGTCGTGCCATCGTTCGCACGGAAAATGGCCTGCCCGTTCAGCGCCGTGAAGAAGAAGGGCGCGGATGCAGCGGCGCCAGGCTGAATGTCGCGGACGAGCGTCTGCGCGCCGAGGCTCTCGGCAGAAAGTGCGAATAAGGCCATCACCGCAGTCGCGAGACCGCAGGCTGATGTGCCGAAGGAAGATAAGTTCATGCGCGACACCGTTGGCAGAAGCAAAGCGGTCACGACGCAGGGCCGAGCCAGCGTCGCTCGAAGAACTCAGTCCAAACCCCGCGGCGACATCTGTCAACAAGCCCGCGCCCCCTAGGGCCGAACACGGGACATCTTCCCCGATATCGCTGCCTATCGCGCCGCGAGCCTCATTACGGGCGTGAAGTCGAGAAAGACCCGCCCATCCGCCGCCGTCGGGTCCATCGACGCGACAAGGCTCGCCCCGAGACTCGCTGGGCTCGCCGCCAAGGTCGCAGACACGGCGTGGCTCGTCTTGAGTTCGAGCCTCGATCCGACAGTGTGCAAGAAGAGGTACTGAAAGTAGAGCGTCGCCCCGTGCAAGCCGCTCATGTACGGCGTCGCCACTTGCGCTCCGGTCCAACCGCCGTGCACGCCATCTGGCCCTTGGTAGAAGACCGTCGAACTCATGACATCCGGCGAAACGAGCAGGTCACAGTTGGGCTCGGCGAGTCGCAACGGAAGCGGAATGCTGCCAAAGGCGAACTTGTCGCTCCAACCGAAGATGAGGAAAGCTCCGGCTGGATTCGGCGGCGCAGCGCAGTCGGTCTTGATGTGCATACCAGGGCGCAGCGAACCCCTGACGATATTGATGTTCTCGCTCCAGCGAGTCTGCCAACAGGTCGTGCCGATCTTGTTGGTTTGGCCAGGTTGGAAGTTGGTCTGGGCGTCGACGGGCCAAGTCCACTTGTAGCCGGCATTGCCACCGTAAGTCGTGAAATCGAGGACCAGTGACTTGTTGGGTACGTGTTGGAAGAGCGTCTGCCAAGCGATCGTCGGCGCCTCGTTAGGATCGAAAGTCGCGACAACACGATCTTCATCCAGAGAGACTTTCGGGAGCACAACCGGTCCGTCGTAGACCACAGTCGACGAACCGCCCAAATTGTTCGCGTAGGTCAACGAGGGCTTGGCCGGATCTGCATCACTCCAACTCGCAACTAAGCGAATTCTCGTCGACTCCCCGCCGCGCACGGAGCGGTACGGCCCGAGGTAGCTGACATCCTTGCGAAAGGCCAGCTCGTGGATGCGCTTCCCCGCAAGCCCCGCCACGTGCTGTGCCGCAAGGATTACCTGTACGCGGCGAGGCTGCCCCTCGCGGAAGTGCGACGCCATCCAACGATTGCCATCGACATGCGCCGCAGCGGCAGGCACGACCACGTGCGCCGACTGCGAACTGAGGGAAGCGCAGAGGCCCGCGGCCAGGAGCGCTGTGAGGAAACGAGGTGTCGGGTCTGTCATGGAAGCACCGGGGTCATGACTTGAAATACACAACGAGGTAACCGGCTTCACCGCCGCCGCGCGCGACGATGCGAACGAACTTCTTGCCCTTGAGCTTGTCCTTCGGGATGCGAAACGAGCCATTCTTCGACACATCGATGCGGACCGGCTTCTCGCCCTCGACCTGATAATCGACCTCGGTCTCGAGCCCAAGATAGGACACTTCGAGGTCTTGGTCGGTCGTCGGCGGCGTCGGCGCGATGTCGAAATCCTCCCCCGACGCGCGCGGTGAGACCGCGCTCGCTGCAGCAAGAACGACGAAGGCACACGAGAGAGAGAGAAGTGCGCGGTTCAGCACGGGAATGCCCTCCGGACGATAGCCGAAGTTACCGTGATTGCCGCCCGCGTCAACCCGTCGGACCCAAGTCTGGCCATCGGCGACGATCGGTGGACCTCGGCACGACGACCGGTGACGAGGCACCCGGCGACTCGTACGTTCGCAAGCTCACGCGGCTAGCCCGCACCCGGACCAAACCACTCTGGCGCCCAGACAAGCAGCACGACGACATAAGTCACATACGACCCCACGAGCAGCATCCCGACCGCCCTGGGGATGCGGCCGCGTTGCCAGATGAGCGGGACCAGGCAAAGCGAAGCGAGGAGCATCATGGGCACGTCCAGCGCCATCGTCTGGACCTGCAAGACCTGCGGTCGGACCAGCGACGTCAAACCCAGAATCCCGAAGACGTTGAAGATGTTCGACCCGATCACGTTGCCGATGGCGACGTCCATTTCGTTGCGGCGCGTCGCTGCGAGCGACGTGAAGAGCTCCGGCGCGGATGTACCTGCAGCGACGATCGTGAGCCCGATCGCGAGCTGCGACATGCCGAGCTCGGTCGCGACTGCGCTCGCCGCGTCGACGAGCACGAACGAACCGATCATAAGGACCGCGAGGCCGAGCACGATCACGCCAACGCTGCGCCAAGCAGGTGGCCGCTCATGGAATTCGAGCTCGGTCGGTGACGCTGCCGACGTCGTCTCGTTCTTCGACCGGCAGTAGGACTGCGTGATGTAGACCGCGAGCCCAAGCAGCAGGACGCCGCCAGTGACGCGTCCCACGCTTCTATTCCCGAGCAGCGCAACGAGCGGCATGCAGGCCGCAGCGAGGGCCCACGCGACCTCGGACCGCAACCCGCCACCCGAGCTCCGGATCGGCCGCCAACACGCAGCGATGCCGAGGATCACCGCGATATTGAAGATGTTCGAGCCAACGACGTTGCCAACCGCGAGGTCGTCGAGTCCGCGCAACGCGGCTAACACCGATGTCCCCAGCTCTGGAGTCGATGTGCCGAAGCCGACGATCGTCAAACCGACGAAGAGCGGCGAAACTCGAAGCGTTCGCGCCAGCGCGACCGAACCTCGCACGAGCAGGTCGGCGCCGAAGGACAGCGCGATGAGCGCGAGAACGAGACGCAGAACGTGTTCCCACATGGCTGAAGCCGACCATCGACGCGCAAACAATAGGCGCGTCGCGTTGCCAACTCAACGATGCTCCGGCTCCGCGTTCAAGACCGCGAGCAGCGACTCCTCGATCTGCGCGAGCCTCGGACGGACGAACGCTTCGTCTTCGCTCGAGAGCAAGTTCTCGTCCATGCAGGTCAGAAGCAGAGAAACCATGTT
>CALLZN010000448.1 GCA_937858895.1 uncultured bacterium | reverse complement strand
CTTGGGGCCCCGCCTCGGACGGGGTGTGGCCCCGCGCGGGGGGGGGTGCCGCCGGGGGGGGGGGGGGGATCGCGCTCGGCGCCCGCCTCTTCGAGACGCGGGCCGAGGTCGTTTTTCGTCAACGAGAGGCCGCAACGCGAGCGCCGTTTCGCGCCCTCGAGACGAAGGAGGCAGCGGGCAGCGCCCACGCCGTCCTGCGCCTCGGCGGCCAGGTCGAAGGAAGCGTTGGCTTCGTGCTGCGCCTCCGTTTCCGCAGCAGCAGCGCCGCGCCCAACCCGGGCGACGGGATCGAGCGCGCCCTCGTAGCTCGCGGCCATGAGCGCGGTCGCGGCCTGGTCATCGATTTTGACAACCTCGACGAGTTGTTACCCGATGCCGACGAGCGTCACGCCTTCGTCGCTGGACCGCTCGCTGCGCGCTTCGCTGCGGCTTCCGCCACCCGCACGGTCGACCCAGGTCCGACCCTGCGCGGTCGCGCGGCCTTCCTGCGAAGCGCCACCGACGCCAACAAGCGCGCCGCACCGCGCGTCTGGCACAGTCGTGAGGGTCGACCGAGTGGGCTCGGACTGCAGACCACGATCGTCGATGCGCAGCAACGCGAGTCCCTGCACATGGCCCTCGCCGACGAGTTCTTGGCCGGCATCGAATGGCCCTTGCCGGCTGCGCCCGAAGGGTTGGACTCGCTCTTCCGTGTCGATGACTTGCCGACGCGTGGGGGCCTGCACGAGCACGACGCCCTCGACTGCGGTGCGCTCATCTCTCGGGAAGATGCGCGCCTGCACAGCTGGCCATCGGGGACCGAGATTCGCGCGCCGCATCGCTCGGCGATGCGCGTTGCCGCCTTGCGCGAGGCTTCGATCGCTTGGCGCGTCAACATCCGGCGCGGCGACGCTTGCCTCGCCCTTTGGATCGGCGCCTACCACGTCGACCCGCGGACGAGGTCCCTTCGAGGTTACAACGGTAGCGACGATCCCTGGGGTTGGGAGAGCGCGGCGCCCGCCATGCGTGCGCTCGGCGTCCCGAAGGGCAACCACCTGCACCTCGAAGTCCTGGGCTTGCACGAGGATGCGGCGGTAGCGACGCTCCTACTCGCAACCCACGTGCGCGCTGCGCTGCAGCGTGCCGCACGGCGCTGCGCGACGCGCGGGCCACTCGAGCCAGTCGCGCTCCAGGGTGACCACGGCGACGCTCTCGGTGAGGCTCTCGCACGGGTGGCCTCGGCCCTTCCTGCTCTGCCGGGCCTCGTCGTTCTGCCGGGCGCGCTGTCTGGCGAGCTGTCTGGCACGCTGCCTGGTGAGGCAATGCGTGACTCGAGTGACGGGCCGCCAGACAGCGGCGCGAGTGGCGATCGCTTCGAGCTGCGCGCGCCGCCACTCGCCCTGGACCTTGCCACCGACATCGAAGCGAAAGTCGACGCCGACAAGGCGCGCCTGCGCCTCGCGTCGGGCGACGTGCTCGAACTCGGCCCTCTCTTACCCGGCGCAGCTCCGCGGCTGCGTCCGGGCCGGGTCACAGCGACCCTGACACCGGCGCCAGATTCGCTTATCGCGGGGCTGCGGCGTGCCGATCAAGAAGCTCTGATCGCACGCATCCTCCGCCGACTCGCCACTTCCGAAGGCGAGGGACGCTGAGGCTGCAGGCGCAGGGCGCGCGAGCGCGACATCACGATTTCCCTGCATGTGTTGCAAGGATCGACAGATAGCGCAGCACGGCGCCACCGCGGTCGAAGCCAAAGCAGAGTCCAGATGAGGCGCCCCAGCAAGCGGGCGATGGAAGATGACAGTCCAGAAGCAGATGGAGCACGCCGTCGACAGCCCTTTGACCCAGGGGCGACTGACGCGCACCGAAATTCTCTCGATCCTCAAGAAGGAGAACATCCAGTTCCTCCGCCTGATGTTCACGGACATCAGCGGGATCTCGAAGAACGTCGAAGTCCCCAAGTCGATGTTCGAGAAGGCCCTCGATGGCCAGTGCCTCTTCGACGGCTCGTCGATCGAGGGCTTCACGCGCATCGAAGAGTCCGACATGATCCTGGTGCCGGACCTCGACACCTTTAGGGTCTTCCCATGGAACGATGAGAACCTCGGTCGCAACGCGCGCATCATTTGCGACGTGCACGCCGCCGACGGGCGAGCCTTCGAGGGTTGCCCGCGCGGCACGCTCAAGCGCCAGGTCGCGCGCGCGAGCGAGATCGGCTACCAGATGATGGCCGGGATCGAAGCCGAGTTCTTCCTCTTCGAGCGCGACGGCGTCAGTCCGACGACGCGGACCCATGACAACGGCGGCTACTTCGATCTTGCCCCCGTCGACCGCGGTGAACCCTGTCGGCGAGCCATCTGCAACGCGCTGCACGCCCTCGGCTTCGAGGTCGAGGCGAGTCACCACGAAGTCGCAGCCGGCCAGCACGAGATCGACTTCCGCTATGGCGACGCACTCAGCGTGGCGGACAACCTCATGACCTTCCGCCTCGTCGTGCGCAAGATCTCCGCCGACTTCGGCCTGCATGCGACGTTCATGCCGAAGCCTGTTTACGGCATCAACGGCTCGGGCATGCACACGCACCAGTCGCTCTTCGACTCGAAGGGGAAGAACACCTTCTTCGACCCGAAGGCCGAGCGCCAGCTCAGCACGATCGCGCTCTCTTACATTGCTGGCTTGCTCAGCCACGCCAAAGGCCTTTGCGCGCTCACGAACCCGATCGTCAACTCCTACAAGCGCCTGGTGCCTGGTTACGAAGCGCCGACGCACATCGCCTGGTCAGAGAAGAACCGCTCGCCGCTCTGCCGCATCCCGGCCCGGCGTGGTCTTGGCACGCGCGTCGAACTCCGCATGCCCGACCCCGCATGCAATCCCTACCTCGCGCTCACGGGCATGCTAGCCGCAGGCCTCGACGGCGTACAGAGCAAGAAGGAGCCGCCCGCGCCCGTCGACAAGAACCTCTACACGATGAGCCAGCGCGATCGAGCCAAGTACAAGGTCGAGAGCCTGCCCGGCAATTTGGCCGAAGCCGTCGACGCACTCGAAAAAGACAAGGTGCTCTGTGACGCCCTCGGTGCTCACATCGTGGAAAAGCTCACGAGCGAGAAGCGCGCCGAGTGGAGCGAATACATCGCTCAAGTGCACGCCTGGGAAATCGATCGCTACCTGAGTCGCTTTTGATCTGACCCAGCGTCGAGGCAGCCCCCAGCGCGGCCTCGGCAAACCGACTCACGCGCGGGTATCGAGACGGCCGGATCGCGCCTGCTCCCCATCGCCAATTACGACTCCGGCATTGGTCACGTCGCCAGTAGCTGCTTCGAGGCAGCGCAACTCGAAGACGGGTCGCTGTTCGCCTCCGGCCTCGCGATAAACGACCTCGACGAGCAACTCGTCGCCAACGGCCACGTGACGGTGCAGCTTGACGGCAAGGCGATGTCCAACGATGCCGAGAACCGCCATGCCTGGCGAAGGCAGATTCAAGACTGTCGCCCGCAAGCGCTCACCCGGCTCCAGGCGCAGCGCCGGGGATGCTTCCGAATCGCGAAGGAGCTTCGAAGCCGAACCCATGTTCAGGGCATCGGCAAACTCGCCTTATAACTCGAGGCGAATCGCTCCCCTGGCGACGTCGATCTCGATGACGAGCGGCATCGACAAAAGGCTGCGCCCGCTCCACGCCAAGACCTGCAGGTCGAGGCGCGTCATCGATGTCGCCTTCGCGAAGTTGACGAGCTCACGCGGCTGAAGCGGGAGGACCGGCGAACCGAGCGAGAAGATCGACGGAACCCCGCCGATGTAGCTGAGGATCATCGGTGCTTGCAGCGTCGCCGGCAGGTGGAGCTCCAGGCTCTTTCCGTCACGAACCGATGCCGCGAACACGGCGCGATCGCGACCTGTCACGGTCAGGACCGCGTCCAGGCCACGGGATTCGGCGAAGACCGCCCCCTGCACGACGCGCTGCAGCGCTGCAGGAACGACCTCCTCGCGGATATCAACTGACACGAGGTTGCGCAGAGCGACGACGCGGCCGCCACTCGGCGTGTTGACCCAGCCATTGCCGGGCTGAGGCGGCGAGACCTTGAACTGGGCCACTGCCGCCGAACTCAGGAGCAGGACTCCGCCGAGCACAACGAGATGGAACAGCCGAAGGGGAAAACGACCGACTTTCGTGGACGTATTCATAGGGGACAACTGGACAGGGAAGCGAAGCGGTCGGGGCAGACCGCTGGGACCGAAGAAGGAACTTGCTTCAAGCACGGCTGCGAGCCTCCGGGTACTCAGAGCCAAAATCATCCGGAGAGTCCGTGCCAGCGTGGTCGCTCGGATTCTTGCCGAGCGCGTACGAATGCAGATGGAAGTCCACCGAAGGCGGCATCTTCGCTTCAGCCGCAAACCAAAGCGGACAGCCCACGCGCAGACGATCCCACGCGCTCGAGTCGGCGCGCAACCCTTGCATCAGCGGTTGGTGCAAGGGGAGCTGACGCTGCAGCGCTTCGCGCCGCTCGGGGAAGTCGCTGTAGCACTCGATCAGCGCATCCGCCGCTCGCTCGTGGCGTCTCAAGCGCACGCTGGCGACGGCGATGTTGAGAAGGCACGACGAGAAGTCGGGGTGCACGCGCATGGCACCCGAGGCCCTGACGGCCTCGAACGACCGCAGAGCCGCTGCGTCTTCGTTCATCCAAAGCTGCAAGTTGCCAAGCGACTCGAGGGCGTAAATGCGATAGGGCACCCTGGTCACGACATCGCAATCGCGCTCGGACTTTGGATCAGCGAGGACAGCCTCGAAGAGCACGAGCGCGCCAGCGAACTCGGACTGCTCCGTCAAGACTTGTGCGAGATGAATGCGACACGCATTGGAAGCCGGCCGGATCGCCAGGCTCTCTTCTAGGAGGCGGCGGCCTTTGTCGTAGTTCTTCTGGACGATATCGAGGTCACTGTCGAGCAGACTGCGAGCCTCGGTCCAAGCGTCGCGATCGATCGCGTCCTCCTTGAAGTTGGCAACGCCATCGAGCAGTGCCTTTCCGCGTGTCCGAAACTCAGGCACAGGCACGGGTTCGCGCGCGATGATGCGGAACATCGCGGGGTTGCGAGCCAAGCAGACGTAAGCCCTGCCGAGTTGATAGAGCACCTCGCCCACACGCTCGCGAACATCTTCAAGGATCACCTGCCGCAGTGGACGACCCTGCGCAGGCAGATAGTCGACCGGGTCGCCGGCACCAGACTCGTCCGCAAAGAGATCCACCCCATCGAAGAGGTCCACATCCCCATCGTCGACCGAGGCTGTGGCCGTTCGAGCGGCATCTCCATAGAGGCCGTGGTCAGCGAAGGGATCCTTCAGTCCGTCGAAGCTTGCCGGCTCACGCGCACTCTTCTGGTGAAGGACGACCTGCGCGCGAATGCTGTCCAAGAAGCGACGGCAATTCGGACAACTCTCGAGATGGAGAAGCACGCGACGCAGGCCGGACTGATCGAGCTCGTGATCAATGAGGGCGGAGACATCCGCTTCGATGTCTCCGCAGGGATCACGGAAGCGTGACTCGTTCGACTCTTCGTCGAAGAAACGCGTCATACAGCCTCCGTTTCCTCACTGCGTGTGGCCCTGTGCGTCCGATTCCCATCCTGCGTGACGCGCAGCTGGCGCTCGATGCACCGCTGTGTGAGCGGCCCGACGTTCTCGAGACGCCGTCCGCCGACTTCGCCAGGAGTCCATGCCTCCATGCGCGCCTCTGCGGCATCGAGGCTACGTAGGATCTTCTTCCGAGCGCGGAAGATCACCATCTTGAGGTTCTCGAGCCGGATGCCGAGTCGATCGGCCGCGCACTTGTAGGGTTCGCCGTCGACCTCGACGAGCGTCAGCGCCGTGCGCTCTCTCTCGCTCAACTGCCGGTAGGCAGCTAGGTAGAAGTCGAGGTAGGCGAGGTAGCTCTCGGAGCAAGTCCGCTCTGCCTCACAACGCAACGCGGTCCCGAGCGGACTCCGCTGACGGCGATCGACGCGCGCCTCGATCTCCTCATCCTGCACCTCGTGCGAGAACTCACGATCCTTGTCACGCGCCGACTTGAAGACCGAGTTGCGGATGATGCGCGAGGCCCAGAAGCGAAACGCCTGGTCACGATCCGCGACGAACTTGTGCGGGTAGCGGTAGATGTTGAAGAAGACGTCCTGCAGCACGTCTTGCGGGTCGAGCGGGAAGTAGAACTTTCGCAGCTGCCCCGTGATGACCGCGAGGAAGAGCCGGTAGTTGACCTCGTAGAGCAGGCCGAAGGCCTCACGCTTCTGCGTGATCCGGAAGATGTCCATCAGGACGGTCGACAAGCGGTCTCGGAACGTGTCGAGCGTCGCCTTGGCATCCGGGCCGCTAGCCGTGCAGATCTCGCTCTCCCAATTCGCGAGCAGCTCCGCGAGCCGCTCGTCGCCGGTCTCGTCGATCAGCGTGCGCAGAGTCTCGGCGAGGCCCTGCGGGAACACGTGAGTCGAGAGTGAGGTCGTCATCGTCGTCGCCTTTCGAAGTTGCAGGCTGGACCGTGGTAGTTCATCAACGGTAGGCGAGATTCGGGATCTCGCCAAGCCCCCCTAGTCCGAAAGTGTGACGAAGTGACGCGGCATTCTCTGAGTCGCAGCTCTCTCAGGGTTTTCGGCGCGGCAGGGCGATCGTGATCGCAGCCTCACCAGCTGCCGCTGCATCACGGAAGAGCCGCCCGCCGTGCACCGTAACCACGAAGTGACGCAAGCGCCCAGCCAGCAGGTCCGGCACCGGGATTTCCTCGTGGGGCCGGGCATCGCTGCGCCGTCCACGAACGCGAAGCAGGACGTGGAGGGCACCATCTTCGACCTCGAGTTGCACGCTTCCGACACCGCCGAGCTTGCGGATGACGGCCTCGAGCGCGAGGTCGACGGCCCGGCCGAGCGCGCCTTGGCGACAGACGACCTGATGAGCGCCTAGCTCGGGCAGTTGCAGGTCGATCGCCGGCCAGCGGGAATGGACGTAGGCGGCGGCGTCGCGCATGAGGACCGCGGGGTCATGAGCGTCAAAGCCATGAGCCGCGAGGCGCGCCCGATCGCGCTGTTCGCGGGTCGCCGCGTCCATCCACGCGAGGACCTCGGCGATGCGGCGGCCGGCATTCCCGACCTCCTCGATGCGGCCGCAAGCGAGCGCCGTCTCGAGCTCGCGGGCAAGGCCTCTGGCTTCCTCGAGCCAGCGGCCGACAATCTCGTCCCCATGCAGCCACTTCCGGCCGACACGCGCGACCGCGGCCTCGATCTGGGACGTCGACTCCGGCGTCGCCCAGCGCGGCATTCGGGAGCTTGGGCGCGGCGCCAGCAGGTCGTCGCCCGCCAGGTCGGTCACGGGAGCCAAAGGCTCTGGTTCCACGATCAGGTCCGGGGTTCGGACCTGAGCCCGCGTTGGCGGCTCAGGGACTTCGTGGACCACGCTGCGCGGCAGCACGGAAGGGCTCGACTCGTTCATGGCAAGCTGGCGCTCCAAGTGCTGTCGCTATCGGCCGCTTGGCAGGGGCAACTTGAGGCCAATGCGGCACGCCGCCGCGCGGATCGTTCGAAACCGGCAGGGCGGCGCCGATGAGCAATACCCGCGACCGCATCACCGACATGGCGCTCGAGGCCGGCTTCGACCTTGTCGGCTTCGGCCCGCCGTCGCCGGCGGCCGAGACGGCCCGGCGCTTCGATGCCTGGATCGACGCCGGGCGCCACGGCGACATGGCCTGGCTCGCGAAGAACCGTGAGCGCATCGTCGATGCCTCGCGCTACGTCACGGGGGTACGGGGCGCCATCGCCCTCGGCTTCGAGTACTCGGGCGAAGCCGCGGCGGTCGGCGAAGCGAAGCTCGCGCGCTACGCCGCGGGACGCGACTACCACCGAGCCCTGGGCAAGCGCCTCGAACGCTTGCACGCCGGCCTCGACGCAGAGGGGATCGGCGCCGGCACCCTCCGGCACGGCGTCGACGCCGTTCCCATCCTCGAGCGCTCGCTTGCGGCCCAGGCTGGCATCGGCTTCCTGGCCAAGAGCTCGGGCATCATCCACCCGAGCCACGGCCCCTGGCTCCTGCTCGCCGAGGTCCTCCACGGCGAAGACATCGAGCCGAGCGGCCCCGCGCGAGGCTCCTGCGGCACCTGCACGGCCTGCCTCGATGCCTGCCCGACGCAGGCCATCGTCGCCGATCATCAAGTCGATGCACGCCGCTGTCTCAGCTACACCACCATCGAGAAGCGCGGCCTCATCGACTGGGAGCTCCGTTCGCCACAAGCGGACTGGCTCTTCGGCTGCGATGTCTGCATCGAGGTTTGTCCCTTCACATCAAGGGCAAAGCGGCGCCGCGCAGATGACACTGACCTCGCGCTCCATCCCGCCGTCGAGACCTACACCCTCGTCGGCGTTCTCGACATGAGCATCGACGATTGGAATCGCGATTGGACGGGCACCGCGGTCCGCCGTGCCAAACGCGAAGGCCTCCGACGCAACGCAGCGATCGTGGCTGCCAACCTCGGACTCGAAGCGGCCACCCCTTCGCTGCGCCTCTGCCTCGCCGACGCGGACCCTGGCGTTCGAAGCGCCGCGGCTTGGGCCCTCGCCAAACTCGGGACCGAGCGCCGCGCGATCGAAGACGCCCTGGCGCGCGAAGGCGACGCCCTGGTTCGCGCGGACATCGAGCGATCCCTCGAGGCCTTCGCGCACATCGGCTGATCAGCGCCGCAGCGTCGCGATCACGCAACAATCGTTGCTTCACAGCAACACAAAGGGCTCACTCGCGACCACAAGGGTCCTTCGGCGCAGCGTGTATCGCGCGCCGTCATGAAATCGCGTTACCTCTGTTGTGTCGCCACTACATGGCTGCGTCGTCAGCGCGCAGCGCGCGGCGCCTTGCTTCCTGCGCAGTTCAAGAGCCCAAGGCCCCTCGCGATCGACGCTCCGACGACGCTGAGTCTGCCCCCCAGTAATTCGAAGACACAGTTGGCAACGGTCTTGCTTCTACCGCTACGTCGCCGCCAGCAGCGCAACCCAT
>CALLZN010000447.1 GCA_937858895.1 uncultured bacterium | reverse complement strand
GAGTCTCGCCACAGCGCGCATCACGCCCATGCTCAGCTGGACGACGTGGGTCGCCCTCGCCTTGATCAGCGCGACCGGCATCGGCCTCATCGCGACCTTGCTGCAACGGCTGCGCCTGCACGCCTGGCTGCGTTCGCGAGTCGCGATCACGGATCGGGAGCTCGCACAACGCATTCAAGGCCTCGCGACGAGCCTCGGCTTCCGTTCCCGCGTGCGCGTCTCGGCCCACTCCGGGCTCACGACTCCGATCGCCTTCGGCACTCTCCGCCCCGAGATCTGCTTGCCGCCCGAGGCCCTCTCCCGCCTCGACCGGGCTCGCGGTGATGCGGTCCTCGCTCACGAGCTCGCCCACCTCCTGGGGCGCGACCCGCTGACCTTTGCTGGACTCAGCTCGCTCGTGCGGCTCTGCCCGTGGCAGCCCCTCTTACGCATCGGCAAGCGTCGCATCGAAGCCCTCGCTGAGTACCGTTGCGACGCGGTCGCCGCGGGTCTCACGAGTCGCGAGAGCGTCGCGAGCTGCCTCGTCGAGGTCGCTTCGTGGTGCGTCGCTGGTCAGCAACGGCCCGAGTTCGCAGGGATGGCGACCCGTGCTTCGGGACTGCGAGCGCGCGTCGAGCGCGTCCTCGACGCGGACGATGCCGAAGTAGGCGCCCGCGCAAAGCACCGCCTCCGCCTCCCGGTCCTCTGCCTGCTGCTCAGCACGACGACCTTCGCGATGCCGCGCTTCGCTCCGGACTCAAAGCTGCCTCTCGATGCCGCGATCGAACGAAGCGCCATTGGTGGCGGTGCTCGCGCGCTGCTCGCGGCCCTCATCGAGCTGGACGCCGAATGCACGATGCTGGCCCACGAGTTCGGTCGCCTTCAGCAGCGGCTCACGACCGTGCCGCTCGACGCCCGCTCGCTGGCTGTCCTGACCGAACTCGGCGCTGGCCTCAACGCCCTCGATCGCCGCCGCATCGCCGCGCGAGAACGCATCTTGGAAGCCCTCGCCGAGGAGCTCCGCCTTGCCCCTTCGTCCCGTTGACCCCCGTCTTCTTACCGACCAACAATTCCAGTTCCTGAGAGTTCCAGCATGAAGCTGTTCCACAACGTCATCGCGACGCTCCTCGTCGCGGCACCGATCTTTGCCCAAGAGGCGAATCCGCAACCGTCGCCGCCTGCAAAGAGCTCCATTCAGAAGCGGCTAGCGATCGTTCGTGCGCCGAAGCACAGCACCAAGAAAGTGATCGAGCTGCAGGACATTACCGAAGACTTGGCCGGCCTTGGGGCCAAGAGCGGCGAAGAGCTTGAAGTCACCCAGCTCGAGGACGTGACCGAAGTGACCGAAGACGTCGCCGTGCGGGCTGGCAAGCTCGGCGAGAAGCTGCGCGGCTTCGCCGTCCGCGGCACCGCCTCGCAGGACGAAGCCAACAAGCGCGCGATGAAGCACCTGCGTGTGGCCGAAGAGGCACTCCAGCGCGCGATGCGCGAACTCGGCAAGCAACGCGAAGAAGTTTCGCGATCGGCCACGAAGTCGCAGAACCAGAACCCGCTCCTGCGCATCGTCGAACTCCAGAAGCAGAAGGAGGTCGAAGCCAAGGCCAAGGTCGAAGCCAAGGCCAAGGTCGAAGCCGATCCCAGGATGAGGATAACGTCAAGGCGCAGCTACCCAATCACTGTCCATGTGGATGGCGAAGGCAGCCAGCGGCGCTTCGCTGTGCGCAGCAAGGTCGACAGCAACAAGCCGCGGGCGGCTGAGCCCGCGGCGCCGAAGGCTCCCGCAGGCGACGATCAAGCGAAAGAAGTCCTGATCTGGAAGCAGGCACAATCCGACCGCCGTAGCGTGGAAGCCCGTGACCGAGACGAGGCAGATCACGCCGCCGCCTTGATGTCACGCGCTCGCGATGCCGAGCGCCGCGATGCCGAACGGGTCGCCGCGCGAGATCGCGCCGAGGCCGCCCGGACCGAGGCTGCCTTGGTCCGCAAGCACGCGACCGAAGCTCGGGAAGCGGAGCGCGCCGCCGCGCGCTCGCGCCGCCTCCAGTCCCAGCCCCAGCCTGACGCCGCGCTTGGCCAGGAGCGTAGTCGACGCCCCGCATCCGGAGCGCACGACCACCCCGAACTCTGGCGTGAGCTCGAGGCCCTGCGCCGCGAGGTCGACCGCATCCGCGGCGAGATGCAGAAGTTCGAGCGCAGCGGTGCGAGGCTCCGCAGCCGGACGAGCGACGCACCCCGCGACGCCCATGCACCCCGCGACGCCGAAGCGCCGCACGATGCCGACGTGCCCGCCCCGCCGAGCCGCGTCGGCTACTTCATCAAGTAGTTAACGCAACGGCGCGTCCGGTCTCAGCTCCGCACGCCCGTCAAGTAGTCGAAGAGCAGCTGGTCCAGGCGTTCCCACGCAAGCCCGCGCTGCGCGATCGCGGCGACATCGAACTCGAGGCTCGCGAGGAGCGCCGCGCGCTCCTTCGACCAAGCGCTTCCCCCTGAGGCCTGCGCCTCGAACCGTTGCGCTTCGAAGCCATCGTCGCCCGCCGAATGGCTCGCGGCGATCAAGTCGCGCACTTCTGCATCCGCATCGAAGGCCCGCGCGCGCGCAGCGAGGATCTTGTAGCTGCGCATGCAACCACGCGCGAAGTCCCGCACGCCCGCCAAGTCCTCGCTGCGGTAGGCGTGGGCGTCGAAGTGCTTCGGCCCCTCGTAGCGGCCGTAGCGCCCTTCGGCGCCGTGACTCGTGCCCTCGAGCAAGCGCACGAGCAAGAAGGCTTGCTTGGGATCCTCGCTCGCGAAACGGAAGTCCTGGTCGTAGCGCCCAACCTTTTGACTATTGAGGTCGATGTGGAAGAGCTTGCCCACCTCGAGCGCTTGCGCGACCGCATGCGGAAAACTCAGGCCGGCCATCGTCTCGTGCGCGACCTCGGGATTGACGCCGACCATGTCGGGCCGCGCGAGGGTCTCGATGAAGTGCAGCAAGTGACCCGTCGTCGGCAAGTAGATGTCACCGCGCGGCTCGTTCGGCTTGGCCTCGAGCGCGAAGCGCAGGCCGTAGCCCTGGTCCAACGAGTAACCACAGAGAAAATCGATCGCGTCACGGAAGCGCCGGATCGCGTCACGCGGGTCCCGACAGGCGTCGCACTCGCTGCCTTCGCGGCCACCCCAAAACACGTAGATCTTCGCGCCGAGCTCGGCGCCGAGGTCCATGGCGCGCATGGTCTTTTGCAGCGCGAAGGCGCGGACACGCGGATCGTTCGAGGTGAAGGCGCCATCCTTGAAGATCGGATGGTAGAAGAGATTCGTCGTCGCCATCGGCACGCAGAGGCCGTGGTCCGTGAGCGCCGCCTTGAAGTCCTTGACGATGCGGTCGCGCTCGGCAGCCGATGCGCCAAACGGCACGAGGTCGTCGTCGTGCAAGTTGACCCCATAGGCGCCGCATTCGGCGAGCAGCCGCACGAGCCCGGTCGCCTCGACCGCCGGCCGCACCGCGTCGCCAAAGGGATCGCGCCCTCGGTTCCCGACCGTCCATAGGCCGAAGCTGAACTTGTCGCCTTTCGTGGGCGCAAACGCCGTTTCCTGGTCGCTCATCGGCGAGATGCTATCTTCTGCATGCTCCGAAAGCACCGCGACTTGACGGCGGACTCGCTTTCGCGCCGCAGTCGACCGATCCATGCTAGGCAGAGACAGCAAAGGACGGGGAAGCGACATGGAGACGGAGGACCGCGTGTTGGACGAGCGTCGATCGAAGCAAGGCGGCGAGTCGCGCCTGCAAGCCATGCAGCCGTCGGACGGAGCCTCAACCGCCGCCTTCGTGCGCGAACGCTGCGATGTCCTACGCCGACGCATTCACTCGGTCGTCCACGTCGACGCGAACATCCTGGACGCCCTGGTCGTCGCCCTGCTCGCGCGTGGCCACGTCCTACTCGAAGGCATTCCCGGTATCGGCAAGACGCTGCTCGCGCGCACGCTCGCGCGCTGCATCGACGCGTCCTTCACGCGCATCCAGTTCACGAACGACTTGATGCCGTCGGACATCGTCGGCTCGGTCGTGTGGCGGCAGCGCGCCGAGCACTTCGAGTTCGTGCGCGGTCCGCTCTTCAGCAACCTCGTGCTCGCCGACGAGATCAATCGCACGAGCCCGCGCACGCTCTCGTGCTTGCTGGAGGCGATGGAGAACGGCCGCGTGACGGTCGAAGGCAAGAGCCTGCAGCTCGCCGAGCCCTTCTCCGTCCTCGCGACGCGCAACCCGATCGAGTTCCACGGCACCTACCCGATCCCCGAGGCGGCCCTCGACCGCTTCTTGATGCGCCTCGAACTTGGCTATCCGTCGGCCGAACACGAAGTCGCGCTCTACCAAGGCGACGCCCCGGAAACTCGGCTCGCGGCCCTCGAGCCCGTGCTCAGCATCGAGCAGCTCGTCGCCATGCAAGAAGCAACGCTCCGCGTCCGCGTCGAGGACCAGCTCGCGCGCTATGTCCATCGCTTCGTCGTTGCGACGCGCGAGGCCGACGGCGTAGCTCTCGGGGCATCACCGCGGGCGGCCCTGTCTTGGCTCAGCGCAGCGCGCGCCCAGGCCCTCATGTCGGGCCGCGACTACGTGATCCCCGACGACCTCAAGCGCTGCGCCTCGGCTGTGCTCGCCCACCGCATCTTCTTGCACGGCGGCGTCGACGCGAATGACTTGGTGCAGGACCTCCTGACGAGTGTCCGAGTCGAACTCTGAGCAAGACAACGAACGAACGCGCGCGATGACTTCGCTGGCCAGACTCCAAGTGCGGCCGACCGTCCTCGGTTGGAAAGCGGCTGTCTTTTGGTGCGCGATCTTCGTCGCCTGGCTCGCGACTCCGTACTCGAACCTGTTCTTCCTGCTGCTTTGCTTGCTGACGACGCTCGCGCCGTTGTCGCTCTTCTTCGCGATGCAGAACCTGCGCGGGCTCGGCGCAACATTGCAGCTCCAGCCCTACGTCGCCGACAGCGAAGGCCCGTTGCTGGTCGACCTCGTCGGCCCGAAGAAAATGCCGGCGCTCGCAGTCGAGGTCAGCATGCTGGTCGAAGGCGCACGACGGGCTCACGCCGCCGGTCACCGCATCGAGGTCAGGTCGGGAGACCGCTTCCTCGTCCACGGCCCGCGACTCGCCCGTGGTGTCCATGCGCTGCGCGCGGCCTGGATCCAGTCATCGGCGCCCTATGGACTGTGGAAGGCTCGTCGACGCATCGCCTGCCCACAGCCGCTCGTCGTCTACCCGCGCCCGCGTGAGCTCCCCGAGCTGCGCGACCGAAGCGCGCTGCTCGCCGCCCTGCGTGGAGACAGCTCGAGTCCGGGTGGTGACTTCGCGCCGGCGGGGCTGCGCGAGTTCCGCGACGGTGACGAACTGCGCCACGTCGATTGGAGGGCAAGCGCGAGGCGGCCGGCCCTCGTCGTGCGGGAATGGGAAAGCGACGCGATCCACGGCATCGAGGTCAGCCTCGATCGTCGCGCGAAGCCTGAGCAGCTCGAAGAGGCCCTCTCGCTGGCGACCGCCTTGCTCTTCTTGGCGCGCGACGACAAAGAGAGCTTCGCACTTTCGTCGCAAGGCCTCGATGGTCGCTACGGACTCGGCCATGCGTCCTATGACGACGCGCTGCGCTGGTTGGCAGCCTGCACGGCGCTGCCCAGCGACGCCATGGCGCCGCCGCCCGTCGCGCGGGACGTCTTGCGCCTGCCCCTCGGGGGAGCACGATGAATCCGGTTGTTCGATTCGCGCTGCTGCTGCTCGTGCTGACGAACCTCGCCTTCGTCTCGATCACGAAGGTCGTCGACTTGGAGTGGTTGGTAGTCTTCTTCGCGTTGACGGGCAGCGCGATGTCGTTGTCGCTCTTCTGCGACCGCATGTGGTTCCGCGCGCTCTGGAACGGCGGTCTCTTCGTGATCTTTGCGGTGCTGGTCAACGACGCGACGCGATCCGGCGTGACTTACATGCTCGAGGATGGGCTCATCCTCGCGACCTTCTGCCAGATCCACCTGTTGAACAATCTCGGGCGCAGGCAGCGACCCGACTTGCTCTTCTTCAACAGCTTCCTGATCGCGCTCGTCACGTGCTTCTTCTCGAGCGATCTTGCGTACTTGTTGGTCTTCGTTCCGTGGGTCTTCTTCCAGCTCATGGCGATGCAGATCGCGACACTGGCACGTGACGACGACCGTATGTCATGGCGGAGCTGGCGCATGCTGCTCGGCGCTTCGCTGCGACGAACGCTGCTGACCTTGGGCGCGACGGGACTCTGCTTCGTGGTCGTACCGCGCGACTTTTCGCGCGAAGGCTTCGCTGCGCGCTTCCTCCAGCGCAACGACGTCGCGGAAGTCGGCTTCGCGGACGAAGTGCGCCTCGGCGCGTCGTCGGCCGCGCGCAGCGACCGGACGGTTCTCCGCATCGAACGCCGCAGCGGCTCGATGCCGCTCGCGCGCTACCTCCGCGGCGCGACCATGACGCGCCTCGTCGGCAATCGCTGGGTCAGCGATGACGTGACCGTGCGGCGACACCTGGGCGGTCAGTGGATGCGCGTGCAGAATGAGTTCCGTCGCACGCCGCCCGGTGAAGCGTCGACGACCTACGCGATCCGCATCCTCGACCAGGGGCTTCATCGCTTGCTGCTGCCCTACGGCACCCAGGTCTTGCGACCCGGGGCGGGCTTGACGATGAACGACCTCGACGTGCATGGCGACTTCACGGCGTCACTGCTGAAGTCGTTGCTGCGGAGCGCCGAACCCGAGTACCTAGTCGTCGTCGGTAGCGACGCGCGAGCCTCGCAGCGACAGCGCAGCGACCAGCCCTTCCGCGACAAGCTCCGCCCCTACTTGTCGATCGGCAACGCCCTGCTGCAGGCGCGCGCCAAGCGGCTCGCGGACGAGCTCGCGCGCGCGCTGCCGGCCGAGAGGCGCGCAACGACCAAGCAGCTGGCTGAAGGCATGGCCGAAGCCCTCTCCGAGCGCCAGCCCTACGCCTTGCCAGGCGAGTCGGGAGCAGCGAAGTCGCTCGAAGACTTCATCGATGGTGCCGCCGGACACTGCGAGTACTTTGCGAGCGCGCTCATCTTGGCTCTACGCGCGAAGGGTATCCCGTGCCGCATGGTCACCGGCTTCTTGATCAGCAACGGTGAAGCGACGCAAATCGCGGTTCAGGCCCGCGACGCGCACGCCTGGGTCGAGGTCTTCGATGTAGAACATGGTTGGTTCCATGTCGATGCGACACCGAGCGCGTTCGAGAGCAGCGCGCAGAACAGCGGCACTTGGTTCGGGTCGCTGGGTGCCAAGCTCACGGACTTTTGGCACGCCGTGACCGCGATGAGTGCCGCCGACCGCCAGGCGGCGCTCGCCGCGCTTTGGGACCGCGGTCTCGCGCTGTTGACACTGCCGCTGCGGGAGCCGCTGCTTTGTTTGATGGGCGCTTTGCTCGCGGCGATGTTGATCGTCGCTTTGCGACGTCGACGGAAGGCCAAGACTTCGGTCGCGATCCGCGACTACGAACGCGCGATCCGGCGCAGCGGGCTGCGCCGCCTCGAGGCGGAGTCACCGCGCGAGTTTCTCTCCCGCGCCGAGACGACGGCGATCGACGCGAGCAAGCTCAGCGAGCTCCGGGCGGCAACCGTCGAACACGAACGCCTGCGCTACGCGGGCGAGGGCAGCTGCTCGACCTGATCCTGTCGAGACCAGTCGCCGGCACCGCTGGCGCTCGGCATGATGGCGCGGATGCTATCCACGCGACTCGTCACGCGCTTTCCCCCGCCCCGCCTGAGCCTCGGGCTCGCACTCTCACTGAGTTTCGCGCCGGCGCTCCGAGCGGATGTCCGCCTGCCAGCTCTCTTCACGAACTCGATGGTCCTGCAGCGCAGCGTCCCGCTTCCGATTTGGGGCTGGGCCGATGCCGGCGAGGAGATCACCGTGAGCTTCAACGGCCAACAGGTCGTGACGAAGGCGAACGCAGACGGTCACTTCATTGTCGAGCTGGCGCCGCTCGAGAAGGTCGGCGGACCGCACGTGCTCGAAGTGCGCGGCAAGAATCGCCTCCGCATCGAAGATGTGCTGATCGGTGAAGTCTGGATCTGCTCGGGCCAGTCCAACATGGAGTGGCGCGTGTCGCAAGCCGACGGTGCCAAGGCCGAGGTCGAAGCCGCCCAGTTCCCCAAGATTCGCCTCTTCACGGTGCCGAACGTGGCGACCCCGCACGCGCTCGACGACGTCGAAGCGCAGTGGCTCACCTGCACACCGAAAACCGTGCGCGACTTCTCGGCGGTAGGCTACGCCTTTGGGCGCGCCTTGCACGAGCGGCTTCGCCAAGGCGCTTCAGAGGTCCCGATCGGCCTCATCGACACGACTTGGGGCGGCACGCCGGCCGAGGCTTGGATGCCGGCGGCGGAAGTCGCGAAGCTCGAGCCCTGCGCTGCCCTCGTCGCGCGGTGGCAGAAAACCATCGAGAAGTGGCCCGAGGCCAAGGCGCGCTTCGATGCGGATCTGGCAGCTTGGGAACAAGACGGCAGCCCGAGAGGCAAACGGCCGCGCATGCCCCAAGGCCCGGAGCACCAACACCGCCCCGGCAACCTCTGGTGCGGCATGGTCCAGCCGCTCGTACCCTTCGCGATGCGCGGCGTGATTTGGTACCAAGGCGAGTCCAACGCGAGCCGGGCCGAGCAGTATGCGACGATCTTCAAGCGCATGATCGAGACCTGGCGCGAGGCATGGGGGCGCGACTTCCCGTTCTATTGGGTGCAGATCGCGAACTTCCAGTCTTCGAACATGCACCCCCAGGCTTGGGCCGAGCTCCGCGAGTCGCAGAGCGCCGCGTTGCGGCTCGCGATGACCGGTCAGGCGATCACGATCGACATCGGCACGAGCAAGAACATTCACCCGGGCAACAAGCGCGAAGTCGGCCGGCGCCTCTCACTCCTCGCGCGCCGCGACGTCTATGGCGAGGCCAAGCTCGACGCAGAAGGACCGACCTTCCGTGGCTTCGAAGTCGACGGCGGCGAACTCGTCGTGCGCTTCGACCACGCCGACGAAGGTCTCGTCCTCCAAGCGTTGAAGGACGATGCACGCAGTGCTTTCGAAGTCGCGCAAGATGATGGCGACTTCGTGCCCGCGCGCGCCAAGCTCGTCGGTGGCAAGCTGCGCGTCCGCGCCGAAGGCATCGAGGCGCCGACGGCGCTTCGCTACGCCTGGCGCGACGACCCGGCGGCCATCCTCTTCGACAAGAATGGCCTGCCGGCTGCGCCCTTCAGGAGCGATACGCGGCCGCGCGTCACCGCAGGTAAAGACTAAGTCAACCGCGGCTGGCGCCGGCGAAGCTCAGATATCGCCGACCAGTGCGCGACCGGCGTTCGATACCGTGAGCCCGATCGCATTGACCGTGTCCGCGACCAGGAACTGGTTGTAGAAGCGCAGCCCCACCAAAGACTGGTCGGCTGGGATCGTGATCGGCATCGATGCCGTCCCGGTCGCCGAGCTCGCGGCGCCGAGGAGGACTTCACCCGACACGAAGAGCTGGCAAGGCGCCGCAAAGGTCAAGGGCAACTGGAGCGCGCCCCAGACCGAGTCCGAGAAGCCGAGCATGAGGACGATCGGCGCGTTGGGCTTGGCCGAAGCAAGGTCGACCGAGATGGTCTTGCCGATGCCCGGCGTCGACTTGTTCGTCAGCACAGGGATCTGCATACCGTTGTCACTCCACACACGGTACTGCCACTTCGTCGGTGTCCCGAAGAGCCATGTCGAGCCCATGAGATCGTAATGATACGAGTCGGTCCCGCTCGTCGAGACAGGCAAGTTGAGCGCGCTGATGTTGTCGATCGTCAGGAAGAACACATCCTGGTTGGCGACGCGCACGGTCGGCGCGAAGTTGACCGAATAGATGGCAGCAGCTGTGCCGACGGTCAACGGTACCGACGCAAGGATGCGGCCAGGCGCACCGATGCTCGGGTCGTAGGCACGCAGGCGCACAGTGATCGTTGTCGGCGTCGACTTCGCGCTCATCCAGAAGTCCGCACGGCAGATGTTGAGCGTCGGTCGGCTGAACTCCATGAAGGCGATCTCGCTCGCGTTTGTCGAGACCGTTCCGAGCGTCTGGCTCCAGTTGTTCGAGAAGCCGAGCGTGCAGCCTTGTGAAGCACCCGGGCAGCCCGTGCCAAAGGTCGTGTACTCGGACTGGAGCGGCGGGCCCGAGCCTTCCGTGAAGGCCCAGCCGAAGTCCTGCTGACCGCCCTCGATGCTCGTGCCCGTCACGCGGAAGAGCACCGAACCCGAGGCCGCAGCCTTGAAGATCGCGACCTCGTAGAGATTGCGCGTCGTCTTGGACGAAGCGACGACGGTCGTGCCCTGCAAGATCTCGACATCGAGGTTCGACCAAGCGGTCGAAGTCACGACCTGGCGCATCCACGCCGCGACCGCACGATAGGTCTTGCCGGCGACGACCGGGAAGGGCCGCTGCCAGAGCGTCGTCGTCGAGTCGACCTTTGCCCGCCCCCACGCAGTAGCGTTCAAGGCCAGCGTCATCGCCGAGTCGTCGCGCAGCAAGCCCATGCCATACGCGTTGCGATTCAAAGACGCGTTCTTGGTGCTGATGTCTTGGGCCGTAGCCAAGAGGACCGCCTTGGTCTCCATGGCGTTGAGCGCCGGCGCGCTCGCGCGAATCAGCGTCGCGGCGCCGCAGACCTGGGGCGACGCCATCGAGGTACCGCTCGCGACGTAGTTGGTCGCTTCACTGTCGCGATCCGGCATGATCGTGTTGACACCGCAGGCCGCCATGTCCGGATAGAAGCGCTGGGTGTCGCCGCTCAACGGGCCGCGCGAAGAGAAGCTGGCGACGGTGTGAGCGTCCGCGTTGAGCGCCGCAACCGCGACACCGTTCGCGCAGGACTGGCTGTTCGTCGTGCTCCCGCCGGAGTTTCCGGCCGCGACGATGATCGCCACATCGCCGGTCAAGGCGCACTGGTCGAGGGCCTGCTGCGTAACGTGGAGCGGATCCGACCAGCCCGAGTAGCTGTTGTTGGCGGTCTTGATCTTGTACTTGACCGCGTCCGCCAGCACCGACTGCCAGGCCTTCGTGATGGCGACGGCATCGGAACCACCGGAAGCACTGTTCGACAGCGAGTAGCCGACGATGTCCGCGTGGGGGGCGTGACCGTTGTCTGCCGCTGCGTTGTTCCAAGTGCCGCCGGCCGCGATGCCCGCGACGCCGGTTCCGTGTTGGTGCGAGTTGTCAGGCGGGAAGGTCCCGCACTGCACGTTCGCGAGCAGACGATTGCGCTTCGTGATGTCGCCGTCCTCGTAGAAGGTCTGGTGCGGCCGGTTCTTGCTGCCACAGAACTCGTCGAGCCCGGTGTCGACGATCGCCGTCGCGATGCCCTTGCCCTTGTGCCCGAGCGCGTTCACGCCGTCCGAGTTGTGGTTGGCGCCGTTGGTCGCGACTTTGATCAGCGGATAGCAATATTGGTTCGGCGTGATGCGCTTCACGCCGACCATCGCACGCACGGCATCGAGCTTGGCGAAGGGCACTTCGATCGCCGACCAGTTCACGATCCAGAAGTTCTCGACGACCTTGCCGCCGAGGCGTTCGACATCGGCGACGAAGGCGGCGCGATCACGGGCGACCGCGCGGCGGTACGAATCGATCACGACTTCGACGTCGGCGGCCGACGCGCCGCGCTCACGCGCTTCGCGCAGCTCACGCAAGTCGAAGGAGCGCTCGGCAAACTCGACGAGCCAACGCTCGGCGCCGGCGACGAAGAGCGCCGGAGAACCGTGGCCTTCAGGGGGTTGGGGGTTGTCTTGGGGAGGGAGCGGCATCGCCGCCTGCGCGGCGATGAGGCCAGCGAGGACCAGCGAGGCGAGGCTCGATCGGATCACGACGTTCTTCATGGATTGGCGTCCAAGCTCGAAGGAGAGGCACATTGGGCTTCACCGCGGCGGGGGGCTTCGGCGAAACGACCAGCGAGGATTATGCACGATCCTGCACCGCGCGTCGCCGCGGCTCAGCGATTGGAGCCTGCCGCCTCACGAGGCTCGGGATAGATGAGGACCGCCGCGCGCTCTTTCTGGAAGACTGCGAGCCCATCTTTTGCTAGCTCGGCCAGCTCGCTGGCGCTAGCGCCGGCCTCGAGCGCCTCGAAGACCTTGCGGTTCGCCAGCAACTTGAGGTAGGGACCCGACTTCCAAGCCTGCCCGAAGAGATCACGGAGCGCGGTCGCGACTTCGAAGCCGAAGCGCACGGAATCGAAGCGCCGCC
>CALLZN010000446.1 GCA_937858895.1 uncultured bacterium | reverse complement strand
TGGCCCTGAACTTTCGAGCCAGGCGCTATCCTGGGCGCAATGATGTCCTGGATCGCCGCAGTTCTCGTCGCGACTCTACTTCCCCAAGAAGTCGAGACGCCGACGCCCACCAAGAGGCCTACGCCGACGCCAACGCCGACCGTGGTCCTCGCCGACCAGGGTGGGCAGCGCCCGTCGGGCCCTCGGACAGGCGCCGCGCTCGAGAGCTTGAAAGTCTTCGAGCTCGGCCGCGGTGACGTCGACCTCCGGGCCGACATCGGGCAGCGCAGCGCGGTCCTTTGCTTCGTCCAGGTGCTCGACCGCAACGTCGCGCCGATCCTGCGGGGGCTCGACGACATCGACCGTGAGCGCGCGCTCGGCGACCTCGTCGTGCGCTGCATCCTGATCAGCGGCGATCGCAGCGAAGGCGAGCGCCGCCTCGCCGCCGTCAACGGCTCGCTGCGCATGCGCTCGCCCCTCGTGCTCAGCACCGATGGTGCGGAGGGGCCGGGTGCCTACGCCCTCGACAAGGACTGCCGGGCGACCCTCGTCTTCGTGCGCGATGCCAAGGTCGTGCGCAGCACCGGCCTCCTCGATCCTGGGCGCCAGGACATCGCTTGGATCCGGGACGAAGTGCAGAAGCTCGATGGCCCGCTGCCGAAGAACGAAGAAGAGTGGCTCGCCAAACTCGAGACCAAGATGCCGAGTGATGTCGGAACGCTGCGCCGCGAGCTGGTCAAAGCATGGGTCGCAGGCCGGCGCCTCGAAGAGCGCGTCGCGCAGCTCGAGGCTGACTTGCGACGAGCACAAAACCAGGCGGCGCGCGCGCCGCGGGGCGAGCGCATGGCCGGCGAACAAATGCCGCCCGAACGCATGCCGCCCGAACGCATGCAGGGCGAACGCATGCCGCCCGAACGCATGCAGGGCGAACGCATGCAGGGCGAGCGCACACCAGGCGAACGCACACAAGGCGAACGCACACCAGGCGAGCGCACGCAAGGCGTCACCCCAGCCGAGGGCGAAGCCCGCGCCGCCGTCCAGCGCGAAGGCGCCCCACCAAAAGACGAGCAACTGAAGACCGAGCTGCGCGCCTTCATCGCCAAGACCAACGACGCCGCCACGACAGACCGTGTCTACGAGCGCATCGTCGAGCGTGCCGCGATGAGCGCTGACCTGCAGGGGGAGGCGCGCGAGATGTTCCGCCTCGTCTTGAGCCTCGGCTATGGCAGCGAGCGGGCACGCCATCTCGCGCAGAGCTACGTCGATGGCAAGCGGCCCGAGAAGCGCGGCGCTGGGCGCTGAGTGCCGTGCACCGAGCCACCGCAATCTTTGCTTGCACGCTTCTCGCGCTCGGCTGGCTGATGCCGGTCGGCGCCCGAGCCCAAGGCGAGCGCACCGTCGACTTCCGCCTCGACGTCGTGCCGCTCCTCGAGCGCAAGTCCTGTTCGACGGCGGCTTGCCACGGCGGCGCGACCGGGCGCGGCGGCTTCAAGCTCTCGCTCTTCGGGAGCGATCCCCTCGCCGACTACCGCGCCATCGCGCTCGAGGGTGCGGGGCGTCGCATCGACGTGGCCGAGCCCGAGGCGAGCCTCGTCTTGCGCAAGGCGACGAAGCGCTATGACCACGGCGGTGGCCGCGTGCTGCGTCGCGACGAGCCTGCCTACGCGATGCTGCGGGCGTGGATCGCCGCGGGCGCCCCGCCGCCCTGCGATGAGCGCCCTCTCGTGCGCTTGCGCTTGCAGCTCGACGCCGCGCGCCTCGAGGCCTTCGCGATCGTGGAGGGGCGTGAAGAGCGAGTGACGGATCGGGCGCACTTCTTCAGCTCGGACGACGCTGTCGTGCGTGTGCTCGACGAGGGGGCGTCGTGCAAGGTCGAAGTGCGCGAGCCAGGCGAGCACTGGGTCTTCGCGCGCTACGCAGGTGCGCTCGCGCGGCTGCGCCTCGTGCGTCCCTTCGATGCGGCGC
>CALLZN010000445.1 GCA_937858895.1 uncultured bacterium | reverse complement strand
CGGGTTGACGCGGTTCGGGTTGACGCTGTTCGGCAGGCTGAGCCGGAGCGTCGGCGGTCGCAGGGCTACGCTGGGCTTCGGGCGCGGCTTCGACCTTGGTCTCGCCCGATCCCGCTTGGGCCACGGCCGCCGGCCGCGAAGAAATGTCGCGAGGCGCGGTGACGGGCTCGGGTACGTCGCGTGCAGCGGGCTCGCGTGCAGCGGGCGTCTGCGGCGTGCCTTCGTCGGATGTTGTCTTTGGCGCGCGCGGCTCCGGGGAAGCGCTGGGGCGGTGCCCCGCGTTCACGACTTCTGGCGCATTTGTCGGCTCGACACGTGGAGCCTCCGGGACCTTGCGCGTGGGTTCGTCGCCAGGCTCGCGCTGAAGCGCGGGGCCGGCACCCTTCGCTTCGACGACTTGCGGGCGCGGGATGACCGACTCGCTCGCGGCCTCGGTCGACGGCGCCTCGCGTGAGGCCGCGGGTGCTTGGCGACCCGGCGCGTCGCGGAGGGGCAGTGCCTTCTTGCGCAAGGGAAGGTCCGCGGATGTCGCGTCGTCGGCGTCCCGTGTCTGCCGCGCATCGTCGTCGCGCGTGCCTGTCCCGGGTCCTGACGAGGCTGACTTCTTGCGGATCGGGCTCTTCTTGCGCAGCGGAGACGGCTTGTCGTCCTCGACAGTGTCGCCCTCGCCACCGGCGGTCTTCGTGAACCCTGCTGCTTCGAGCCGGATCTCGAGGACCATTTGGTCGGCGTCGTCGAGGACGGCCATGTGGGTTGCGACTTTCTCGTAGCCGAGGTTGTGCAATATCTCCACGAACTCGGGACCTCGCATCCCGTAGTCCTTCGCAAACTCGTAAACCCTTCGCTTCGCCAAGTATCACCTCGCGCACGCGATGCGGCGCAGTCTCCGATGCGGCTCGATCAGCCGACCTTTTCCTCGATATTGCCTTCGCCGCCTTCGCTGCTTGCGCTGTCGAAGTCAGGTAGCGTGCCTTCGTCGTTCGTTCCCGCATCGGCGGTTGTTTCGTTCGCTGCATCGTCGCCCGTCGAACTCTCGTCCGACGCCGCTTCGATGTCAGTCGCTGCGCCAGCATCATCTCCGCTAGCGCTCTGGCTGTCTTCAGCAGCACCGTTTTCAGCAGCACCGTCTTCGGTTGCACCCTCGGCCGCCGGCTGATTTTCGTCGCGCGCTGCGCCGTCCTCGCGGAAGGTGTCTTCGAGTTCCTGGCGGGTCATGATGTCGATGTCCCAGCCGCAGAGCTTCGAAGCGAGGCGCACGTTTTGTCCCTTTCGACCGATCGCGAGCGAGAGCTGGTCCTCTTCGACGAGGACCAGCGCCTTGTGATTGTCCGGATCGAGCTCGATGTGGCTGACCTCGGCGGGCTGCAAGGCGTTGATCAGCATCTGCTGCGGATCGTCGTTCCACCGAATGATGTCGATGCGCTCGCCGCCGAGCTCGTCGATGATCGACTTGATGCGCGTGCCGCGCACCCCGACGCAGGCGCCGACGCAGTCGACACGCTGGTCCGAAGACGTCACAGCGATCTTGGTGCGGTAGCCGGGCTCGCGCTCGAGCTTGCGAATCTCGATGATGCCGTCGTCGATCTCTGGCACTTCGAGTTCGAAGAGGCGACGGACGAGGCCGGTCGACGTGCGCGAAAGGATGACCTTGACCTTGAGGCCGACCTTTTTGACCTCGAGGATGAGGGCGCGGATACGGTCGCCGATGTGGTAGTTCTCGCCACGCACGCGCTCCGACCGCGGCAGGATGCCTTCGATCTTGACGAGGTCGATGATGACGGAATCGCCTTCGAAGCGTCGCGCCGTGCCGGTCACGATGTCGCCGACCTTGGCTTCCCACTCGTTGAAGAGCACGTCGCGCTCGGCTTCCTTGATGCGCGTGAACCACGACTGCTTGACCGTCATCGCGAAGATGCGTCCGAACTCTTCGAAGTCGATCTCGTACTCGCAGTCGAGGGCGCCGCTGTTGCGGTCGAAGCTCAGGGTGAACTCTTCGTCGATGTCGTAGCGCTTCTTGATCGCCGAGATCAGGGCGTCCTCGAGCGCGACCCAGAGGACTTCGATTTCGATGCCCTTGTCGCGGTGGATGCTGTCGATGTAGCGGACCAGATCGGCGTTCATGAAGCTGCTCGCTGTCTTAGGGCTCGTGCTCTCAGCTCGTGCTCTTTCGGTGAACCCATCGGTCACGGAGCCGACGGCCGATGCCGCCCGAACGAGGATCGCGGCGTCGCAGCGCAGCGAGCTCCTCGAGTTCGCGAACGGGCTGAGGACGGAACTCACGCCCGAACCGACTCACCCCTCGTGGGGAGCACGTCGGGATCGAGACTGCGAGGCCGCCCTCTTCAGCACTGCGAGCCGGGTCCGTCGCCGGAGCGATGACTCGGCCGACGGTTCCCTGCTCCGGGTCGAGACGACCCGACGCCGAGGTTTGCCCTCCGGAACCGACAGTTGCGCGCAAAGGTTAGGGCCAAGACTCCGAAGGTCAAGGGCGAGGCCGTGTCGTGTTACCCGAAGTGCTTCTGTAGAGGGTTGCTCCTGCTATCCTCTGGGGGGTGGGTGACGTTCCCCTTTTTGCCCCGGCCCTCCTGGCCCCGCCCCTCCTTGACCCCGAAGATCCTGGGACTGTGTCCCGCGGTGTCGGAACCGGCGATGTTGGAGCCCGCGCCTCGTTGGCCGTCGAAATCCGTGCGCTCGACGCTCGGGCCCATGTGCTCCTTGACGCCCTCGAGGGCGATCTTTGGGTCGATTTTTCGCGTCGCGGGAGTGACGGTGGGCTGCCCCAGCGGCCTGGACGAAGCGCGCATGTCGCCTTCTCCGACGCCGCGCCCGTCGGCCTCGTCGTCATCGATCGCAGCGCCTTCGGCGCCGAGCTGACCCTTGCGGTCCTGCGCGACCATCGTCGCGCCGGGCTAGGCGCCCTACTCGTCGCCCACGCGATTGCCCAGATCGGCAACGACGCTGGACTGCTCTTCGTCGATGTGGAGGCGGAGAACCTCATTGCTCGGCACTTCTTCGAGCGTCTCGGCTTCGTGCTCGAGCTGGCACCAGCAGCGGCGATCGATCGTGGCACGCTGCGCTACAGTCTTGTTTGTCGATGAGTCTCCGCTGGTCGACCAAGGTCTTGATCCTTTGCTGCGTGGCGATGGGCACCGCTTCCGCCCAAGGCGCGACCAGCACCCGAGCAGAGGTCGTCGCCGACCTCGTCCGCGACTTCGTCGAGGCCCTGCCGGACGAGCGAGCGCGCGCCGAGGCAGCACTTCGCGCTGCTGGTAGTGCCGCAATCGAACCCTTGCTCGCACGCCTCGAGAGCGCGGACCCAAGCGCGCAGCTGCCGCCGCGCGTTGTCGACTTCGTCTTCGAGGTCGCGCCGGCCGGCGTGAGCAAGCGCCTCGCGACTTTGCTCGGCGGCGATCGCGTCGACACGGCGACGCGCACCCGTCTCATCAACTGGCTCGCACGTCGTGACGTCGACTCCGTGCGCGACCACGAGGTCGAGCGGGCCGAGGCCCTGCTCACCTTCCTGGGTAGCGGCGACGAGCTCGCCATGCTCGCTGCACGCGGACTCGCATCTTACGACCTGCCCATCGTGGCTCGCGGCTTGGCCGAGCGCGTGCATACCCTCGTCGAGGGCTTCGGCTCGCGTGACTTGATCCTCGTCTGCGCGCGGTCCTTCGCTGGCTTGCGCGCCGCTGGCGCCGAGGCCGAAGCGCTCTTCACCTATTGCGAAGGCGCGGCGCCCTGGGTCGCTCCGACGCTCATGCCGGCCTTCCGCCGCCTGCCGGCGCGCGTCCTCCTTGGCCGCCTGGATCCCTGGTGTCGTTCGCCGGTCCCAGCCGTGGCGGCCGCCTTCGACCGCCTCATCGTCGACCTGGACCGCGACCTCCACACCGGCCTCGAACACGAACGTCGGGTCCAGCTCTTCGAGCGCTTCCGCCGGGTCGACCCGCGCAACAGCGAATGGGCGCTGCGAGCTGCCCACGCCGCTTTGATGGACGTTGGCGAAGCGAAGCTCGCACGCGAGCCCCTCGATGCGCTCGCGCGACGGGAGCTGGAGACCAGCGACGCGGCCGTCGAGGCCGCCGTGCTGGAGGCTGTCGCCGATTACTTCGAGGAGCAGGTCGAGGGGCACGTCGCGGGGGCGAGCGCGCGTGCTTGGATGCGTCGGGCGCGCGAGCTCGCCGAACGAGCCTTCGAGGCCGAGCAGCAGACTGGTGGTCCATCCTCGCGCTTCGGCATCGCTGACGTCGAGTACGAGTACCAGCGGCGCTGGCGGAGCCTGCTAAAGCCAGCACTCGGAGCGGACGAAGTTGAGCTGCGCCGTCGCCGCTTCGTGAGTGAAGGGGGGCTGCAAGGTAGTGCCTTTCGGGCCAAGGGGCGCCGCCTTCTCGCGACCCTGCTCGTCGCGGCGATCTTTCACGTGCTCGAAGACGACAGCCTCGAGGCAGCTCGCTGCTTCGAGGCCGTGCGCGATGTCGTCGAGACCCTCGAGGCCGAGTGGGACTTTGCCGCGTCGGGCGAACCGGGCGACCTCGAGGCGGCGATCTTCTTGCGCTGTGGACCGTCCGAAGTGCTCGAGCGCGCCCTCGAAGGCAACGAAGCGATGAAGCGGCGCAGCGACCCCGCCGCCTTCGAAGCGCGGCGCGGAGCTGCGCGCAAGGCCTTCCGCGCCCTCGTCGAAGGGCTGCACGCCGTCCTGCCGGCACGCGTGCTGCCTCTGCCCGGCATGCCGCGCGGCGACAGGGCGAGCGCCAATGGTCGCGAGCGCGCCTACCTCGACGTGACCGGCGCCTATGCGCGCTTCTTGCATCGCCTCGGAGACCAGAGCGAGGCGGCGGCCATCTACGAGTCCTTGATCCATGATCTCGACGCCGCCGGTCTCTGGAGCAATCGAAGGGCTTGGGCTGGCTACCTCTTCGACCACGCTGGCATCGAGATCGATCGAAGGCGCGCGGATGGTGCCAAAGCGAGCCTCGAGAAGTACATCGCCTACTACGAAGAGTCGCTGCGTGACGTGCGGCAGGCGCCCGAGCGCTACGTCGACCCTGGTGCGGCCGAGGCCTTCTTTGCCTCGCGCCTCGCGACGGGGCACATCTCGATGGCCGTCCTGCACAACGTCGTGCTCGCGCAGGTCGACATCGCACGCGACCACTGCCGCAAGGCCTACGCGCTCGAGGACAGTCCCTTCAATCGCGTGCTCTACGCGTGCTACCTCGCGCGCGACAAGAAGTTCGCGGAGGCGGCCACGCTCCTGCAGAGCGTCGACCCGTCGCCACCGCTCTACTACAACATGGCCTGCACCTACGCCTTGAGCGGGCAAAAGGACCATGCCCTCGAGCACCTCGCGCTCGACTTGACCTGGAACCACGCGACCGAGAAGGCCCGCAATCGTCAGCGCGAATGGGCGCGCAACGACCACGACCTCGAGAGTCTGCGCGGCGATGCGCGCTTCGAAGAGCTCGTGCGGACACGCTGATCCGTGGTCGAGCGCTTTGCCATCGGTCGAGCCGTCGTCACGCGCAAGGGGGCGCGCTGGCATGCCTCGGGACATCCGTGGATCTTCCGTGACGACACGAAGGTCTGTGAGACGACACCGACCCATGTCTGTCGCGTCGTCGACGAAGAGGGGCGTGAACTCGGCTTCGCGGCCTCGTCGCCGCATTCGAAGATCGCGCTGCGCGACCTCGGCCGCTCGAGTCCGGGTTCGACCTCCTCCGAGCGTGAGGCCTTCTTTGCGGCGCGCATCGACGCGGCCATCTCCTTGCGGCGCCCGCTCGAAGCAGTGACCGATGCCTACCGTGTCATCGCCTCCGAGGGCGATGGCCTGCCCGGCCTCATCGTCGATCGCTACGCCGACGTGCTCGTGCTCCAAGCTCTGACGCCCTTCGTCGACGCTCAGATCGACCTCATCGTCCCGCCCCTGGTCGAGCGCCTGGCACCGCGCATGGTCCTCGCGCGCAACGACCTGCGCGTGCGCGGCCTCGAGGGACTCGATGCCGGCATCGCGCTGCTGCACGGGCGTCGGGTCTCGGAGGTGAGCTACCGGGACCACGACCTCAGCTTCGTCGTCGACCCGTGGGTCGGCCAGAAGACCGGCGCCTTCCTCGACCAACGCGAAGCGCGGCGCTACGTGCGCGAGCATGCGCGCGGCCGTGTCCTCGATTTGTTCTGCTACCAGGGCGCCTTCGCCTTTCATGCGCGCCGCGGTGGGGCAGAGTCGGTCCTCGCCGTCGACTCGTCCGAACGTGCCATCCTCGAGGTCGAGAAGGGCATGGCCCGCAACGGCCTCGATCACATCGAAGCGCGGCGCGCCAAGGTCGCGCCGCTCTTGCGCGAGCTCGCGGCACAGGGCGAAGTCTTCGACATCGTCATCTGCGATCCGCCGGCCTTCGCCAAGAGCAAGGGCGACCTGCTGCGGGCGACTCGCGGCTACCTCGAACTCAACGCGCGCGCGATGCAGGTCGTCGCCCCTGGCGGTGTGCTCGTCACGTGTTCCTGTAGCTATGGTCTGCGCGATGAAGCCTTCGTCAAGATCTTGGCTGAGGCCGCACGCCGCGCTGAGCGCAGCTTCGTCGATCGTGGTCGACTTGCGGTCGCCCTCGACCACCGCGTCCTCCTCGGTCACGCCGACGCCGACTACTTGAAGGTCCACGCCCTCGAACGCACGCGCTCCTGAAATCCCGCGAGCTTGTCACCCGTGGCCTCGCATTTTGGCGGCCGCAGTTTTAGCGTTGTCGCGTCGGCGGCCGATACGGGAGGGTCCCCTCGCAACGGAACTTGCCGGCGGGACCCGGTGCGCACTCTCCCCCTGTTCGCATCGCGATCGAGTCTCGAGGAGCTTAGTAGTGATGCGACCCGACTGTTGCAAAGGCCACGGCTGCAATAGCTACGGCTGCAAAGGCCAGCCCGCGTGATGCGCTCCCTCATGGTCTTCGTCATGCTCGCGGCGACCTGGATCGTTCTGTCGGGCTACTTCACGAAGCTCTTGCTCGGCTTCGGCCTCGGCTCCTGTCTCGTTGTCACGTGGCTCGCCGCCCGCATGGATCGTTTCGACGGCGATGACATCCAGTACGAGCTCGGGCTGCGGCCGCTGCGCTACCTGCCCTACCTGCTGAGCGAGATCGTGAAGTCCAATCTCCAGCTCGCGCGCGTCATTCTTTCGCCGCGTATGCAAATCCAGCAGCGCCTGCTTCGGGTCGAGGCGACGCCGAAGTCCGAGCTCGCGCAAGTCGTCTATGCGAACTCCATCACACTCACGCCGGGCACGACGACCCTCGACCTGCGAGCGGGCTCGCTGCTCGTCCACGCGCTCACGAAGGAGGCTGCGGACGGTGTGCTGACCGGCGACATGGGGCGGCGTTGTGCTGCCCTCGAAGGGCAACCGCTGCCGGGAGGACCGACACCTTGAGTCTCTCCATGTTCGACGTCGCCCTCGGCGGCGTCCTCGTGACCATGCTGCTCGTCTTGGTACGCGGAGTCCTTGGCCCGACGGCCTACGACCGCTTGCTCGCGGCCAACGCCTTCGGCACCGTGACGATTCTACTGATCCCGGTCGCTGGCTTCTGGACCGGTCCACCCGAGTGGCTCGACCTCGCGATCGTCTATGCCCTCGTCAACTTCGTGGGCACGGTGGCGGTCGCCAAGTATGCGCGCTTCGGCGGGCTCGCCGACGACGAGCGCGTGAAGGAGCAGCCTTGATGGTCGTCCTCGACTTCGTGCTCGACGCGCTCAGTTGGTTGCTGCTATCGGCAGGCGCCATCTGGTGCATCATCGGAGCGATCGGCCTCTTGCGCTTGCCCGACTTCTACGCGCGCACGCACCCCGCATCGATGATCGACACGCTCGGCGCTGGCCTCGTCCTCGCCGGGCTCGCGTTGCAAGCACCGTCCTTCCTCGTCGTCGTCAAGCTCGTGATCATCTTCTGGCTCATCTTGATCGCGAGCCCGACCGCGACGCATGCCCTCGTCAAGGCAGCCTATGCGGGCGGCTTGCGTGTGCACTGCGACAACGTCGGCGATGACGAATCCGGCGGAGGGCAGGAGTGATGGACGTCCCGGTCGAGGCGTTTCTCTTTTTGCTGCTGCTCGTGACTGCCGTCCAGGTCGCGCGTCTGCGCGATCTCTACGCGGCGTCGATGATGACGGCCATCTTCAGCTTGTTGTCAGCGGGGCTCTTCGTCCTCATGGACGCGGTCGACGTTGCCTTCACCGAAGCCGCCGTCGGCGCCGGTGTCGCCACGGTCTTGAGCCTCGGCGCGCTCTCGCTGACCGGCAGCCGCGAAGCGAAGAAGCGCGGGCAGATCTTTCCCTTCGTCGTCGTCACATTGACGGGTGCTGCGCTGATCTACGGGACGCTCGACATGCCGCACTATGGTGATGCCAACGCGGTCATCCACCGTCACTTGGCGCCCGACTTCATCCGCGGCTCAGCCGAGCTCGAGATCCCGAACGTCGTCACGACGGTCCTCGCGAGCTATCGCGGTTACGACACCTTCGGTGAGAGCTTCGTGGTCTTCACGGCCGTGCTCGGCGTCATCCTCATGCTCGGAACGGGCAAGGGGGCGAAGCCGTGACAAGGCCCAAGCACATGCGCATGCGCGAGAACACCATCTTGCGCGTCGCCGCCAAGTCGTTGCTGCCGTTCTTCTTCCTGTTTGCGTTCTACGTGCAGTTCCACGGTGACTTCGGTCCCGGCGGCGGCTTCCAGGCCGGCGTGATCTTCGCGGCAGGAGTTGTGCTCTACGGCTTGATCTACGGGGTCGACGCCGCGAAGGCCGTGATCCCCAAGCCCTGGGTCGAGGTCGGCGTCGCTCTCGGCGTCCTGATCTGGATCGCTACCGGCGTCGCGACGATGCTCGAAGGGGGACGCTACCTCGAGTACGGCAAGCTCGATGTCGCCCACCCGGTCCACGGCCAGCACCTAGGCATCCTCTTCGTAGAGTTCGGTGTCCTCATGGCGGTCGCGAGCGGGATGACTCTCATTTTCTATCTCTTTGCGGAACGCGGCCGATGAGCGCCTACCTCGGACTCTGGCATTACCACGCGTGCATCGTGTTGATGATGGTCGGCCTTTTCGCCGTCATCTCGCGACAGCACCTCGTGAAGAAGATCCTCGGTCTCACGATCACGCAGGTCTCGGTCATCATGTTCTTCGTCGCCATGGGCAAGGTGCGCGATGGGACCGCGCCGATCCTGGCGACGATGGAGGCCGAGGCCGTGGCGACCGCCGCGCGCGACGTGGACTACTCCAATCCGATTCCGCACGTCCTCATGCTGACGGCCATTGTCGTCGGCGTCGCGACCAACGCGCTCGGCTTGTCCTTCGTCGTGCGCATCAAGGCGAGCTACGGAAGCGCTGAAGAGGACGAGATCCTCGCGGCCGACCACGAGACTTCGAAGCGGGAGAGCGCGGCGCTGTGATCGCTCACATGTTCGCGCCCTTAGCCGACTGGGCCTCGTCGCTCGAGGCCTTGACCGAGCACTTCCCGGTCCTCGTCGTCGTGCTGCCGATGTTGGCGGCGCCGCTGTGCTTCTTGGTTCGTCACGCGAACCTGGCAAGGGCGATCGGGGGCCTCGCGGCTGTCGCCTGCTTCGCGATGGTCGTCCAACTGCTCGGCCGCGTGCTCGACGAAGGCGTCGTGTCCTACCGTCTTGGCGGTTGGCCGCCGCCGCTCGGTATCGAGTATCGCTACGACCTCATCAACACCTTCGTCGCGCTCATCGTCTCGGCGATGGCGGCCATCGTCATCCCCTTCGGGCAGAACCCGCGTGCCTTCGCGGTGCCGCCCGGGCGGCACAACGTCGTCTACGCCGTCTACGCGCTCTGCGCTGCCGGCTTGCTCGGCATGACGGTCACGGGCGACCTCTTCAACATCTACGTCTTCCTCGAGATCAGCTCGCTCTCCGCCTACACGCTGGTTGCGATCGGCTCGGAGCGGCGCGCCCTGATGTCGGCCTTTTCGTACCTGACGATGGGCACGATCGGCGGGCTCTTCTTCTTGATCGGCGTCGGGATGCTCTACCAGATGACGGGCACCCTCAACATCGTCGATCTGTCGGAGCGGCTCGCGGACGTCTCGAGTGTCCGGACTCTTTCGGTGGCCTTCGCGATGCTCTTCATCGGGCTGTCGATCAAGCTCGCAGTCTTCCCGCTGCACCAGTGGCTGCCCAACGCCTACACCTTCGCACCGCCGAAGGTCTCGGCCTTCTTGGCGGCGACCGCGACCAAGGTCGCGTTCTACGTCATGCTGCGGGTCATCTTCACGATCTTCGGACGTGAGCGCTCCTTCGAGCAGATGAACCTCGACCGCATCCTCTTGCCGCTCTCGGTCGCGGCCATGTTCATGGGGTCGATCGCGGCGATCTATCAGCTGAACATCAAGCGCCTCCTCGCCTATTCGTCGATCGCGCAGATCGGCTACATGACGCTCGGCATCAGCCTGAATAGCGAGAGCGGGCTCGTTGGCGGCATCGTCCACCTCTTCAACCACGCCGTGATGAAGGGCGGGCTCTTCCTCGCTGTCGCCTGCATTCTCTTCCGCCTCGGGTCGGTCAAGATCGAAGACATGCGAGGCCTTGGTCGCCGCATGCCGTGGACGATGGGGGCGGTCCTGATCTTCGGCTTGGGCCTCATTGGTGTGCCGGGCACGGTCGGCTTCGTCTCCAAGTGGTACTTGGTCGTCGGCGCCATCGAGCGTGATCTCCACGTTGTCGCCTTCTTGACGCTCGTGAGCTCTCTGCTCGCCGTCGTCTACGTGTGGCGCTTGGTCGAGGTTGCGTGGTTCAGCAAAGCCTCGGAAGGCTCGAGCGCGCAGACCGTGCGCGAAGCGCCGCTCGCGATGTTGCTGCCCGTCTGGCTCCTGGCCCTGGCCTCGCTCTGGTTCGGCATCTCGACCGACCACAGCGCTGGCATCGCGCGGCTCGCCGCCCAACAACTCCTCGGAACTGCGCCATGACCCCCGAGCAAGCGATACAGGCCGCCCTGCTCGCGCCCTGCTGTGGTGCGCTCCTCGTTCTGCTCTTCGGTCGTTGGCCGAACGTGCGTGACACGCTATCGGTCATCGTTGGCCTCGCGACGCTCGGCTTCGTGATCGTGATCGCGCGCTTCCACGGCGACGACGCGCGGCTCTCGCTCGAGCTGCTCGAGGTCCTGCCGGGCCTCGCGCTGGCCTTCGAAGTGGAGCCGTTGGGGCTGGTCTATGCGCTCGTCGCGGCGGGCTTGTGGCCGCTGACGTCGATCTATGCCTTCGGCTACATGCGAGGCCACAACGAAGAGCACCAGACGCGCTTCTTCTTGTGCTTCGCGCTCGCGATCGCGGCGGCGCTCGGGATCGCGTTTGCGCGGAATCTCTTCACGCTCTTCCTCTTCTATGAGCTCTTGACCTTCTCGACGTATCCGCTTGTGACGCACGCGGGGACCGAGGCGGCCAAGCAAGCGGGGCGTAAGTACCTCGGTATCCTCGTCTCGACGTCGGTCGCCTTCTTGCTCTTTGCGATCGCGTGGACTTATGCGAGCGCTGGCACGCTCGAGTTCCGCAGTGGCGGCATCCTCGCGGGTAAGCTCGACCCTTCGCTGACGCCGGTGCTGCTCTTGCTCTTTGCCTTCGGCATCGGCAAGGCGGCGTTGATGCCCTTCCACAAGTGGCTGCCGGCGGCCATGGTCGCGCCGACGCCGGTCAGCGCGCTCTTGCACGCGGTCGCGGTCGTCAAGGCTGGTGTCTTCTCGGTCGTCAAGATCGTGGTCTATGTCTTCGGCATCGACTTCTTGCGAGACGGCGATGCGACGCTCTGGCTCGGCTACGTCGCCGCCTTCACGATTGTGTCGGCGTCGCTGGTCGCGCTGACCAAGGACAACCTCAAGGCGCGGCTCGCATACTCGACGATCAGCCAGCTCGCCTACATCGTGCTCGGCGCGGCGCTCGCGACGCCGGCGGCGATCATCGGCAGCGGCATGCACATCGCGATGCACGCGGCGGCCAAGATCACGCTCTTCTTTTGCGCGGGCGCGATCATGGTCGCGACGCACAAGACCGACGTGTCGCAGATGCGCGGGCTTGGGCGGCGCATGCCGGTGACCTTCGGCGCCTTCTTCGTGGCTTCGCTCAGCATCATTGGCCTGCCGCCGACCGGTGGGTCGTGGAGCAAGTTCTTCCTCGCGATGGGGGCCGTCGATGCGCACCACGCGATCTTTGCTGGGGTCTACATGCTGAGTTCGCTGCTCTCGATCGGCTACTTGATGCCGGTCGTGCTGCGGGGCTTCTTCTGCCGGCCCGAGGTGGGGGCGGGGCATGGCCACGGTGATCACGGCGTGCACGGTGACCACGCGGCGCACGGTGACCACGCGGCGCACGGTGAGACGGGGGGCGTGCACGAGGCGCCGATGTTGTGCGTCGTGCCGCTCACGATCACCGCAGTCTATTGCTTGCTCCTCTTCTACTTTGCGAGCGACCTCTACGCGCTGCTCGCGCCCGTCGTGAAGGACGGATCGGTCGGAGGTTAGGCCCATGACGTCCAACGAGTCATCGATCCCGGGTTCCGCTAGGAAGTGGCTGCGCGTGCTCTTCGCCACGTGCGCCGTGCTCGTCGTCGCGGACTTCGTCTTCGACAAGCACCCGCACTTCGGCTTCGAGAAGCTGCCGCTCTTCCACGCTTGGTTCGGCTTCGCGGCCTTTGCCTTCATCGTCGCGGTCGGCGCCTTGCTGCGCTTCGTCGTCGCGCGTAGCGAAGACTACTACGAGCGCCACAACGGCAGTCAGCGGTCGGCAATGCCGAGCGAAGACGCGGAGGTCGAACCCGAGGCTCGTGAAGCAGAGGACCACCGCCGTGTTTGAAGCCGTGCCACCAGGCCTCTTCCTCGTCCTTGGCGGCGTGCTCGCGCTCTTCTTGCGCGGCTCACTGCGCAGCGCTGTCCTCATCGCTTTGCCGATCTTGGGCGCCGTGCAACTGGCGTTGCTGCCGAACGGTTTTTCGATGCAGTGGCAGCCCTTCGAGGGCTACCTCTTCGAAGTCGTGCGCGTCGACGCGTTGAGCCGGGTCTTCGGCTACGTATTTTATCTCGCTGCGCTGATCAGCGTCATCTTCTCGCTGCACGTCAAGGACACGATGCAGCAGAGCGCTGGCATCGCCTATGCGGGCAGCGGCGTGGCGGCGCTCTTCGCTGGCGACCTCGTCACGCTCTTCGTCTGGTGGGAGCTGACGGCGGTGACCTCGGTCTTCCTCATCCTCGCGCGACGAACGGATCGAGCGACGCGCACCGCGCTGCGCTACCTCGTCGTTCAAGTTCTCTCGGGTGTGCTGCTCCTCGCAGGCACCTTGCTGCACTACGGCGAGACAGGGTCGCTCGCCTTCGGCGCCTTGGGCCTCGGCAGCCTCGGGCGCGACCTCATCTTCGTTGCCTTCGGCATCAAGGCGGCCTTCCCGCTCTTGAACGGCTGGCTGCAGGACGCCTACCCGGAGGCGACGGCGACCGGGTCGGTCTGGCTCTCGTCGTTCACGACCAAGCTAGCGATCTACGCGCTCGCGCGCGGCTACGCGGGCACGGAGATCCTGATCCCGATCGGCTGCGTGATGACGGTCTTCCCGGTCTTCTTCGCGGTCATCGAGAACGACCTGCGGCGCGTCTTGGCCTACAGCCTCAACAACCAGTTGGGCTTCATGGTTGTCGGCATCGGCATTGGTACCGAGCTCGCGCTCAACGGCACGGCTGCCCATGCCTTCGCGCACATCCTCTACAAGTCGCTGCTCTTCATGGCGATGGGGGCCGTGCTCTACCGCGCTGGAACCGTGAAGGCGAGCGAACTCGGCGGGCTCTACAAGTCGATGCCGTGGACGGCCACCTTCTGCATCATCGGGGCGGCGGCGATCTCGGCCTTTCCGCTCTTCAGCGGCTTCACGTCCAAGTCGATGATCTTGAGCGCCGCCGCCGAGGGGCACCATGACGTCGTCTTCTTGATCTTGCTCTTCGCATCCGCCGGTGTGCTCGAGCACAGCGGCATCAAGATCCCGTACTTCGCCTTCTTCGCGCACGACAGCGGCAAGCGCCCGAAGGAAGCGCCCAAGAACATGCTCGTCGCCATGGGCATCGCGGCGGCGCTCTGCATCGGCCTCGGGGTTTTCTACGGGCCGCTCTACGCGCTGCTGCCCTACCGAGTCGACTACACGCCTTACACGATGGCTCACATCGTGACGCAGCTGCAGCTCCTCGTCTTCGCGATCTTGGCCTTCCTCGTCCTGCAGAAGCTGCGCCTCTATCCGAGTGAGCGCCGCGCGACCATCCTCGGCGCCGACTGGTTCTATCGCCGGCCCCTGCCGGCAATAGGCGTGCGCGTCGGAATCGCGTGCGCCTTCGTGTACCTCACCCTGGTCGGGATGGCTGCTGCCATCACGCGACGAGTTGGCCATGTCCTGCGCAAGCTCTACCAACCGCCGGGCCCGCTCGGCGAGCCGTGGCCCACAGGGCCGGCCGCGCTCGTGGCCGCGATCTTGCTCGTCGTCTACTTGGTCAGCGTCTACGTCTGAGTTCGCCGCGACGACACAGGCGCGTCACTGATCGAAGTAGTGACCGAGGGAGCGCACACCTTGGGCGTCGAGCGAGCGCAGCACCCGTCCGGTCGAGATCTCCACGACATCGACGCGACCGCTGTCGGCGAGGGCGACGAAGAGGAAGCGCGGTTCATAGGTCGGTCGGTACTTGCCGTTGTCGAAGCGCGCGAGGCTCTTGCCACTGTGTAGAGCGTGCGGCAACGACGGCAAGAGCGCCGACTGGTACTCCGGGTGTGCGCCCAAGTTCTTCATCTCGTCGAAGGCGATGTCGACGATGTTCTGTCCCGAGAAGCGATCCTTGACCGGCGTCGTCGCCGTGCTGCCGCCATAACGCGTCGCGACGCTCGTGAGCCGTTGCTGGTTCGTGATCGTCGTCGTGACGAGGCTTACTTGGCCGAGGCCGCCCGCGTCCTGGTGCGCGACATAGCAGCCAGGCTCGACAGATGCTGCGATGTGGAGCTTGGTCGCCTTCGGGAACGAGAGGGCGGTCGTCCACACGCGGTCGGGCCCGAAGGGTTGAGGACCGGACTCGTAGACCGACATGCCTCCGTTTTGGTGCAACACGTAGGCGAACCACGTCCACGAGTCGATGCCGATGCGGAACTGCCGCGACGACACCGCCACGTCGATCGCAGCGGCTGGGAGCGAGACGGTGCCGACTTGGAAGGACGCGCCGTCGATGATCGACAGGCTCGCCGAAGTCGAGCTGCCGACGATGAGGGCCTCACCCTCGGGTTGCCACGCGAGGCAGGTCGGTGACGTGCTCACTTGGAGCGTCGCCACGACCTTGTGGAAGAGCCGGCTCTTCGGATCGGTATCGATGAAGGTCACGGTCCCCTGGATCGCGCTCGCAACGGCGAGCAGCTTCAGGTGCGGCGCCATGGCGATCGCCGACGGCGAGGGGACCGCAATCGTCGCGAGTCGGGTCATGCGATTGCTGTTGAGGACAGCGATGCGGTCCGCGCCGCCCTCGAGCACATAGAGGAAGTGACCGATCTGCTGGCGCGCCGTGAAGGGACAGAAGGGCGGCGGCGGCGGCGGGCTCGGCGGAGCCGGCTGGGGACCGTTGAAGACGCCGTCGAAGTTCTGGTGGAAGACGCCGATCTGCGCTGCATTGAGCGCGAAGGGGTCACCGTTCTTCAGGTGGTTCAGAGGGCTCGGGAAGCACGGCGGCGCCGTGACCGTGATGCGGCCGTTGACGGGGATCGAAGTCGTCGCCGTCGGCTCGCTGCCGTCGACTCCGCGCCACGGATTCGGCGACGGCTCGACCAACGCCGGTGGATTCGGGTGCGGCGCAACCGCGATCGTGTTCCCTGGCATCGGTAAGCCCGACCACGGGTTGACTTGCATGGCCGAGATCGCGTTGCGGTTGATGTTCTCGTTGTTGTAGACGAGGTCGAGCGGCTGTCCGACCGCAATCGCGTCGGCGCTCGTGAGGTCGCCGAGCAGTGTCTTCATGCTCGAGTCCGTGGTCAGGGTCAAGGCGCCGCTGCTACCAGCATCCCGGTTGGATGTCCCGAGACGTACCTGCGGCAGTAGACCTGGTCTGCCGATGTTCGGGTTGCGTTTGAAGCCGAAGGGCTGCTGCGGGTCGCGTAAGTGAGCGATGGATCCGGTGCCTTGTCCGAAGCCATTGAGGTCGATCACCGAGAGGCCGCCTCGCCGCCCGATGTAGATCGCCTCGGGCGCGACCGGGGCATTCGTGACGACCTCGGCGATGCGTTCAACCGGCACCGGTGTCGTCGTCGTCTGCGCGGCGACTCGTGCGCACTGCAGGGTCGCTGCCACTAGGACCAGGGGGGTGAAAATCCGTGTCGTTGTCATCGTGAAATCCGAGTCTTGCTGCATGGGGACTTTTGCTGGGCCCCCTAGCCCGAGAGATTGGAAGTCGTAACGACTGACTTCAGGGGTATCTGCCATTGTGGCGTGGCGCTGCCAAACTTGCAGGTGGCGAGGTGGTGTAGGCGAGACCTAGTCGCCCTAAGCGCAAGGCCATAAGCATCTTGCGTTACGAGCAGTCAGGTGGCACGCGCCTTGAGAACAGGCGGCCACAACCTGAGACAACGGAGATCCGAACATGCGCAACCTACCTCTGCACCTACCCCGCTTCGGCAACTTCCACCGCCTCTTCGATGACCTCATGATGCAGGCGCTGCCGACGGTCGAGCCGACCGTAACCCCGCGCCTCGACATCTGGGAAGAAGAGGGGGCCTACGGCCTGGCGATCGAGCTACCGGGCTTCCGCCTCGAGGACATCGAGCTGAGCGTCGACGACCACGAACTCTGTGTGGTCGCGCGCCACGCCGCCGCGACGGCGAACGAGACCGCCTCGTCAACGCCGACGGAAAACGCAAGTGCTGTGAGCGACGCGGAGGTCTCGCCACCTGCGGAAGCTGCTGCAAGCCAACGCACCTGGCATCGTCGCGAGCGCGTCTACCGTACCTTCGCACGCAAGATTCAGTTGCCGCACGACATCGACGCGCAGGCCGCCGAAGCCAAGCTCGAACACGGCGTCCTCGAGATTCGTCTGCCCAAGCAGGCCGGCAAGCGCAAGGTCCAGATCCAAGTCCGCGCCTGACAACGAGCGCAGCGGCCGTGGCGTCCCTTCAATCGCGAGCGCTACGGTCGCGCGCGCGCGGCACGCGACGCTCGGGTGTGTACTCGACGTTCGGCTGCCGCGTCGGTTGCGGAAACAGCGCCATCAACTGCATGACCTCTTCGGGCATCTGGCAATCGACGTCGAGGCCGATGCGACGCGCGTCGTCGCAGTGGATCGGAAAGTCATGAGTCCACGTGCCCTCGGCGAGGATGGAAGCGAGCTCGCGCGCCCGCTCCTCGCCGTGCCGCTCGGTCAAGACTTCGACGACGAGGGCGCGCACTTGACTGATCGCCTTCTGGGCCACGTCGGCAAGGATGAGCGTCGTGTCGTCGACGTCATTGATGGCCTTGCGCCGGACAGCCTCGAGGATCGACGCGGCCGGGTAGTTCTGGATCTGCGGGTCGACCGGACCGAGCACGGCATGCTCGGTCATCACGATTTTGTCGGCAGCCAGTGCGATCAAGGTCCCACCTGACATCGCGTAGTGGGGCACGAAGACCGTGACCTTGCCCGGCCAACGATGGATGGCGCGCGCGATCTGCGTTGCGGCCAAGACCAAGCCTCCGGGACTGTGGATGATGAGGTCGATCGGCACGCTCGGATCGGTCATGTGGATCGCGCGCAGGACCTCCTCGGAGTCGTTGATGTCGATGTACTTGAGGAGCGGAAAGCCAAACAGGCTCATCGTCTCCTGTCGGTGCACGAGGAGGATGGCGCGGCTGCCGCGGTGCTGCTCGAAGTCACTCAGCTTTCGCTGCCGCGCGTAGGCGATCATGCGCTGGCGCAGCATCGGTTGGAGCAGGACGAAGGCGATCAAGAGCCACGTCCAATCAAAGGCCGCAAAGAGCGTCGCCGGCGGGATCAGCATCATCGCATGCGCTTCCAAAGGTCTTGCAGGGTCCATTCGTCCAACTGGAGTTCGCGCGGGTGCAGGCGCCGACGCGCGAAGAGGCGACAGAGCAGCGCGCCTGCCACGAAGCCACCCACGTGGGCCCACCACGCGACCGAGCTCAGCGCTTCACTCGTGAAGAGGCTCAAGCTGCCGTTCAAGACCTGGAGCCCGAACCAGAGGATGAGAAAAAAGTAGGCCGGCAAGTCATAGACGAGCGGCAAGAACAAGAGCGGCACGAGCGTCAGCACGCGCGCGTGCGGATAGAGGACGAGGTAGGCGCCGAGGACGCCCGCGATGGCGCCCGACGCGCCGATCGTCGGCACGAGGGACGACGGCCCGAAGGCGATGTGCACGAGGCCGGCGACACAGCCGCACGCGATATAGAAGACCGCGAAAAGGAGCGGCCCCATGCGGTCCTCGACGTTGTCCCCGAAGATCCAGAGGATCCAGAGGTTGGAGATGAGGTGGCCGAGGCCGCCGTGCAAGAACTGGCTCGAGACGAGCGGAAACCAAGTCAGCGGATCGTTCCAGGAAACGAGCGCCGGCACGATCGCGTAGTCGAGCCAGGCTGGCTGCTCGGGATTCGCCCGCGCGAGGTCGTTCTGCACGAAGAAGACCAAGACGTTGGCCGCGATGACGACCCACATCATGATCGATGGGTGCTTTGCGGGAACGCTGTCCTTGAGCGGGAACACGGCGCGGAGTGTACCTCAATGTTGCATAACCTCCACCCGTCTGGCGGCCTCCGGAGGCCCCCTTTTGTGCCGAATCGTGCTCGACGACCCAACGGGTCGCCTGCGCGCGCTCGTCACAAAATGTGACCTCCAGCGACTCGCCAGAACAGTCGTGCAGCGTGGGCCCAGAGGCCCACGCTGCACGACTTCGGGCGGATCTTATGCAACAGTGAGGTGTACCCCTCACGCGATGACGAGAAACACCCTGCTTTGCACCAGTGGGGTCAAGTCGAGGCGTCGTTCGCGTCGATGACAGCGGAGCCAGCGCGTGCGTTCACGTGCTAGACCCTTTGCGAACGGCATGGAGACTTCGTGAAGTACGAAGACGGCAACCTGGTCCTGAAGTACTTCGACCTGCTCGATGAGTTCATTCGAGTCCGCGTCTTCGCGGACCATGAACTCGGGCTCGTCAGTGGTGTCGACGTCACGAACAAGGCCGAGTATCGCCAAGCGGTGATACGCGAGTGCTTGCCCGACGCCCAAGGGCCCGTGCGATCACGCCTCAAGGCCCTCGAGGACGACTACGATCCGACGACCATCGAAGACCTGCTCTACCAGGTCTGCATCGATGTCAACCCGAGCCTCGAGATCCACCACGTGTCGCTGCCGGCACCGGGTGAGACCGCGACGAGCGCGCAAGTCGGCAGCGATGCCGACGGGCACTTGCTCGCCGTGCCACGCGAGGTGGCCGGTCTCGAGCGTTCGCTCAAGCGCCGCATCGTCGGTCAAGACGAAGCCGTTGGGCGTCTCGTCAAGTCCATCCTCAAGGCGGCCATCGGCCTCAAGCGGCCGAACACGCCGGTCGGGACCTTCTTCCTCGTCGGGCGCACGGGCACGGGCAAGACCGAGATTGCCAAGGCGCTCGCTGCCTCGCTGTGGTCCGAGCCTGGCAAGCTCGTGCGTATCGACTGCAGCGAGTACGCCCTGCCGCACGAGTACGCGAAGCTGATCGGCTCGCCGCCGGGCTACATCGGCCACGCCGAAGGTGGCTACCTCACCGAGGCCGTCAAGGCCAAGAAGCACTGCGTCGTCCTCTTCGACGAGATCGAGAAGGCCCACCACAAGGTGCACAACCTTCTCTTGCAGATCCTCGACGAGGGCATGCTGACCGACAGTCGCGGCGAGACCATCTCGTTCCAGGATGCGATCATCTTGCTGACCAGCAACGTCGGCATCGAGCAGATCGACCAAGTCCGCTCGCGCATGGGCTTCGATTGGAAGAAGCGCGCGACCCTCGTCCAGATCGACCACAAGTCGATCACGCGCGAGGCTCTGCGCGAGTCCTTCCGCCCCGAGTTCCTCAACCGCATCGACGAGATCGTCGTCTTCAACCCGCTCGACATCGAGGACTGCGTGCGCATCGCCGGCAAGATGCTCGCCCAGATCTCGGACTTGCTCGGCAAGCGCGGCTTCGAGATCCGCTTCTCGAGCGGCCTCCGGCGACACTTGGCGCGCAGCGGCTTCAGCGAAGAGTACGGCGCTCGCGAGCTCGACCGCTTGATCAAGCGCGAGGTCGAAGATCGGCTCGTAGAAGCCATCCTCGACCATGGCCTCGGTCGCGGCGCCCGGCTCTACGTGCGCGTGCGAGCGGGTAAGGTGCTCGTCGAGGTTGTCGACGACGGTCGCACGACGAAGCGAGTCTTCGAAGACGCGCCCGAGCTCGAGACCTGCAAGGTCTGAGCTCGAACGCGCGGGATTTCACCTCAATGTTGCATAACCTCCACCCGTCTGGCGGCCTCTGGAGGCCCCGTTTTGTGCCGAATCGTGCTCGACGACCCAACGGGTCGCCTGCGCGCGCTCGTCACAAAATGTGACCTCCAGCGACTCGCCAGAACAGTCGTGCAGCGTGGGCCCAGAGGCCCACGCCGCACGACTTCGGGCGGATCTTATGCAACAGTGAGGTTCACCTTGGCGTGGGGCTTTGTCCCGCGATCGCCTCACGTGCTGTCTCGCGCACAGAAAATGCGCCAAGCGGCAGCAAAGACGCGAGGCCCAGCCGGCCGAAGAGTGAAGTGTCGATGTCCGTCCTGCGCCTGAGCCTCCGATCCAAGCTCGTCTTGCCGGCGATCCTCACGACCTCGGTCGCTGTGCTCGCTTTTGCGCGCTACACCGTGCAGCGCGTCGGCATGACCATGGAGGAGCAGCACCGGCAGAAGCTCGTCGGCGCCGCCGAGATGCTCGCGCGGGACAGCAGCATCCGCCAAGCGACGAAGGCTGGTAACCAGGATCCGGCGCGTGAGGCCGTGGACTCCATGCTGGCCCTCGTGCCTTCGGTGCTTCGCGTCGAGATCTGGCGCAACGGCGATCGCGGCGAAGTCGACCAACTCCTCGTGGCGGGTCCGGTGGGGCCGAGCAACCTGGAGGCCTGGGGGGAACTCGGTGAGGATGGCGTCAAGCCCTTCCGTAGTGCGGACGTCGAGGGCTACAGCGTGGCAGCCGCCATCCTCGGTGACGCCAAAGATCCCGCCACGGGAGCCGGCGACGAAGGGGGCCTTCTCGACCCCGGTGACCGCAAGGCAGCGCGTCGCCTCGGCACGCTCCTGATCTGGGCATCGCGCGAGCCGATCGTTGCTGCGCTCGCTGCGTACGTGCAGGCGATTGCCCCGGTCGGCATGGCCCTCCTCGTGCTCGCGATGGGGCTCGGCTTGCTCTTGACCGCCGGCGTCCTGCGCCACCTCCGCGGTCTGACCGAGGCCGCGGTCTCGCTCGGACAAGGTACGCGCGACGTCAAGATCCCGGTCCACGGCGATGACGAGATCTCGGCCCTCGCGATGAGCTTCAACGTGATGAGCGAGAAACTCGAGTTCTCACGTCGGCGCATCGAAGAGCAGAACCGAACACTCGAGCAGAAAGTCACCGCGCGCACGCGCGAACTCTTGCGCGCCTATGAGGAACTCCAGACCCTCGATCGCGCCAAGGACAGCTTCCTCTCGTCGGTCAGCCACGAACTGCGCACGCCGCTCACGAGCATCCGCTCCTTCTCCGAGATCCTGCTCGACTATGGTGACGAGGAGGACCCCGAGCTGCGACGCGAGTTCTTGACGATCATCAAGGCCGAGTCGGAGCGCTTGTCGCGCCTCATCAACCAGGTCCTCGACCTCGCCAAGATCGAAGCCGGGTGCATGACTTGGGAGCTCGCGAACTTCGACTTCCGCGAACTCGTCGAAGCCGCGGTCAAAGCCCTCTCGGGCCTCGAGCACAACAAGCCCGTCGGCTTCAAGGTCGAGCTCCCCGATGAGAAGATCTCCTACTTCGGCGACCGCGATCGTCTGCACCAAGTGCTCACGAACCTGCTCACGAACGCGTGGAAGTTCTCGCCCGACGGGACGGACGTGACCGTCCGCGTAGCGCGCCTCGATGGTGGTATCGAAGTGCGCATCTCCGACCGCGGCCCAGGTGTGCCCGATGATGGTGAGAAGGAGCGCATCTTCGATCGCTTCCGCCAGGGCGTGCACAACCTCACGGACAAGCCCGAGGGGACCGGGCTCGGCCTGCCGATCTCGAAGGAGATCGTCAACATGCACGGCGGCTTCATCGCCTGTGAAGACAATCCGGGTGGGGGAGCCGTCTTCCGCTTTTTGCTGCCCGAAGTCGAGCCCGAATCGCCGCGGCCCATCGATCGCGCGATCGCTGGCGATACGGAATGGGATGACCTCTCGAAGGAGAGAAACAGCGTCTTCGAGAGTTCGTGGGTCTGGGCTGCCAGGACTGCGGGGCGCTGACGCATCGAGCTGCTGCCCTGGCGAACATAGCTTATGGCAGTGACGATCGGACGATGGCCGTCGCCGCGAGGACAGCCGTCTCGACGCGGAGCACGAGGTCGCCGACCGAAAGAGCGCGCGCCCCGATCGACCGGAGGGCTTCGACTTCGAGCTCCGTGAAGCCGCCCTCCGGGCCGACGACGACGAACACATCGTCAGCGTGCTGTAACGCGCCAGCGAGTTCGTGGCACGCGATGCTCGCGCCGCGCCAAGCGCTCGGTCGCTCGGCGACGAAGACCGGGTGGCACGTACGGTCGGGCCGCTCTGTGAAGTTGGCGACGAGGTCCTTCAACGTGATGTCCTCGTGGATGCTTGGGACAAAGAGCGCACCGCATTGGCCTGCGGCCGCCTGCACGATGCGTCGACGCCGGTCGCTCGCCGCGCCCGCGCTCGGCTTGCTGCGCTCGAAGCGAGTGGGCTGAAAGCACGCGACCCCGAGCTCGGTGCCGTGCTCGAGGATCTGCGCGAGGCGCGCCTCGGGTGGCGGCGAGAACGCGACCGTGATAGTGGCGCTCGCTGGGCGTTCGTGGCGGCGAAGCTCGATGACCTCGATGCGCAGCTCGCGCTTCGCCATCGCGATGACGCGGACCTCGGCCTCCACGCCGCGTCCGTCGAAGAGGCAGAACATGTCGCCGACGCGCGCGCGCAGCACGGTCGCGAGGTGGCGCGCGATGTCCTTCGACAAGCTGCACTCACCTCGGACGGGGACTTCTTCGACGAAGTAACGTAGCGCCATGGCGATCGATGAAGGACGAGGACGGCATGGCACGGAGACCAGGCCAGCGGTCCGCCGATCGTCCTCGCGCCTCCGTTGCATGCAAGGCCGGATTCCTGAAGCTGCCACAATGGACCCCGAGAATCCTCGTGGCCTCGCGGGGCTTCCGGTTACACTGCCCAGCTTAGTTCCTAGTCGCCGACCTAAGCGCGGATCGCAGTGAGTTTGCAAGTGACCCGGGCGCCGTTCCTTCACAAGGACGCGTTCGTGCTTTGCAGGCGGCGCTGCACTCAGGTCGTCGATCGTGCCCCGAAGCCCCCTCGGGACACTGAGCCCCGGACCTGTTCTCGAAGCCGTTGCATTCTTCATGGCGAAATACGTCCTGCAGATCGTCGAGGGACCTCACGCTGGCAAACGACAGGAGCTCTCGACCGACTTGACCATCGGACGTCGGGCTGGCTGCGACCTGGTCCTCGACCAGGACGAGAAGCTGTCCGGGCGGCACTGCGAAGTGGTGCTCGAAGGCGGCGGCGTCTTGCTGCGAGACCTCGATTCCACAAACGGCACGCGCGTCGATGGCAAGCGTGTCCAAGAGCTGCCGATCGCGTCCGGCGATCGCTTCCAGATCGGGCAGAGCGTCATTCTGCTTGTCGACAGCGAAGCCGGCGACGCGCTCGTCGAAGCGCAGACCTCGATCGGAATCGACGCCGCCGTCCTCGCTCGCAGCCGCAAGCGCAGTCCTCTTGCCCTCGTTTCGCTGCTCTTGTTGCTCGTCGGTGGCGGTGCCGCTTGGTGGTTCTTCTTGCGTGAAGACGCGAGCGTCGGGCCATAACGCGAGCGCAAGATCGTCGCGATACCGGGCAATCTCCTGCCGGAGAGCCTCGCGCAAGTCGAGAGCGACGAAGTCTCGTGGCTCCCGGCTGCATCGGGCGCGGGCTTCACGCGCGCTTCACTTGCGAAGTCGGGCAAGGGCGCTCTGGTCGCGGAGCTCGGCCCGGGCAGCGCCGAAGTTGCAGAGCGGCTCTTCGCGGTCGCCATGTGCCCCAAGCCTGTCGATGTCGCGCGCCGTACGGCCTTTCGGGCCAGCGCGCAGGTGCGGACCGATGGTCGCGTGCGTGTGGGCCTGCGCCTCGTGTTCTTCGAAAAGGCGCCGATCGTCTTGCCGAGCGTCGGCAGCGAAGAAGACGGCGAAGAGAGCGGCGACGGCGCCGCCGCCAACGCCGAGCGCTTCACGCGCGTGCCGCTCGCCGTTACCGGCGATGCCCTGAAAGAGCTCGAGCCCAACTCGTGGACGACCCTCGAGGTCGCTTCGAAGCTTCCACCCGATGTCGCGGAGGTCGGGATCGCGATCGTCGCGGTCCTCGTGGATGGCGCGACCGAAGATGCGCGCGTCGCGGTCGACGAGATTGCGTTGCTGGATGCGACGAGCGATGCCGAGACCTGCCCCGGCAGCTCGAGCGAGTTCGCGGGGACCACGCTCTTCGCGCAAGCCGAGCGAGCACTTGTGCGCGTGCGTAGCGGCGCTTCGGTCCTCCTCGCTTCGATGTCCGCGCTCCCGGCCACGGCGGCCGAGGGCAAGGCCGAGGGCAAGAGTGCTGATCCCGCATTGAGCGCGCTCGCCGAAGCCTTGGCGCTCCCCTGTCCGGACGTCTTTGCTCCCTCGGGCCTGGTCGTCGAAAACGGCCTCGCCAAGCTCGATGTTGCGGACGCGCGCGGGCGCATGGTCCTTCACGTGCCGCGTGAGGCCGCGTCGAGCTACCGCGTTCGCGGCGGCGACGCGGGCAAGTTCGAACAACACGCTGGCGCGGGTGTTCACGAAGCGTGCACAGGCCTCCTTTGGGGGAGCGGGCAGCAGGCCTTGCTCCTCGAAGTCGATACCGCGACCCGGCTCGCGGTCCAGTCTGCGGGTGAGATGCTGCTGTTCATCCTCGACACGCCGCGCAGCGCGACCCTGCGACTCGACTTCCAGGAGCAGCGCCTCGAGAGCATGCGTCTCGCTCGCGCTGCCGAGGCCGCACGGTCCGAAGGTCGCAGCGCCGAGGCCCTGCGGACCTATCGAAAGATCATCCAAGAGAAGCCCTTCGATGAGCAAGCGGTGCGCACCGCGCGCAGTGCGCGCGCGACGATGCTCGGTGAGGCGCAGAACCGCTTGGTCGAGCTCGAGCGCGACTTCGACGAGGCGCGTGCCTTCCAGTACGACGGCCTCTTCGAGAGCTTGCTCGCTCGCGCCGCCGAGCTCGACAAGACCCAGGACGAACTCAAGGAAGCGATCGCCGCCTTCCGCCAGAAGGTCCAGGGCCGCCTCGATGCCGTGCGCTCCGCACGTGCGGAGCGTCGCTCGACGACGTTGACCCGCCTCGCCGATGCGCTGGCTGCATCCAAGCAAGAGCGGCTCGCGCGCGTGGTGCGCGACTTCGTCAAGACGCGGCTGCCGGTTTCGGGAGGCGCGGGTGCCGCGGGTGATGGCGACGAGGCTTCCGACGGAGGGCGCGACGAATGACGTTCATGGGAAGCAGCGCGCGTGGGCTCGACCTGCGCAATCAGGACGCCCTCCTCGTCGAGGGCAAGAAGGTCGGCGGCAAGAAAAAGGGCACGAGCTTCCAGGTCGTCGCCTGTGAAGTCCTCGCGCGCGACGGGCAGCGGCTCGGCGGGGCTGCGACGCTCGGCAACGTCGTGACCGGCTTGTCGGGCCGGGAGCTGATCTTGCGCTACGTGCGCGTGCCCCAGGTTCCCGACTGGCAGCTCGCGAAGCTCATGGACTTCGAAGTCGATGAGATCTCCGGGCAAGCTGGCGGTTCCTTGAGCGCCGACTACAACCTCTTGCCGGTCGCGAACGAGATGACCGGCGAGGACACGGTCTTGCTCGCGCTCGCGAAGGACAGCCACCTCGATGGCATCTCTTCGATGCTGGCGTCCCGCAAGGGCACGGTCGAGGCCTATGTGCCGAACGCCGTCGCGCTCTACAACGCCTTCCTCACGCTCGGTCCGGTCTCGACCGACGACGTTTCGCTCGTCGCGTGGATCGGTGAAACGGCGATCGACATTGCCTTGTTGCAGGGCACGAACTTGCTGTTCGCACGCAACGTGTCGGGCGGCTTGCAAGTCCTCGATACGGCGATCGCCCAGACCTTCAACGTGCGTGAGAATCGCGCGCAGAAGATCCGCGACGAGCTGCTCGACCTCGACCCGAAGTCCCGCGGACGCTACGCGAGTTCACAAGAAGAGAAGGCGACGCACTCCGTTCAGGGCGTTGCCGGCCAGCTCCAGGCGGCGCTGCGCTCGACGCTCGCTTTCTGCCAGACGCAGACCGGCGTCGAGAACCTCAAGCTCGACCGCGTTTACATCTGTGGTCCGGGCGTGCGCATCCGCGGCATGGCAGCCTTTTTCGCGGACGGGCTCGGCTGTCGGGTCGCGGTCTTCGATCCGATCGAGAACCTCGACATGTCGGCGCTCTCGGCCGAGGAGCAGGCGCTGCTGACCGAGCAGGGTCCCGAAGCCGCGCTCGCGATCGGCCTCGCTCTGACCCCGCTCTTCGACGAGCTCTACTCGATCGAGATCTTGCCGGAGGCCGTCAAGAAGCGTCGTCGCTTCCAGACGCGTACGATCTTCAACATCGTCGCGGCGGTCCTCGCGCTTGCCTTCCTCGGCTGGCGCTGGTTCGACGCGAAGTCGCGCTTCGAAGAGGCTCAGCGCCAAGAGAGCGCGCTCTCGACCAAGGTCAGGGCCCTCAACTCGGTCAACAACGAGACCACGGCCCTCGCCGAAAAGAACGAGACCCGCGAAAAAATGCTGGCCGAGCTGCGCACGCGCGCGGTCCCGCTCTATGGGAGCGCGCTCACGCTTCGTGCGATGCGCGAAGTCCTGCCGGGTGACCTCTGGATCGCGAAGCTCGAGACGAAGGTCGGTGAGCCGACTTGGATCAAGGCGGGCCAAAGCGACGCCGCGACGGGCACTGGCAGGCCCAAGAAGCTCCCGCCGCGTCCTCACCTCATCGTCTCGGGTGGCGGCAAGTCGATCTCGGGCAAGGACCTCGTGAGCAGTTTCCAGGGCTTCAAGGACGAGCTGCTGCGGCGCGGCGTGCCCGTGCGCGAGACTCAAGTCAACCAGAGCGGTGGCGACTTCGCCTTCTCGTTCAAGGTGGATTGGCTCGACGTCACGCCCAAGCAAGACGCATCGAAGGCGAACGACAAGCAGGGCTGAAGGCGCAGATCGCTGATCGCTGAAGGCGCAAGCAAACGAGCAACGATGGACCTCAACGACATCTGGCAACAACACAAGGCGTGGATCTGCGGGATCCTCGGCGCCTGTATCGTCTTCTTCCTCGCGAACACGTGGATCTCACGGCGCTTCGATACTTCGTCGCTCGACGCGCGCATTTCGCGTTCGCGCGCGGAGATGAAGAAGAGTTTCTTCGGAAGCGCTGAGCGCAAGAGCGCCCGCGACGACTCGAGCTTGCTCGACAAGGAGCTCGAAGCGGTCGGCAAGAGGACCTTCTTCACGAAGCGGCCGAGCTTCGACCTCGAAGGCAAGGGCGACACGACCTTCCACTACATCGAGACACAATCGCGTATCCAACGGACGGTGCGCCAGCAGATGGACATCGCGAACGTCCAGTTCGGCGCGCCGCAGCTCGGTATGCCGCCGAACAACCCGGTCGAGCGGGACGAGATCCAGGAGACCTTGATCGCCCTCGACCTCGTCGACGACGCGCTCGCGCGCTTGCTCGAAGCGAGCCGCACGGTGCTCGCGGCCAAGCCCGATGCGCTCGGGCTCGCGGCGGTCGATCAGATCCGCATCGAGAGCAGCGCGACCAAAGGACCGACACGAGGGTCCAGATCCAAGAGCGTCGACCTCGGCCAAGTCGTGCGTGTATCCCTGCGCTTCCACTGCGATCCGATGACGATGCAGGCCTACCTCGAGGCTTGCATCGGCACCGACGATCGTCGTCCGTTGCTCGTCCACGAGCTCCAGACCAAGGCTGGTGACGAGCCGGGAGAACCGATGGAGTGTCGCATCACGCACGAGGCGATCGTCCCCGCAACCAGCGACATCGAGGCGAGGAACTGAAGCTTGGCTCTGCGCAAAGAACAAGTCTTGCTGCTCTGCACGGGGGCCCTCTTGGCCCTCCTCTTCGTGACGTCGCGAGGTGGGGACGCCGAGCGTGCGTCGCCGCGCGCCAAGACCAAGGACTACGAGCGGGTCGCGATCCCCGAGCGCCTCGTGCGTTCGGCGAGCGAGATCGAATTGGCCGCGCTGCGCGATCCCTTCTTGGTGCCGACGCGCACGTTGCCGTTGTTGCCCCTCGATTGGCCCGAGCTCGAGTTGCCGCCCTTGCCGGACTTGCCGCTCGTGCGGCCGCCGCTGCCGATCGGCATCGCCGTGCGCCACTACGATCGTCTGCGCGTCGACGCGGCGGTCCACAGCGTCGTCCTCAAGCCTGAGACCGAAGCCGTGGGAAGCGTCGGCGCGAACGAGGCGAGCAGCGACGTCTCGAGCGGCGGGGCCAGCGAAGCGAGCAGCGAGGCGGCCTGGGAGCAGCGCTATGACAAGCTCGACACCGTCGACAATCGTAGCTACTGGGGACTCGTCATCGGCGAGCAACGCTATCTGCATGGCAGCACGACCGACGATGACGTCCGCGTGCTCAGCTCGCCCTTCCGCGCGCCGGTGCTCCTGCGGCGCGTCGATCCCGAGACGGGCAAGGTCATCGTCGCTCAGCAGAGCTTCGAGCCCGGGCAAGTCGCGCGCATCGAGTTTGCGGACTCGATCGAGAATCGTATCGCGCTCGCGCGCCGGCGCATCCCGAGCGGCGAGGACGGACTGCGCGATCGCGAGCGTTTCATTGCGACCTTGCTCGGTCGCGAGGCTCAGCATCCTGAGGCGCTCGACGAGGCCGTCGCCCAAGCGCGGAAGTACATCGAGATCGCGCCCAACGCCCAGCGTGGCTACGAGCTGCTCCTCGACGTCTACGCCCGGACGGCCGACTTCGAGCAAGAAGTCGCGCTCTTCGACGAGCTAGCGACGGGGCCCTTCGCGAGTGCGGCCTTTGTTGCTCGCGAGCGTGGTGTTCTCGAAGCGCGCCTGCGCCTCGACGAGGCCGCCGAAGACCATCTGCTCGAGGCTGTTCGCACGGACGAAACGGACCCGCGTAACGCTCTCGCGCTCTCGACCTTCTTGTCCGAACGCGGTCGCGAGGTCGAGGCCCTGCGCTTCGCGCGGGAAGCGCGGGTGCGCATCTCGCCGGCACACGGGCCTGAACTGCGCTTCTCGGTCTTGTCACAGCTCATCCGCGCTGCCCTCGCCGAGGCCGACGTCGATCTCGCGGCGCGCACGCTCGACGAAGTCAGCGCGATCGCTTCGAGCGAGCAGGTCCTGCTGCTGCGCGGGGCGGTGGAGATGGCGCGTGGCGACATCGCCAAGGCGCGCTCTGCCTTCCTCGCGGCGGCGACGACCGATACGGCGTCGGCCATCGCCCTCGTAGGGGCCGGCCTCTGTGCCTTCGAAGCCAAGAGCTATGACGAGGCCTTGGTCGCGTTTCGCAATGCCCAGACGCGCGATCCGCTGCAACGCCAACTCGCACTCGCAGCCGAAGGCTTCTTGTTGCTCCTCGACCCGGCGCGCATCGGCGACGCGGTCGCGGTTCTCGAGCGCGCGCAAAAGGTCGCGCCGCGCGACCCCTACGTGCTCTACTTGCTCGGTCGCGCCTACCGCAAGTCGCAGCGACAGGCCGAGGCCCGCGAAGTGCTCGACCTCTGTTTGCGCGAACGCTTCGACTTCGTCGAGGCCGCCATGGAACTCACGCGCGTGCAGCTCGAAGAGGCGCGCATCGGCGGGAGCGGGGCCTTTGCCTTGCTCGAGAACGCCGAGCGCATCGCGGCGCGCGCCTGCTCCGAGCAGTTGGAGCGGGCCAAGGCCGGACGCCGCAAGGAGCCGCTCTACCACGAGTACTTGGGGATCGTGCGCTACCACCTGCGCAAGAACGACCGCGCGCGCAACTCGTTCGAGGTCGCGCAGAGTCAAGGTGGCGAAGTTCACGCCAAGATCTGGCAGGCGCTGCTGCGCAACCGCCTCGGTTACACACCGGACGCGGTCGCGATGCTGCGTGACACGGCCCAGTTCATCAAGGACGCCGAGGACCCGATGAAGAAGTGGGCGGAGGTGACCCAAAAGCGCCTCGCCTACCATCGCGGCAAGCGCCAGCTGTCCGATGACTTCGAAGCCCAGGCTCCGCACTGGCGCACCGAGCGCAAGGGCCAGGACAAGATCCTCTGGATCTTCGCGGACGGCCAACTCACCGTCCGCGGCGAGTCGAGTCGCGAAGTGCCGTGCTTCACGCGCTACACGATCGATCGTGGTGGTGACTTCGTGAGCGTCGCGATCGACGCCGACTTCGGTGCGACGGCAGGGGCCGAGATCTACCTGCGCGTCTCGGACGAGAAGGAGGCGGGCGGTGGCGAACTGCGGTCGACGATCGATGCGCGCATCGGCTTCGATGGACGCCGCCCCTTCGCCTACCTGAAGCGCGGTGCCCAGGAGACCGAGAAGACGACCACCAAGATCGACGCCGAGGAGCGCCCTGAGCTCTTCCCGACGCAGCGTGGCACCTTCACGACTCTCGAGATCGAGTACGTGATCGACGTCACGACCGAGACCGAGGAAGGCAGCATCGTTCTGCGTTGGGGCGGGCAAGAGGTCGCTCGCAAGAAGATGCGCATCGCGGCCGGCAACCGCGAACTCTACGTCGACATCCGCTGCGTGCCCCGGCTCGGCTCCAAGGTCGACGCACGCTTTGCCAAGTTCCGCCTCGTGAGGCTCGGGCAATGAGAAAGGCTCACTTCGACGATTCCTGGGCGCCACTCGCTGACGAGCAGCGAACGGCCAAGGGCTTCACCCTGATCGAGATCCTCATCGTGATCGGCATCCTCGCGATGCTCTTCGTCGCGCTCATGCCGATGATCACGGGGGCCGAAGCGCAGGAGAAGATCTCGAGGACCAAGGCGACGATCGCCGCGATGGTCGAGGCCGCCAACGGCTACGAGCGCCAGCGTCGCTTTGGCGACTACCCGCCCGATGACTTCCGCGATACGAGCGGAACGCTCGAGATCACGCGCGGCAACGGCACGAACGTCGGCATCGAGTCCTTCATGTTCTTCGTGAACCGCGCCGACAGCCAAGACCCGGCCTTCCCGAAGAGCGACGACCGGTCGATCGGCAACACCGACAACGACAATGGCAAGCCGATGATCGCCAAGCTCGAGCGCCCCGAGCGGGTCGAGATCCTCGATGCCTGGGGCAATCCTTTCGCCTACTTCCACCACCGCAACTACACGGTCGAGCAAAATTATCGGCTGTCGGAGGAGGCGGGGGACCTGGACGAGGCCGAGCAGCCCGTCCAGGCTTGGAAGGACGGCAACCGCTACCTCAATCTCAAGACCTTCCAGATCTTCTCTGCCGGACCGGATGGGGTCTACAACACGAGTGACGACGTCGGCAACTTCGAAACCCCTGACATCGGTTGATGGGCGACGCCGCGAGCCTCGCTCCGGCTATACCCTCATCGAACTACTGATCGTCCTGCTGATCGTCGCTTCGCTCAGTGGGATGGGGCTCGGCTTCTTGATGAAGCGCGAGGGGAGCCTCGATCGTGAAGTCGCGCGCTTGCGCGACCTCGCGCGCTCGGCGCGAGCGCTCGCGCAGTTCACCCGCTCACCGGCCGTGGTCGAGATCGTGCCGCCGCCTTGGGTCGACGCCGGTGAAGAGCGGCGCAAGGTCCAGGTCTTCGCGCAGCGGCGCATCGGCGAGTGGAACTTCGACCGCGGGCGTGCGGACGGCAGTGGCGGTCTCGGCGGCGAGCTCGGAGCCGGGCGCATCGCACCCGGGGGGCGCTTCGGCGAGGCGCTCTGGATCGATGGCGACGCCGAGGGGCATGGGCTGCGTTTCGACGTGCGAACCCTGCCGACCTTCGACCTCCACGCCGGCTTCCTCTGTCGCTGTGACGTCTTCCTCGAGGAGGTCGACGCTTGCGTCGCTGTGCGCATCGGTGAGTCCTTCGAACTCGGTGTGGGCCAAAGCGGCGTGCTCAGCGCCTTCGTGACCCTGACCCGCGACGACGGTAGTGCGGGCCGTCGCGTCACGCTCACCGGCCGTGAGCGCCTGCGGCCACGGCGTTGGTATCGCTTGTCGATCGAGGCTGCGCATGGCGAAGCGGTCCTCGCCCTCGACGGCATTGCGGAGGCCCGCGAGGACATCGACGCGCCGATCTGGCGAGACAAGGCCGGCTGGTTCGTCGTCTCGGACGGCGCCAAGCCCGTCTTCGGCGCGGTCGACACGGTCTCGCTCTTCGGCCTCGAGCTGAGCGCCGAAGAGCTCTTCGACGAGGACCTCCTGGTCGACGGGCCACGGCGTCTCGCCTTCGATGAAGCGGGCTTCCTCGATCGACGCAGCCATCCAGAACCTGCTGGCTTCTCCTTCACGCTCGGCGAACAGAAGGGGAGCCTGGTCTTCGAACGCGAGGGACTCACGCGATGAATGCACGACCTGTCGTTGGCGCTCGGCGTGACGAGCGCGGCATCGCGCTGCTCGCCGTCCTCGTTCTCCTAGGGATCCTCCTGGCGATGCTCGGCCCCTTCATGATGACGATGGGGCAGGCCGGCAACGACGCCTACGCCGAGGCGAGCGAGAGCGAAGCCGACCTGCTCGTCGACGCCGCGCGGCGCACGCTGATCCAGCGGGTGGCGCGCACGCAGGGCCGTGAAGACGTGAGCCCCGACTTCGACGGCCTCGATGAGTTCCCGCCGCGCCTCGAGCTGGCGGAGGCTGGCACGGAGTCCCCACTCGGCAATCGCCGGCGGGTCAGCGGTGAGATCATCGACCTCCAAGGCCGCATCCACGCGCCGACCGCGCCGCTCCAGGTCTGGTCCAATCTCTTCGGCCTCTCGGCGACGCTCGCCAAGGACCTCGACAAGGACGAGGAGGACCTCATCGAGGCGAGCGGCCTCGAGGCCTTCCCCGACCAGGGCTACATTTGGATCGACCAGGAGTTGATCCGCTACACGAAGAAGGGCCCGCGTGGCTTCGAGGGCCTCGAGCGCGGCGTCCTGGCAGGCGACGAAGGTGCGGCGCCGGATCCCTACGGCCCCGCGGTCCTGCACATCGACGGAACGGCCATCGTCGACGCTCGCGTGCGTCTGCTCGTGACGGCCCAATTCGACGATGGGCAAGAGGACCGCTCACGCTTCTGGCCGTGGAAGCGGCTCGAAGACCTGCGCACGGTCGATCGCTTCGAGCGCGGCGCCCTCGACCTCGACCGCCTCGAGTCGCTGCGCGCCTTCCTCACCTTCGAGGGCGCGCGGCCGATTGGCTCGAGCTTCTCCAAACCCGAGCGGATCTTCAGTCAACTGGTCGCTGGCGAGACTTCGATCCTCGCCGTCCGCGACCCCGCCTCGATCACGGCCGGATCGATCGTTCGCATCCGCGTCCAAGACCAATACGAATGGGCGCTCGTCGTCGGCCTCACGCGCGGCGGCCCGCGGCGGACGACCGTCGCCGGACCGATCTGGAACGTCGTCCTGCACCGGGTCACGAAGCTGAACGCCGATGAAGGGATGGCGGTCGTCGAGGCCCTTCAGCCGGTCCCGATCAACGTCAACACCGCGCCCGTCGAGGTCGTCGCGGCCCTGCTCATGGGCGTTCGACAGTTCAACCAGGCAGTCGGCACGGGTGACCATCGGCCTCTGCGGGTGCCGCTCTCGAAGAGCAAGGCCCAGCTCATCGCCGAGCGCATCGTGCAGTTGCGCGGAGCTTCGGTTGCAGTGGCCGATGCCGATGCCGTCGATCCGAACGTGCGTCCCTACGAGTGCTTCGAAGACCTCGCGACCCGTGTGCTCTTCCCGCTCGTCGAGAACGAGAAGGCCATCTCGCAGCAAGAACTGCAGTATGTCTACACCGCGCTCCTGCACGGCACACAGACCAAGCTCGACCGCGCGACGATCCCGATCACCTTCACATCGGCGGGGCTCGCTTTCTACCCCGTCCCCGGGCCCGGCTACTCCGGCCTCCGGGGGACCCCCCCCCCCCCGGGGCGGCCAAGCCTGGCCCCCCCCCCGCCCCCCCCCCGCGGCGCCCCCCTCCTCACGAGTCAGAACGACCTCGACGAGGCGACGCGCACGGCGCGCTCACGCAGCTACTGGCAGACTGGTCCGCGCAACACGACGGTGCGCATCGACCAGTTCAACGAGCCGCCCGACCTCTCGATCGCGCACTTGTTCTCGTACTTGCACGGCAAGGCCGCGCGCTTTCCGGACCGCGATCCTGGTTCGGGGACGGCGCGGCTCGCGGTCGCGCGCGCTCCGCGCTTCTTGGGCGAGAACGCGACTTGGAGCTTCGAGGCGGGTGACCACCCCGGGGGGCGCGGTGTCCGGGGCGAGGGGGCCTTCCCAG
>CALLZN010000444.1 GCA_937858895.1 uncultured bacterium | reverse complement strand
ACCGCCGCGCTGGCGGTCGGGGCCGGGCGCCGGCACGCCGTCAGGAATCCTGTCGTCACGCAAGAGCGCACCGCCGTTGAACCAATCGGCGAGGAGCTGGATCTCGCGCTGCGACCAATAAGGCCCGCCGTCGGGCATGCGCCTCGAAACCGGTGGCTGGTCGAGGGCCACGATCTGCCAGAGCAAGCTCGCGTTGGCGTCGCCCTTGACGACCATCGGATTCGTCGCCTGACTGCGCCCACCGGCAAGCACCTCGTCGTAGCTCGAGATACGAAAGCTGGCCTGGCGACCCGGATCGTGGCAGGCGCCACCCGAACAACTGAAGGCGAGGAGGCCCGCAATCTCCTTCTCCCAAGTGACCGTCGCGCTCGGACCCTGGGACATGGTATGCCCAGCCAGATGGTCCGTCGCCCGCGGCGCGGGCGGTTCACCGAAGGGATCGCCACGAAAGAGCCGCGCGAGGCGCGGGTGGGTCTGCTGCGGGTCGGCGAGCCAAGCGAGCTCGGCTGATGCCCGAAGGAAGCGCGCCTGGTCGACCAAGCTCGAGGCCCGGTCGATGACGTAGAAGCGCGGCTCCCGCGCCGCCCCTTCGAGGTCGACCGCGAGGCGAGCCGGAAACACGCGCGGCCCCGTCGCCGGGTCGTATTTGGCTGGGTCGTCGACCTTGGTCAGGCGCGCGCCGTCCCAGGCCAGGGCCTCGAGGACGGTCCGTTCGGCGGCCACAGCTTGTTCGAGCAGGAGGAGGCCGCGCATACCCTCTTCTGGAGTCGCGCCATAGAGGTCTCCGCGCCCGTCGGCGAGGAGCGCCGTCGCGCGGCGCAAGCTCGCGAGCATGGTCATCGCAAGCTGCCCGATCGTGAACTCACGTCGCGTCGCGGCCCCATCGGCGAGGCGCAGCCCTGCGGCGTCATCGCGCGCCTTCGGCCGCCCGCTGAGCCGCCCGGTCAGCGAGCTCGGAAAGAGGAAGCCCGGCGCGATCCCGTTCGGTAGCGCAGCGTTCGCGCGAAACGCATAGCGCTCGCGCATCATGTCCATGACCTCGTCGCGCGTCGTGCCGTTCTGGTTGCGATCCTCGATCTCGTTGGTGGTCGCCACGCGCGCGGTCCAAGGCGAGTAGGCGGGATCGACCCCCACCCCGCTTTCGAGCAGGAAAGAACGCACGACCGCGTCGCCGATGGCCGTCACATCCGAGCGCATCGCGAGCGGAACTTCGTCCGGAAACCCTGTCCCCGGACCGCCGACGTCCTTGCGCGCCGGGAGCGCGAGTTCGGCAGCGAGGAAGAGCTGTGCCTCGGCGTCGATGGGCCGCTCCGACCGCGCAACCGGGCCTTCGGCAATGAGAGAAGCGTCAGCCTGGTTCGCATCGGAGCCACAAGAAGCGGCCCCGGCAACGAGGGCCAAGACGCCCAAGGACCCCAAGGACCCCAAGGACCCCAAGGAAGCCAAGGAAAGGACGCGGGGCCTCAGTGATGGCATGGAGGGACGACGGCGCATGACCACCAAGAATAACAGAGCCTCGGCGCCGAGCCCGCACGGACTGCCTTCGACATTCGGCTTCCCCTTGGGTCGACGCCTCGAGCGCCGCATCCGCTCATTGGCAAGGTCGGCAGGGACCGCTGACTCGCCGATGTCGCAAGTGCGCGACCGTGACACCCGAGCTATCGTCTCGCCAATGGGTATCGTCTGGGACAGCGAGCAAGGCGCAACGTGTCCGCTCTGCAAGCGCGCAAAGAAGGCCTGCAACTGCACGCGCAAGGTCGTCGACGAAGGCGACGGCATCGTCCGCCTTCGCGGCGCCGGCGGCACCCTCGATGGTTGTGATGCCGAGATCCAAGGCGACCACCGCGATCTGATCCGCGCCGAGCTCGTCAAGCTCGAACTCACGGTCAAAGGCTGACACCATGGTCAACAGAAGCTCCGCGCTCGCATTCGCCCTCTTCATCGTCACAGTGCCGCTTGCGAGGCTCAGCGCCCAAGACACAAGCGTGAACGACAAGGCGCCCGATCCGCTGAACGGGTCGTGGACCGGCATCCTCGACACCGGCGTCGGCAAGCTGCGTCTCATCCTCGACTTCAAGCGCGGCGACGCGTGGAAGGCGGAGCTCGACATCCCCGACCAGGGTGCCAAGGACCTCCCTGCCGACTCGGTCGTCTACGAAGACGGCAAAGTCGTCGTCCAGTGGAAGCGCATCGGCGCGACTTATCGCGGTCGACTCGAAGCAGGCGCCGAGCGCAAGAGCGACAAGCTCACAGGCGTGCTCGTGCAAGGGCGCGAGTTCGCGCTCGACTTCGTGCGCAGCGAGGTCTTCGTCGGCGCGCGCCGGCCGCAGACGCCGAAGCCACCCTTCCCCTACCGCGTCATCGAGCTGCGCTACAGTCACGCGCCCACGGAGGACACGGCCAAGACCTTTCGTCTCGAAGAGGCGGCAGCCCCCGAAGGCGATGCCCGAGCCAACGAGACAGCGAAGGAGCGCGTCTGCCTGGCCGGAACCCTGACCCTGCCGCGCGGTGACGGACCCTTCCCGGCCGTCCTCCTGGTCTCGGGCAGTGGGCCCCAGGATCGCGACGAGACGATCTTCGACCACAAGCTCTTCCACGTGCTCGCCGACGCCCTCACAAGACGCGGCATCGCGGTCTTGCGCTACGACGACCGCGGTATCGGGGCGTCGACCGGGAGCTTCGCGACGGCGACAACGCGCGACTTCGCCAAAGACGCTCACGCCGGACTGCTCTGTTTGGCGCAGCGCGCGGACATCGACCACAAACGCCTTGGCATCATCGGCCACAGCGAAGGCGGCATCGTCGGCCCGATGGTCGCGGTGACGACCGACCTCGTGCACTTCATCGTCGCCCTCGGCGGGACGGCGGTGCCCGGTGCGGATGTGCTCCAGCACCAGATGCGCCTCATCGGCCGAGCCCAGGGCATGAACGAAGACAAGCTCGAAGCAGGGCTGCGCGAGAACCGCAGCCTGCTCGACATGGTCCTCGAGAAGGCCCTCGATGAGGACCGCGAAGAGGGTGAACAAACCGAGCTCCGGCAACGCGTCGTCAAGAGGCTCGGCGACTACTACGACGAGCACCCAGACGAGCGGGCAGGCGTCAGCAAGCAAGCCTTCGTGCAGCAGCGCGCGGCTACGCTGCTCTCGCCTTGGTTTCGCTTCTTCTTGGCGCATGACCCGCGTGGCGACTTGCGCAACTTGCGCTGTGCCTTCTTGGGCGTCTTCGGCGAGAAGGACCTCCAGGTCGACCCGGCTCAAAACTTGGACGAGATGAAGGCTGCGCTGGCGAAGAACGAGCGAGCGACCGTCAAGGTCTTTCCGCAGCTCAATCACTTCTTCCAGACCGCGGACAAGGGAACGCCCGACGAGTACCGGGCCATCGAAGAGACGATCGCCCCCGCGGCCCTCACCTACATCGTCGACTGGGTCGTGGAGACCTGTCGCTCATGAGCCTCGAGGCCATCCTCTTCGACCTCGACGGCACGCTCATCGATTCGATCGAACTCATCGTCAAAAGCTACGAGCACACTCTGCGCGAGCACGGCAAGCCCGAGCTCTCGCGTGCGAAGATCATGAGCTTCATCGGCATTCCGCTGCGCAAGCACTTGCAGCACTACGCGGTCGACGAGGCCGAAGTCGAGAGCATGACGCGCACGTATCGCGCGTGGAATCTCGAGCACCATGACAGCCTCGTGCGCCCCTTCGCCGGCGTCGATGGCATGCTCGCCGGCCTGCGCGAGCGTCGCCAGAACATCGCCGTCGTGACGAGCAAGCTGTCCGAAGCGGCGTGGCGCGGGCTCGCGCTTTGCGGACTCGAGGGCTACTTCGACGTCCTCGTCGGCGCTGACGACGTCGAGCGGCACAAGCCGGACCCAACGCCGCTGCTCTTTGCGTGCGAGCGCCTCGGCGTCGAACCGCAACACTGCGCCTACATCGGTGACTCGGTTCACGACATGGCCGCCGCCCGCGCGGCTGCGATGGGCGCGATCGGAGCTGGCTGGGGACCCTTCGATGCAACCGAGCTCGAGGCCGCGGGCGCGACACTCGTGCTCGCTTCGCCGGACCAGGTTCTGGCGCTCTGCTGAGTTGGTTAGCGCGTCTCTTCGACTCTGTCGAAGACTTGCCCGTGCACGTCGATCGCCTCGAGGCGCATGCGTCGCTCGTCCGCGTCGACGATGACGAGGCTGTAATCGCGCAGCGACAGGACGAGGTCCGGCGACGAGCCGAGCTCGTAGAGCGACTTGCCGCCACCACCGGCGACGATGTAGTGCACCGAGTCGACGGCGCGGAAGCGCTGGTAGTTGTGATCGTGACCCGAGAAGACGAAGCGCACGCCAGCGGCAGCGAGCATGGGGTGCACTTCGTCACGCAGCATCGCGTTGTCGGCGTCGTCCTTCGAGCGTGAGACGGTGTGGAAGGGCCGGTGTGTGAACGCCACCTTCCACGGCGCGCTGCTCTGCGCGAGGCGCTCAGCGAGCCACTTGCGCTGCTCGGACGCCTTGTCCATCGCGCTCGAATACATGTCGATGCAGAAGAAGTGCACCGGCCCATGCACGAAGTCGAAGTAGCGCCGCTCCAAGTCGAAGTAGTCGACGACGGGCTGGCCGTTCTCGGTCATCACGTCGTGGTTACCGATGGCGGGCCAGACCGGCACGCGCGCCGCGATGTTCGCGAAGGGCTCGAAGTAGGCCTCGTTGTAGTGCTCGCGCGCTCCCTTCGGGTAGACGATGTCGCCGAGGTGCAGCACGAGGTCGACCTGCTTCTGCGCGACGAGCGCGGCGATGTCCCACTGCTGTCCGCGGCCCGGCAGGACGCCCTCGAGCCAAGGCGCTGGTCCGACCGCGACCTTCGCCGAGGCATAGGTCCACCACGGGATCTTGCCGCTGTCACCAAAGGCCGCGAAGCGCACGGCGCCCTTTCCAGGCATCGGGGCCGTCTTGACACGGCCTTGAAAGCGCGTCTCGCCAGCACCCTCGATCACGCGCAGCGCATAGTCGTATTCGGTCGCTGGCTCGAGACCGTCGAAGGCGAAGCGCATTAGCGTGGTCTTGGCAGTGACTTCGACCTGCATGGCTTGGGCCTCTGCGGCAGCAGGCGCAGCCCCCGACACGCTCCGCTTGGTGAGCGTCGCCTGCCCGGTGGCGGGCGAAGCGCGCACGACGACGAGGCGCAGTCCGTGGTCGTTCAGGCCGAGGACGAGGGGGCCCGAAGCCGCGGTCTCGTCGACCGGACGCACACTCGCGACCAGGACGGCGGTAACGGATGCGCAGACGACGATCTTGTTACGCCTCTTCACGACGGCATCCTGGCCCCAACCGGCGGCAAGACCAAGAATCGGTCTTCGGGAAACGTGCGGCCGCGCGGTCGCAGACGAGGACCGAGGACAGGTTAGAGTGACTGCCGCATGCACCAACTTTCACGAATCTCACGCACCCTCGCGTGCGCGGCCCTCGCCCTGGCGCCGCTGAGCGCGCAGAAGTCCTTCGACTCTTCGATCGGCGTCTGGCCCTTCCTCGTCGGCAACATCGACGCCGATGTCGACAACATCATCGCGCGCTCGAAGGCTGCCGGCCTCGACACGATCTACTTGCATTGCTGGCGCACGACGGGGTCACGGCAAGGGGAGCTGCGCATCCAGGACGAAGCGGGCACTTGGAACACGACTTGGGGCACCAAAGCGGGGCTCGTGACACTCTCGCGCTTCATCGACAAGGCCCACGCCGAGGGGCTCCAAGTCGTCGGTGTCGTGCAGATCTTCCGCGATGGTGGCCCCTATCCCGACGACCTCGCCCACCAGACGCACATGATCGAGCGCGTGCTTCGCTACCTCGTGCACAGCTACGACGTCCGCGGCGAGCGCGTTTATGAGCTCGACGGCATCGCCTTCGACTATGTCCGCTGGTTCGGGGGCAGCCATTCGCCGACGCTCGTCGACCGCTTCTTGCGCGACGCGCGCCGAGAAGTCGGAACCATGCCACTGCACGCCTTCGTCATCGCGGGCGCTTACGCGATCGACGCAGGCAGCTACGACAATCGCTTCCGCAGCTACGCCGAGATGCGTAGCTACCTGAGCCAGAACTACGGCCAGGATTGGGAGAGCATGGCGCGCGTGATCGACGTGCTCATGCCGATGGCCTACACCGCAAACGGCCACGTCTATGGCAACAACTTGGCGCTCATGGAAGGCTACCTGCGCGGCGTCGCGAGCTATGGCCGCCAAGCGATCCGTAACGCCGGCTCGTCGTGTCGCCTCGTGCCAGCGATCCGGACTTGGAACGACAGCAGCGGCACGACGACTCCGCAGACCATCGACGCCTGCTTCCGCGGCGCGATGGCGGGCGGCGCCGATGGCACGATGGCCTTCCGCTACTACACGGCGGCACCGAACCCGACCTGGTTCTCGGCGCTTGCGCAGCATTGCGACCCAGGCCCGGACCTGCCGATCGCCCGCCTCGACGGCTCGGCCAGCGGCGTCGGCGCGGCGCTCGATAGCTCGCGCTCGACTTCGTTGCAGCACAGTCAAGCGACGCTGCGCGCGAGCTTCGACGCCGACGGCGACGGCGCCTTCGAAGCGAGCAGCGTGGCGCTCGGACCCGTGCAGCGAACGCTCGCTGGACCGGGGTCGCGCATCGTCTCGGTGAAGGTCACGGATGCGAGTGGTCGCTCTGCCGTCACGGCGCGACAAATCGGAGTGCCGGCGATCCTCAACCCGGTTGCGGCCCAGGTCTCGATTCAGAGCGGTGGCAACGTCTTCTTGCGGCTCAGTCCGGGCACGAGCGAAGCTGGCCGCTACTACGCATTGCTCACGACGCTCTCGGGCACGAGCCCTGGTGCTTCCTTCGATCGTGGCGTCAACCTGCCGATCAACTTCGATTTCCTGACGATCACGGCGGCGGGCTTGCTCAACCAAGCGCCCTTCGTTGGTTGGTTCGGTGCGATCAACGGGCTCGGCTTCGCGGACGCGACCTTCACGGTGCCGGGCAACGTGCTGCCGCTGGCTTGGTCAGGGGCGACGCTGCACGTGGCGGCGCTCGATCTCGACCCGCAGACCTTCGAGCCGCGCTACGCGTCGAACGCGACGGCCATCCGCATCGTGCCTTGAGGATGGGTCGTCGCTCCTCTCAGCTTTCTTTCACTCGTGCTGCTTTTCCGCGCTCCTCCAACACATGAAAACCCAGACCAAGCTCCTCTTCGTCACGGTTACTTTGCTACCGCTGTCGCTCGCCCTGGGCCACGGCAGTGGCATTATCTCTGGGAAGCAAGGCGACCCGCGCAACTTGGCAACAGCCTTCCCGAGCTGTGGCAACTGCCACAACGCCTTTCCGAATTTCAATGTCAAGTTCACGATCGACAGCGCGATGTCCGTCGCGCCTGGCAGCAACGTCGCGATTAAGGCTACGGTCGGCGGTGCGAACCTGAACAGCACGCGCGGTGGCTTCACGATGGAGGCCTCGGACGGCAGCTTCGTTGCGGGCTTGACGACGCGCATCGACACGACCAACACCGGTCGCGCCGCGATCACGCACGTCAATACCTTGCAGCGTGACTGGTCCTTTGCTTGGACAGCTCCAACGATCCCGGGGCTCGTGCAGATCTTCGCGACCGGCAACGCCGTCGATGGTGACGGTCGCAATACCGGCGATGCTTGGGGCTGGTACGGCCCGATGAGCAATGTACCGGGCACTCCCCACCGCATCTTCGTCAACGAGGCCAGCGTCACTGCTAGCGGCGAAGGCTGCCCCGGGACCGACGGCTTCAAGCCCATCCTCGGAATGAAGACCGCGCCAGCGCTCGGAGCCCCCTACGTCGCCGAAACGCACACCCTGCCGCCGACCAGCGTCAACGTCCCCCTCCTCGGCCTCTCGGACACCGCCTTCGGGGCCCTCCCCCTGCCACTTCCCTTGCAGGGGCTCGGCGGCGGGACCTGCGTGCTGCGCGTCTCGATCGACATCACCCAGGCGGTGATCGCGACAGGCAGCGGCACCGGCAACGGGGTCGCAAACGCGGTCTGGGGCATTCCGAATCAAGCGTCGCTGCGGGGCTTACGGCTGCACCACCAAACGATGACGGTCGACCCCAACGCCAATGCCCTGGGCTTCACGTTTTCGAACGCGCTGACGGCCGCGGTGCAGTGAGGGCACTGTGACAGACGCGCAGTGAGCGGCCCGGATGCGTCCAGCATCAGGACCGCGAGTCCAGGATGCGAACATAGCACGGCGCGTCCGCGAGGCGAACTCGCATATGCGCGGGCCTCACGGACAGCTGCCACCGGTACGTGCCTTGCTCCGTGCTCAGCCATGTTCAAGTCCAGCACTTTCGTGGCCGCCGCCTTCTGCAACCTGACGCTCATCGCGCCTGCGCAGCAGCTGCGCGTCGTTCCGCCTAGCGCAGCCGTTCGCGAGGGCAACACGCTATACAACGCGCCCTTTCACTTGGCTCAGTGCCGCTTGCAGCAGATCACGAAGGGTGACCTCGTTGCGACGCGCCCGAGCGCGCTTCTGCGTGGTCTCGCGATGCGGCGCGAAGCCGACGGCGCGACAGGTAGCTACGCGATTCCAGCGCGCTCGATTCCGCGCGTGACGCTCACGCTCGCCGTGGCGGCGACGACGATCGCGTCGATGTCGCAGGACTTCGCCGCCAACATCAAGAGCGGCGCGACCATCGTCTACGACGGCAAGACCGACTTGCCATTTCAACCAGCGGTCCCGAAGCCCGCGCCGTTCAACATCCGCTTCGCCTTCACGCGACCGTACTTCTACAACAAGGCCGACGGCGACCTGCTCTTCGACATCGTCTGCACCGACACGGTTACGGGTTACAGCGGCTACTGGGTCGATGGCTGCGAGACGCGTCCCTACGGAGCGTTTTGGATGCTCGGGACGAGCGGTCGCCTCTCATCAGGGCGCTATCCGACCCTGTCCCTCGATACGACCCAGTCGTCGCAACAAGTGCCTGGTGGTTCGCTGACCTACGCGGTCACAGGCCTCACGGCCCAGCTGCCCGCGCTCTGGTGGATCGGCTTTTCGTCGAGGCAATGGGGCGCTCTCAGCCTTCCCTTCGACCTCGGTCCGCTCGGCGCTCCGGGCAACAGCTTGAGGACTGGTCTCGACATCCTCGGCGTCCTGCCTGTGCGCGCGTCCGGAAGCACGTTTCGGGGAGAAGCTGTGCTGCCGCTGCCGAAGGATCCGCTGCTCGGCGGAAGCGGACACTACGTCCAGGCCATGATCCTGGACCCCGCAGCGAACGCGCTCGGCATCGTCCTGACGAACGGCTTCGAGTCAGAGCTCGGCATTCCCTACGACTTCGCGCTCGGGAAGTGGGCCAACTCGAGCACGGCAACACGCGCCACGTCGTACCACCTCCCATCGCGACCCTCCGGCGTCGTCATCGAATGGGACGGTGTGCTCTGAACTGTCCTATGCTCAGGGCATGTCCGGCTACTACGACGCGACGCCGCAGCGCATCCCCCACACTCCGATCGTGATCTCAGGCTCGGCGTCGACGAAGTATGGCGCGGTTGCGCGCATCGTCGGTGGCCTGACCTCGCTTCCGCTGCTGAGCGTCGCCGACCTCGTCGTGCACGAGAGCGGTAAGTCGGCGGAGCGCATCTTGGACGAGGACGGGGAGGAAGCGTGGCGCGCAGCGACCCTGCGTGCCACCGAGCGCGGCCTCGCTTCGACGCCCTTCGGCCTCGTCGTCGTGCCGCCCGACGTTCTCGCCCAGAAGGCCGTGCGCAAGCTCACGCGCAAGGCAGTCTTGGTCGCCGTGCGCCGCGACTTCGAGGACGACGACCTCGACGTCCAGGTTGCCCTCGACGAAGCGGTCTTCAGCGTCGGCAGCGACGAGCCCGAACACGAACTCGCGCGCCGCATCGTCGATGCCTTGCGCCTCACGGACGACCAGGGCGCTTGAACGGGACCACCGAAGTCACGCGCCGTGCGTCGCGCGCACGTTCGTCGTGATCCCCCCGCGCACGAGAAAGCGACCCAAGACCTCCATGCGCCGGGGAGAGGTGTCACGCACGAGGTCGTCGAGGATGTCGTTGATGACCTTCTCGTGGAAGGCACCAACGTCACGGTAGGACCAGAGGTAGAGCTTCAGCGACTTGAGCTCGACGCAGCGCGCGTCAGGCACGTAGCGGATCTCGATCGTGGCGAAGTCCGGCTGCCCGGTCTTGGGACAGAGGCACGTGAACTCAGGGCAGATGAACTCGATCTCGTAGTCGCGCGTCGGGCACGGGTTGGGGAAGCTATCGAGGGCGCGAGAGGGTTGCGTAGACATCGTGCGTGCAAGGTTAGATCCTCGTCACTCTGCTTGCGAATGCCGAGCTCGCGAGAAGACGCGCAAGAGAGAGCAATCGTAACAAGGAGCAGGAAGCGACCATGACAAGCCGAGCACCAGCCTTCGCCCTCCTCGTCACCGTGCGCGTCGCGGCCGACGACGTCGCCGCGTTCCGTGACGCCATCACGCGCGCGGCCGCTGCGGCGCTCGCGCGCGAACCCGACTGCCATCGCTTCGATGTCGCGCAGGACGAGGCGGACCCCGCGACCTTCGTGCTCTTCGAGGTCTACAGCGACGCCGAAGCCCTCGCGGTGCACCACCGCAGCGAGCACTTCTTGGCCTTCCAGCGCGAGACCAGCTCCATGGTCGTCGACAAGACGCGCCAGCGCTTGAACCTCGTCGCGATCGCGTGAAGGGTTGTGACGGACTGTGACGGGCTCTGAAGGGTGAAGGTCGCGTGCACGCGGCATGAAACTCACGAGCTTCATCGAAGGCACACAGGGCCTACACCGGGAGCGCGCAGCGTGTTCGCATGAAACAGCGCCACTTCTCCCTGCCCCTTCTCCCCTGCGTCGCCGGCTGCGTCGTCGCCCTCGCCTTGCGCGGCGTCGCCCAGAACGACTTCGGCCACCGCGCCATCGACACGGGTGCGCCCGTGACCGGCGTCATCGCGAATGACAAGATCCCGACCTGGATGGTCCAGATCGACGCGAAGACCATGCTCGGCAGCAGCCTGCGCACCAACAAGTCGAGCATCATCCAGGGCCAGAACACCCTGCAAGTCCTCCAAGTCGGTCGCTTGCCGATGATCGTCCAAGACGGCACGAGCGGGAAGTTCTGGGGCCTCAACCTCTACGGGGACTTCGTCCCGCTCGACCTGCCGAATGCGCCGAGCATCACGCAGTTCAGCCAGGACCTCTTTGGTGTCATCGAAGGAAACGCGTGCTATGTCTTCGGCCACTGGGGCACGACGTGGCGCAAGATCACGCTGAGTTCCACGTCGCCGCGCTTCCTCGCCGGTCGCGGCTGCTTGCTCGTCCAGGACGACCGGGACCTCTACGGCTTCTCGACGCTCTTCCAAGATCAGCCGGCCAAGTTCAGCGTGCCCGGCTCGACGATCGTTGCTCCGATGCTCGGCACGGGTGAGATCGATTCGCGCCGCAACTTCCAAGCCTACGAAATCAGCCCGACCTCGGTCGCGATCTACTCGGCGTACTTGAACGCCTGGCGCACGCTGGATGTCGGCACCTCGCTCGTCAACACGGTCTTCGACTACGACAAGAACACGCTGACGATCACCGACTCGGCGAACAACCGGATTTGGGCCTACTCGTCATTGACGGGTCTTGCCTTTCCGCGCAACTTCAGCGACGTCTCGGCGCTGACCGTCTCCGCGCAGGACTTCGGAGTCGAGATCGTCGATCCGGGCAAGGACATCCTCTACTTCCGTGCAGCCGACTCGCAGTTCTCCGTGCTCGCGGGCCGTGCGGCTGACCTCGTCGCCGGTGGCGTCCACTCGAACAACCACACGATGGTCGCGCTCACGGACCAGGTGACCAAGGCCGTCGACTTCTGGGCGGTGTCGAGCACGTCGCGTAACGCGACCTTCGTTCCGGCTGGTGTTGGCGCGACGGAGACCGTCCTGTCCACAGACGGCAACGACTGCGTGAGCATGGTCGTCACCGACAAGTCGCTCTACGGCTTCTCGGCCTTCACGAACAAGTGGGCCAAGTTCACGGGCTACAAGGGCACGGTCGCGGGCTCCGACGCCGAAGACTTCATCGGCCGCGTGCACACCGACACGCACGCTTACTGCTATTCGCCGCGCGACGATCGTTGGAGCGAGATCGCGATCAGCAGCACGGCGCGGGTCCAGGACACGGACCAGGCGGTCATCGTGACCGAGGCGACCTCGAAGGCCGTGTTCTCGATGCAGAGCCTCGACTGGCGCAAGCAGACCTTCCAGGGAACGCTGTTCCAGGCCGGGAACGAGAACGACTACACCTTCAGCCTCTTCGATGCTGCGACTGGTGGCTCGACGCTCTGGTTCTTCCAGAACTACGGCGACCGCTGGCTGCGCGTCGACCTCAAGAACCGTGTCACCGACACCAAGAACGTCGTCCTCCTCGAGGACGGTCTGCTCATCGTCGACGGCAACACCGTGCACGCGATCTCGGGCTATGGCGACATGAGCTCGAACTGGACGGCGCCCAACGACAACGCTGCCTACCACGCCGTGCCGAGCGCCTTCGCGCGCTTCGTCGCCACTGGTCCCGTCGGCGCACCTGGCGTCATTCTGCTCGGCTTCGACCGCTTCGATGTCGCGATTCCAGGCATCACTGGCGAACTGCAGGTCGGCCTCAAAAACCTGCTCATCTTGCCGGCGGGCGCCTACGGAAGCGATGGCACGATGCGCTTCAACATCACCCTCATCGGTGTCGCGCCGCAGCGCTATCGCTTCCAGATGCTCGGCTTCGACGCGGTCAAGGGCTTCTCGCTCGGTCGCTTGCTCGACTTCCAGGTCTTCTGACCAAGGCTCCCATGCTGCAGCGCGCCGCTTCGCTCGTCTTGACTTTGCTCGTATTCGCGACTCCTGGCATGACGCAGGGGAAGCTCGGCAAGGCCCGCGTGATCTCGGGTCCCATGCTCGGTGCTGTCGAGGCGACGCGAGCGCGCTTTTGGATGCAAGCGAGCGGTGAGGACTTGCTCGAGATCGAATGTGGTCGCGACGAGGACTTCGAGTCGAGTCACCGCGTGGCAGCGAAGGCGCTGCGCGCGAACGACCTCCTCGTCACGATCGTCGTCGACGGCCTCGAGCCAGCGACCGAGTATTGGTATCGCGTGCTCGTCGACGGCAAGCCGGCGCCCTACCTGCGCGGCCCCTGGCGCTTCCGCACGGCGCCGCAAGAGCCAGCGCCATTTCGCGTGGCCTTCGGATCGTGTGCGCGCTTCGAGGAAGACGCCGACCAGCCGATCTGGACCGCGGTCGAACGCGCGCGGCCGGACCTCTTCTTTTGGCTGGGCGACAATTTCTATGGTGACACGCTCGACCCGGAAGTCTTGTTGCGCGTCGCCTTGCGCCAGCGCGACGTGCGCAGCTTGCAGCCTCTGTTGCGCACGGTGCCACAGCTCGCGACTTGGGACGACCACGACTTCGGTGTCAATGATTACGATCGGCGCCATCCCGCGAAGGAGGCGTCGCTCGATGTCTTCCGTCGCTACTGGGCCAACCCGGCGGCGGGGACCGCGGACGTTCCCGGCGTCTTCTTTCGCTATGCCTATGGCGGCGTCGACTTCTTCTTCATCGACTGCCGCTATCACCGCGACCCCAACGACGCGCCCGACGGACCGCAGAAGACCTTCCTTGGTGAGGGCCAGCGGCGTTGGCTCGAGCGCGAACTCTTGGCGAGCAAGGCGAGCTTCAAGGTCCTAGTCTCGGGCAGCGGTTGGTCCGCGGCCAAGGGCATGGGCGGCGACTCTTGGGCGTCCTACATGCGGGAGCGCGACGCCTTCTTCGACTTCTTGATCGAGCGCGAGGTGCGCGGCGTGGTCCTGCTTTCGGGCGACACTCACGTCGGTGAACTCAACGCGATCCCGCGCGCCGACAAGGGCGGCTACGACCTCTACGACCTCGTGAGTTCACCGCTCGCGCAGGACTGCAGCACGAGCTGGCTCAAACGTAAGCCCGAGCACCGGGTCCGCGAGGTCTATTTCCAAGGCCCGAACTTCGGCGTGATCGACTTCAAACCGGGCAGTGATCCCGAGCTGCGCTTCGAGCTCCGCGACGTGCGCGGGAAGTCGGTTTGGAAGCCGTTCGTGCTCAGGGCCTCGGACCTCGTGCCCGGCAAGTCGACGGCCGCCGACAAGACGTGGCCGCGCCGCGGGTAGGGCGGCGGCCGCGACGACATGGTAGCCTAGCCAGACAAAATCGGTTGAACGGCAACTGGTCCACCGGTCGGACTCGCATTGCAGACCGCGATGCAAGTCTCTCTGATATCGTCCGAGAGCGGTGGTCCATGCCTTGATGTTGTCGAAGAGGCTTTGATGCGACTCTATCCACCCAGTTTGAATCGAGCTGCATCATCGTCGCGTGCCGCTCAGGCTTCGTTCCTGCTCACAGCTGCAGTCGTGGCGGCAGTCGGGGGGTCGGCGACGGCGCAGCGAAACTTCGAAGAGTTCGGCAAGCGACACCTGCCCTCCGATGCGGCCGATACGCGAGCGCTTGCCCATGGCGATTTCGACGGCGATGGTGATCTCGACCTCGTCGTCGGCACGTTCGGACAGAATCGGCTCTACCTCAACGACGGCAGTGGCATCTACACCGATGTCACGCTGACCAGAATGCCGATCCAGAGCGACAACACGACTTCGCTCGCGATCGGCGACGTCGATCGCGACGGCGACCTCGACATCATGGTCGGGAACAACGTCAATCCGTTTGGAGCGCAGAGCCGCCTCTACCTGAACAACGGGGCGGGGACCTTCACCGACATGACCCTGCTCAGGATGCCGATCGTCAACGACAACACGAACGCGGTGGTCTTCGGCGACATCGACCGCGATGGCGACCTCGACCTCGTGATCGCGAACTACGGGCAGAACCGCCTCTACCTGAACAACGGAGCGGGCACCTTCACGAATGCGAATCGATTGCCGGCAGTCGTTGACGCCAGTTTCGGCGTCGATCTCGGCGATGTCGATCGTGACGGCGACCTCGACATCGTCATCGCGAACAGCAGGGACCAACAGAACCGCATCCACCTGAACAATGGTGCGGGCACCTTCGTGGATGCCACCGCAACCAGGATGCCCGTAGACAGCGACGCGAGCGCAGCCGTGAAACTCGGCGATGTCGACCGCGACGGTGACCTCGACCTCGTATTCGGTAACTTCCAGCGGCCAAGCAAGCTCTATCTGAACAACGGTACGGGCACCTTCGCTGTTGCAAGCGTCGGGAGAATGCCGAGCTTCAACGACGCCACTACATCTCTAGCGATCGGCGACCTCGACGCGGACGGCGACCTCGACGTCTTGCTCGGCAATCTGCGGCAGCAGAACCGGCTCTTCCTGAACGATGGTACCGGCACCCTTTCCGATGCAAGCACCAGTGCGATGCCGGCGAACAACGATGACACCTACTCGATCATCCTTGGCGACTTCGACGGCGACGGCGACGCCGACATCGCGAGCGGAAACGCGAAACCACGCAACCGAATCTATCTGAACAGCGGTAGCGGCGGCTTCGCCGATGCCAGCATGAGCTGCATGCCTGTGAATGCCGCGATGTCCGTAACTGTTGCGTTGGGAGACGTCGACCGCGACGGCGACCTCGATATGGTGGTTGGGAGCTATGGACAAAACCGGCTCTACTGGAATAGCGGCACAGGCGTCTTCGAACGCGCTGCCGCGAAGCAAATGCCGCTCGACAGCGACTTCACGTTTGCGCTCGCCTTCGGGGACATCGACGCGGACGGCGACCTCGACCTCGTCGTCGGCAACGCCGTGAGTCCGAGCCGGCTCTACCTGAATGACGGCACGGGAACGTTCTCGGATGTAAGCGCGATTCGATGGCCGGCGAACCGCGGGAAGGCGAGGGCCATTGCGCTCGCTGATGTCGACCGCGATGGCGACCTCGACATACTGACTGGAGACTCCTCGGTTCGACTCTTCCTGAATGACGGTCGGGGCAACTTCAGCGATGGGACAGCGATGCGCCTGCCCAGGCTCTTTTCGCCCACCTCCCTCGCGCTCGGCGATGTCGACCGCGACGGCGACCTCGACCTCGTCGTCGGAACCTACGGGCAGAGCCGGCTCGCCTTGAACGATGGCAGCGGCGTGTTCACCGACGTGACGGCGGCCCATTTGCCGGTCGATAGCGACAGGACGATGACGCTCTTACTCGGTGACCTCGACGCTGACGGGGACCTCGACCTCGTGATCGGTAACGACCAGCAGCAGAATCGCCTCTACCTCAATAACGGCACCGGCAGGTACTCCGATGCAACGCTCGGACGCATGCCGGCACGCAGCGACGCCACGACTTCGCTTGCGCTCGGCGACATTGACAATGACGGTGACCTCGACCTCGTCGTCGGAAACGGTGCCATCTCGCTCGGGCAGGCGAACCGGCTCTACTTGAACAGCGGCACGGCTTCGTTCTCCGATGTGACCGCGACCCGCTTGCCTCTTGACAGCGACTTCACCGTGGCGCTCGCGGTCGGCGATGTCGATGCAGACGGGGACCTCGACCTCGTTGCAGCGAACGCCGATTACCAGGATCGCCTCTACAAGAATCTTCACCGCCAACTCGACGCGCCCTTTGCCCTTCGCGTCGGCCGCACGTACCAACTTGACGTTTATTCGCGCTTCGGCCCGTCGACCACGACGGAGCTGGCCTTCGCATTTCTCTCGACCGGCACGGCCAAGATCCCGTTGCCGCCGCGCGGGACGCTGGGCATCGACCCTGCATTTGCGATTTCGCTGCCACCCTTCGTCGTTTCGCAGCCTGCTGGCCTCGGCTCGCTGACGCTCCTGATCCCAAACCAGGCGAGCCTCGCTGGCGTCCCGATCTATTCGCAGGTGCTCTTGGTGCAGCAACCGGTGCAGGAGCGACTGACCAACGTCATCGGGGACATCATCTTGCGTTAGGCTCCGCTCACCACGCCGACGGCGGCGCGATCAGGATGCCGTCGAGCGTTTGGCCTTGGAAGCCGACCACGGTCGGGAAGCGCATGCCGGGCAAGACCTGGATGTCGAAGAGCTCGGCGCAGCCCGCGTCGAAGTGCAAGAAGCCGGCGATGTTGCCGCTCTCGAGGTCGATGGCGTAGATGCCGCACTTGCGCTCGCTCGCGCCGAGGCGGTCGGAGATCGGCAGGTTGCCGAAGGTGTCGGTCTCGCGGATCAACGAGAGGCCGACGAAGGCGAACTTGCCATGGAAGGCGAGGCCGCGCGCGTAGCCTGGCAGGGTCACCACCGTCTCGATCTTGCCGGTGGCGACGTCGACGACCGAGAGCTGCCCCTGGCCAGAGTTCAACAAGAAGACGTGTCCGCGGTAGCAACGCGGCGAGTGCGGCATGCAGAGCCCGCGGACGACAGTCTCTCCCGAGGCCACGTCGATCAGGACGCCGCTCTGCGCCTTGTCGGCCTTCCAAGCACGCGCTTCGTTGGTCATACCGAAGGCGGTCACGAAACGAATCTTGCCGTCCGCCGTCGCGATGCCATTCAGGTGGCAGCGGTCCTCGGCCACCAAGCGGTCCACGAAGGGCGGTCGCCAACGCGGAACGAATCCGTAGCGCTCGTCATCGAGTGTGCACAAACAAGAGAGCAAGGTGTTCGCGATCCAGATCTTGCCGTCGACGAGCACGATCTCGTGCCCGAGAATATCGCCGGTGACGTGCGCGACGCGCGGCACGAAGCAAGCGTCGTGGCGGCCCGGCGGATCAAGCTGCGGCGCGATCTCGGGTGCGCTGGCGAGCGTCCACACCATGCGCCGCGTGCCGACGACCATGCGGCCCAGCTCCTGGTCGACGGCGAGGCCCATCGCTTGCTCGAAGGTGCGCAGCAGCGTCGACAAGCGACCCGCTTCGGCCCGCACGAGCATGAGCTTGCCTGCCTGGTAGGTGGTCACCGCCAAGGAGAGCCCTAGGTCCTCGAGCAAGGTAGGGAAGCTCGTTGAGTGGCTGTATTGGAGTATGGACTGCTCAGACTCGGGCTGGACGCTTGCGGCCATGGGTGGACCTCGTGCTTCTCGCCGCGCTGTCGCATGGACCGGCGAAGTGACAAAGAGGCCAAGCTAGCAGATCCGTAGCCGCAGGACGAAGCGCAGGACTCACTTCGCGCGCGTTCAGCGTCGCTTCTCGAGCTCTGGGTAGACGGCCGCGCCTCGCGACGGACGGTCATGTAATGTCGAACGCTCCCATGGCTGCGTCGACAGCCACGAGTCAAGCTCTCGGACGATGCGATCTCTCTACAACGGCTCCGTCTCCGTCGTCGCGGCGTTAGCGCTCGCTTCGTGCTCGTTCGTTCCGCGCGACAGCAGTGCCGCGCGTGAACAAGCAACGACGCGGCGCGCGCCCAACATCGTCGTCATCTTCATCGACGACCTCGGCTACGCCGACGTCGGCTGCTTCGGCGCCCGCGACTACAAAACCCCCAACATCGACCGCCTCGCGCGTGAAGGTCGGCGCTTCGACAATTTCTATGTGTCCCAGGCCGTGTGTTCCGCGTCGCGCGCCTCGCTCTTGACCGGCTGCTACGCCAACCGCGTCGGCATCCTCGGCGCCCTGGGTCCCCAAGCACGTCACGGCATCGCCGCCGAAGAAACGACGCTCGCCGAGGTCTGCAAGTCGCGCGGCTACGCGACGGCCTGCATCGGCAAGTGGCACCTCGGACACCATCGTCCCTTCTTGCCGCTGCAGCACGGCTTCGATGCCTACTACGGCCTGCCCTACAGCAACGACATGTGGCCCCAGCACCCGGGCATCCGCCACTTGAGCTACGAAGAGCGCGTCAAGCGCTGGCCCGAGTTGCCGCTCATCGAAGGCAACGAAGTCATCGATGCCGCGGTCGACGCTGACAGGCAACGCTCATTGACCCGCGCCTACACCGAGCGGGCAATGGATTTCGTGCGCGCGCAGCGCGAGCAGCCCTTCTTTTTGTATCTCGCCCACTCGATGGTCCACGTCCCGCTCTTCGTCGGACGCGACTTCGAAGGCAAGAGCGGTGCTGGCCTCTTCGGCGATGTCATGACCGAAGTCGATTGGTCGGTCGGTCGCGTGGTCGACACCCTGCGCGAACTCGGTCTCGAGCGCGACACCCTGATCCTCTTCACGTCGGACAATGGGCCGTGGCTCAGCTATGGCGACCACGCTGGCTCGGCGCTCCCCTTGCGCGAGGGGAAGGGCACGATGTTCGACGGCGGTTGCCGCGTCCCGACCATCGCGTGGTGGCCCGGTCGCGTGCCTGCGAACGCGACCTGCCACACGCCAGCGATGACGATCGACATCCTGCCGACCGTCGCCGAACTGATCGGCGCCGAGGCGCCGCCCTTGCCCATCGATGGCAAGAGCATCGCGACCCTCCTGACGAGCGCCGACCCGCGGCCGGCGAGTCCGCAGCAGGCGTATTTCTACTGGTACGAGCGCGAGCTCCAAGCCATGCGCATGGGGAAGTGGAAGCTGCACTTCCCCCACGCCTATCGCACGCTCGGCAACGAGCCCGGTGGTCGCGACGGCATCCCAGCGCCCTACCGACAGGAGCGCATCGGCCTCGCGCTCTACGACCTCGAGGCCGACATCGGCGAAACGCACGACGTCAGCGCGTCCCACGAGAAGGTCGTCGCCGCCATGCTCGCGCTCGCCGAAGGCATGCGCGCGCGGCTCGGCGATGCCGACAGAATGGGCACGGAGCAGCGCGCCCCTGGTCGAATCGGAGCCGGCGACTGAAGCGCGAAACTCAACATCGCAGTCGAAGGCGATGGAGCGCGGCGACGATGTCCTCGGCCTGCACTTCGCTCATGCAGCGCGGGCCTTCCGCGAGCCGGCACGTCGTTGCGAGGCAGGGTTGACAAGCGAGAGCCGGCTCAGCGCGGCGCTTGACGACGGTGTGGAGACCCGCACCGTCGATCGGTCCCGTCCGCTCCTCGTCTTGCGGTCCGAAGACGAAGCACGTCGCAGCGCCCGTCGCCCGCAGCACATGGGTCGCGCCACAGTCCGGCCCGACGACAAAGGCACAGCGATCGCGCACGTGCGTGCCGAGCGCGATGAGGTCCTCGAGGCCGCCCTCCTGCCGTAGCACAGTCCAATGCGGCGGCCAGGCAAGATCGCGTTCGCGCGGCCCGGCGACCATGACGACGCGCCGCCCATCCCGACTCAAGCGGGCGACCAAGGCATCGATGAGCGTCAGGCCGAGAGCGCGCGCATCGCGCAAGTGCTGAAGGACGACGACGACGCTATCGGCTTCGATACCCTCGAAGACCGCGCCGGCTCGCGACGACGCGCGCTGTTCGAGAAAGGGCGGCTGCGCGAGGTCGGCGCGCGTGTAGGCAGTGCCGGTCGCAGCATTCACGACAGCAAGGCCGCGATCGAGGACATGGGGACCGCTGCTCGGCGCGGCCCGCCGCGCCGCAAAGCAACGCGCGCCCGCCTCGCGCAGGTCGCGGGCATGCGGCGCAAAACGTCGCTGTGCGCGCAGCGCCCGCGCGACGAGGGCGCTCTTGAGGTTGCCTTGGATGTCGACACTCGAGAGGACAGCGCCATGTTGCGCACGCACGCGAGCGGAGAGTCCCGGCAGCGAACGCAGGCGTCGATCCCAAGTGATGCACGGCACCCGCGACTTCTCGGCGAGGAAGTCGAAGACCCGGCCGAAGCGCGCTTCGACGACCCACAAGGCCGACGCACCCGTTCGGCGCAGCGGGCCGAGCAGGGCCAAGGCCTGGACGATGTCACCGAGGCTCGAGAGGCGGACGATGCCAAAGTCGATCGCCGCATTCGAAGCTCGCGACATGCAGCGACCTCAGCGCGTGCGCGAGAGCACGAGGTCGCGGTCGTCGACGCGCAGGCGCAAGACCTCTTGGGTCTTCACATCGGGGCGGCGCTCGCCGCCCGAGCGCTCCTCCCAGACGACCCACGGCGTGAGGATGGGCCGCACACCGAACTCATCGAAGATCACGCGCTGGCCGAGGACCCAGGCCAACTCGCTCGGCACGTGCAACCACCCCGTCACTGCGTCGGTCCCGGTCACGAGGTCGATGTGCTCGGCCGCCTTCATGCGATCGTGGATGCCCATGGACTTGCGACTGCCATAGTCGAGCGTCACGAAGAGCTGCACCGCGAAGCCGAGCCCGAGCAGCGGAATGACCGGGCCCTTCGACCACGGCAGGGCGACCGCGGCGAGCACGACGAAGCAGAGCGGCGCGACGCGCAGCCACTCGACGTGGACCAGGAAGCAAAGCACCGCGCCCACGAGACAGAGGCCAGCGAGGCCATAGCGCCAGCGCCGTTCGCGCTCGACCTTGACGGTCTCGAGGTCGATGTCCGGATCAAAAGGCCGGTCGAGCGCCAGGCCGAGCCGCGCGCGCGGATCGAGCCAGGGCCCACTGCCGTGAACGAGCGCAAAGATCAAGGGCGGCAGCGCCGGCAGTAGGTAGCGCGTCGGCCGGTGCGGAGCGAAACAGAAGATCAGGACTCCGCCAACGCCCGCATAGACCAGCGCCAAGAGGATGGCGCGGCGCGTATCATCGACTGGCAGCTTGCGACGCGCACCGAGGAAGGGCAGGACGAGGACCGGCAGCAGCAAGAAGACGAACTTGCCGAGGTCGACCGGGATCTTCGCGATGCGCCAGAGGTCGAGGGCGTCGATGCGCTCCAACGCTTCTCCGCCGGCATGACCGGTCAAGAGGTCGAGCAAGCCGCGCGCATGCAGGGCGTAGACCCAGCCCGCGGTCGGCAGCGCAGCGCAAACGAGCCACGGCACGAGCATCCAGAGCGGCACGAGGCGCCGCAGCGGCCAGAAGGCCGGCAGGAGGAAGGCGAGCCCGATCGGTCCCTTGCTGAGGAGGGCGAGCCCCCCACAGAGACCCGAGACAGCGACATAGGCGAGCTGCGACTCGCCTTCCTCTGCTCGATCCTTGCGACGGCTCGCCGCCGCGCAGAGCACGAAGAGCGACAGCGCGATCCAAAAGGTGAAGCAGCCATCGATCTCCGCACTCGCCGCGAACTGGCCAAGGACCGGATGGGTCAGCACGAAGAGCGCGCCGAGGATGGCATAGGCGCCATCGCGGCGCCCGAAGCGCTTGCCGGCGCGCCAGAACGCGAGGGCCAGCAGCGCGAAGCAGAGCAGGTTCGGCAAGCGCGACCCAAGCCGGGTCTCGCCGACGAGGGCCATGGCGCCGGCTTGCATCGCGTAGAAGAGCGGCGGCTTGACGAGCGAAGGCTCGCCGCCGTGCGTCGGCAGGATGAAGTCGAGCGAGCGCAGCATCGAGCGACCGATGACGGCGCGCCGCGCTTCGGTCCCGAACCATCCGACAGCGTCCGACGCGAGGATCAGGCCGCCGAAGACGAGGACGACGACGAAGAGCGCCACGGTCCCCCACGGCAGAGCGCCGTAGTGGGCATCAGGGCGCTCGCTGTCATGCAGCGGGTCCACGTTTGGCCCTCTCGCTGCTCGCGCCGGCGGCGCCCGACGCAGCGCTGCTCGCATTGCTGCTTGCGTCGCTGCGCGCGGCTCCACCCCTAGCTTCGTGCACTTCGTACGCGATGTGACGACTCTTGAGCCAGCGCACGCCACAGAGGTCGACGAAGGCCTTGAAGACGCGGTTCATCACACCGTACTTCGCCTGACCCGCGGCGCGCGGACGATGGTTCACGGGGATCTCGACGACCTCTGCGCCAACGATGCGCGCGAGCGTCGGCAAGAAGCGATGCATGCCTTTGAAGCGCGGCAGCGCACGCACGACCTCCATGCGGAAGCCCTTGATGCCCGACGCCGAGTCGACGACATGGTCGCCGCTGATCCAGTTGCGCACCTTGTTCGCGATCTTGGAAGAAGCGCGCCGCACGAAGCCGTCCTTGCGCTTCGCGCGGATGCCCGAGACGCCATCGACCGTCGCCAAGACCTCGAGCATGCGCGCAAAGTCCCGCGGGTCGTTCTGCAGGTCACCGTCCATCATGAGGACGAGGGGCGCACGCGCGTGGTCGAAGCCGCAAGCGAGCGCCGCGCTCTGGCCACCGTTCTTCGCGAGCGACAGCACGCGCAACCAAGGCAGAGTCGCTGCGCGCGCTTGGAGGAGGGCCTCCGTGCGGTCCCGGCTGCCGTCGTTGATCGCCAAGACCTCGAAGCGGCCGAGCGGTGGCAGGACGGAAGCGAGTTCGTCGACGAGGGCATCAACGTTGTCCTCCTCGTCGTAGAGCGGAACGATGACCGAGAAGTCGACTTCGGTCCCTTCGGCCGGCGCGCCGCTAGGGCTCATGCTCACGGAGCGACCTTTTCGAGCAGCGCGAAGCGGTGACCTGATCCGACGAGGGACAGGGCCGGCGCGACGACGAGGCGCCAGCCGGCGGCCTTGGCGAGTTCTTGCACCTGCGCGACGCTCAGCGTGCGCTTCGGACGCTTGCCGTTGAGCGGCGCGCGCAGCCGACGCAGGCGGTTCTTGAAGCTGTGGTAGTCGTAGAACGTGACGATGACGAAGCGTCGTGCCACGCGCATGAGCTCGCGCACGTGGCGCTCGCGCTCGCTCTCCTCGTCCATGTGATGGTTGAGCCGGATGCTCGCGACCGCGTCGAAGCTGTCATCGCCGAAGGGCAGGGCCAGGCCGCTCGCGCGCACGTATCCGACGCGCTCGTTGGGCCCGTTGTCACCGCGGTTGCCGACGAGCATCGGAAAACTCCAATCGCCTTCGACCACGGTGCCGGCGTGCTCGAGGAAGAGCGAGCGCAGGCGGCCACGCCCACACGGCAGATCCAGCAAGGACTCGACTTTGCCCGTGTGCTCGAAGAGGCGCTCGAAGAGACGTCGCTCGAGGCGGTCCGAAAGCTTGCGATGCAGCTTCTTGCGGTACTCGTCGCGATAGCTGTCAGCGCCCTCCTGACTGTTGTAGCGGGCGAGAACACGGGGATCCATGCGCCTACGCTCCTGCGTCGAGCGGTCGGAGTCAACCCCGGTCTTGCAAAGCCAACAAACGTCGCGCTGCGAAGGCGAGTTCGGGCGAGCGGTCAAGGCACGAGAAGCGTCGCGCCGACACGGCCACGGGGGAGGGCTTCGATTTTGCGAGCGACACTGGACGGGCCGGCCACGCCGACGAGCACGACGCAGGCTACGCGCCCGGCGCTGCCAGGACGCGAGACCTTGCTCGTCATCCAGGACGGCGACGACGCGGTCCGGACGGTCGACCAAGTCCTGCGCTTCGCCTCCGAACGAGGGGCCAGCGACGTCCACCTCGATCCAACGGCGGCGGGCTATCGCGTGCGGTTGCGGCTGCCGGCGACGCAGCACGCGCCGGGACGGCTCGAAGAGCACGGCACACTCGGTGGCTGCAAGGAGCGCATCGTCGGGCGCCTCAAGAGCCTGGCCCAACTCCTCGTCTACCGCCAAGACCTGCCACAAGAGGGCTGCATCGCTCGGGGCGCCATCGAAGGCGTCGACGAAGTACGCGTCTCGACCTACCCGGCGGCCGACGGGGAGCGCGTCGCCCTGCGCTTCCAGGCTCGAGCCGCGCGCGGCTTCGAGGACCTCGGACTCGGCCGCGGCGTCGAGGCAGCGCTCGGCGCCCGACTCGAGGCTGGCCGCGGCGTCATCTTGGTCAGCGGTGCTGCCGGCAGCGGCAAGACCACGACCCTCTACGCCTGCCTCGACCGCCTCGTGAAGAGCCCGGTGCAACGCTCCATCCTCAGCGTCGAGGATCCGATCGAGCGCCGCGTCGACGGCGTCGTCCAGACGGCGCTGCACGAAGCCATCGGCCTCGATGGTCCGACCGCGCTGCGCTCGCTGCTGCGCCAGGACCCGGAGGTCCTCATGGTCGGTGAGATCCGCGACGCGCGCACGGCACGCCTCGTCCTCGAAGCGGGCTTGACCGGACATCTCGTGCTCACGAGCCTGCACGCCGGTGGCCCCCTCGAAGTCCTCGCGCGCTTGCGCGGCTTCGGCCTCGAGGCCTTCGCGATCGGGCACGCGCTCACGGGCATTCTCTTCCAAGGCCTCGTGCAGGACGCTGGCGGCGCGCGGCTTACGGGCTCCTGGCTCGACTTCGATGACGAGCTACGCCGGGCTGTCGCTGCTGCGGACCAAGGCAGCGACTTCGAGGACTTGGTCCGTCAAAAGAGCTTGCCGCTCGGAGACCCACGCTGATGCAGTCGACCCTCGTTACCAGGCAGGACCTCGGCGCGCGCGCGCTCTTCCACGAAGCCTTGGCCTCGCTCTGCCGCTCGGAGCTGCCGCTCGACGAAGCGCTGCGCATCGCGAGCGCCGACATCGAAGACACGGCCCTGCGCCAAGCGACGCTGCGCATCGCCGATGACATCCACGCGGGCACGAGCTTCGACGAGGCCTACGCGCGGCACTGCAGCGACCGCGCCGAGCACATCGCGATCGTCAAAGCCGGCATCGAGTGCAATGACCTACCAGGTGCCCTCTGCGACGTCGCGCGCGACGAACGGCTGCGCTCGACCTTGCACGAAGAGCTCGAACACTGCCTCGCCCGGCCGCTCATGTCGGCGCTCGTCGTCGCGAGCGTCGGCGTCGTCGTGCTCTTCATGACGGCGCCGTGGTCGGCGATGCAGGCCAAGTTCACGGAGCTGAGTCCTGGCTTGGTGCGACAAGACAAGGGTCTATCGCTGAGCGCGTGGAACGCGATCACGACGACGGTCCTGACACTGCTCGTCGTCGTGACTGCGACTGTCGGCTGGCAGCTGCATCGCTGCCGTCGCGGGCGTAGCAACCTGCGTTTCTTGCGGCCGCTGACGGAGGGCGCGGAGCGGGCGCGCTTCGCGGCTTCGCTCGCGACGCTGCTGCGACGCTTCTTGCCACTCGACCGCGCCCTCGCCGTCCTCAGCACCGGCATCGGTGACGCGCGGCTGCGCGAGGATGCGCTCCGCGCGCAGCGGGCAGCCGCTGCTGGCTGCGGTGTCGCGACGGCGCTCGCGGACACGCGGCTCCTCTCGCAGGACTTGGCCTACTACGTCGCGAGCTCCGAGAAGCTCGGCGACGCGGCGACAGCCCTCGAACAAGTCGCGGCCGTCGAAGAGCAGCGCTTCCTGCGCCGCGCGCGCCTTACGGCTCGGGCCCTCGGCCCGGCGATCGAAGTCGCGATCGGCTTCGTGGTCTTTGTCTTCGCGCTCTCGTACCTCTACCCGGCGATGCGCATCTTCGGGGACCTCTTTTCGCTCTGAGAAGGCAAGCCCATGTTTCGCTGGACCGCGCCCATCGCCCTTCTCTTGACGCTCCTCGTCGTCGTGGCCTTCGTGCGTTGCATCGCGCGCAGCCTGCGACGCCGCGAAAAGCGGACGCAGCTCTTCGAGTTCTTGCTCATGGCCTTGCAGCGCCAAGAACCGCTGGCCAAGGCGCTCGCGACCGTGCCCACCTGGCACGAAGCCGCGCGCGAACTCGAGTGCGGTCAGCCGCTCGCGGTGGCCGTGCGACGACTCGTGTCGAGGCAGCAAGCAGCGGAGCTCGCCGCCGCGAAGGGCGAAGCGGGCCTGCGCAGCTTCCTCACGGCGGCGGTGCAGGAAGGCCATTCGACCGCGTCGACGACGCGCACGGGGCTCATGCTGCTGCTCACGTACGTCGTCGGCGCCTGTGGCTTCGCGTTGGCGCTCGGCCAGAGCTGGATCCTGCGCCGCAAAGTCGCCCCGGACGTGGTCGGCCTCACGGCCTCGAGCACGGTCGCCTACGTGATCGTGGGCCTCGCTGCCCTCGCCTTCTTGTTCTTGTCCGAGACCCTGCCGCGACCGCTCGAGCGCGGGCGGACCCTTCTCATCGACAAGCTGCGCCTGCGCCGCCTCGTCGTGCCGGCGTCCATCGAGCGCCGCCGCGCGGAAGCTGCGACCCTCGCACCAGAGCGCATGGGCATCGTACTGCAACAGCTCCAAGCGCAACGTGACCGCGCTTGGCAACGTGTCGGGCGCGTCGCCGCCCCACTCGCCTTGCTGACGATCGGGTTGGTGGTCGCCCTGCAGATGCAAGCGGTCCTGACTTCGTGGTTCGGCGTCATGGCCGAACCCTTCGGGAACGACGTCGCCTGGAGCAAGCCATGAAATGCGCACGTGCTAGCACGGACAGGAATCGAGGCAACGTCGCGCGACGCGAGGCCGGGCAAAGCTTCATCGAGCTCTGCTTGGTCCTCTCGATCCTCGGGACCCTTGCCTCGGCCAGCTTCCTCGGCATGAGCGCCGAGAACCGCCAGGTGCGTCGCGGCCAAGAAGAGCTCGCGGCCGCGGCGCTCGCGACGCGCATCCTCGAGCGAGCGCGCGCGGGCGACATCGACGTCGCGGCGCTGCCAGTGGGTACGACGCTGCAGTGCCCTGTCGACGGCAGCGCGCGGACAACGCTCAACGCCTGCGAAGCGGTCCTCGAAACCAAGGCCGTTCCACGCCATGGGCAGACGAGCGAACAACGAGAGCTCAAGCCCGTAGAGGTCAAGCTCATCGAGGTCAAGGTCATCGTCAGCTGGCGCAACAGCGGCGCGCAAGGCCGATCGAAGTTCGAAGTCGCGACCTGGATCCGGGTACCTCAATGACACCGAGACGACTCCTGAGCCCCGAGCTGCCGCCACGTCGTGGCCAACGCGGCTTCACGCACGCAGAACTGGCCATCGTCCTCTGCCTCTTCATCCCGGTCGCGACGACGGTGACGAGCCTCGCCTCGCGCCACCAGGCCGTGGTCGCCCACAACAGCGAGCACAGCGACGCGCTGCAGTCGCGGGCCCGCCTGCTGCGCACGCTCAGCGCGGCGCTCAACGCGGCGACGCGGGTCGAAGCGGCGCCTGCGGGCTTCGTCGTCCACCACGGCGGCAAGTCCACGACCTGGCAAGTGCAAGACGGCGCCCTCATCGTGCGCGACGCGCGCACGCGGCGCTTTTCTGGCGTCGACGAACTTCGCTTCGAAGACACCGAGAGGCTCTGGAGCGTGCGCCTCTTGCGTGGTCCGGCCGAAGAGCGGCAGGAGGTCCTTCACGTCGTGAGCGCCAAACCCATGTCGAGGTCGGACCGATGAAACACGACGCCGAGCCACTGTCGCGGGAACGAGGCGTCGTCCACGCCTGGACCCTACTCGTTGTCATCCTGATCGGCAGCAGCGTGCAACTTGCCGGCAGCCGTGCCCTGCGCCTTCGTGCCGAAGCGCGCGAGCTTCGCGCCGAGCTGCGCGCGCGCTATGCCGCCGAAGCTGGCATCGAGCACGCTCGCGCGCTCGTCCTTGGCGGTTGCGAGCCGACGCTCGCTCCGAGCAAGGCCAACGCCGACCTAGCGATCGTCTGCGACGGGATCCGGGTCCAGGTCGACTTCTTCCGCGACGCTGATGCGAAGCTCTTCGCCCGCGCGCGCGCAACGCTCTACCCCGACGGCAGCAATGGCCTGCCCCATAGCTCGCAGCTCACGCGGGCGCTGCCCTGAGCGCCGATCCCCTCAGAAGGCGATCTGCCACTGCACACGGAACATCCAGCCGTCGTCGCCAACCCGGTAGTTCGGCCCCGAGTTGCTCGTCGGCGCGCCATCGAGCAGGGTTGCGTCGAAGCTCAGCTTGTTCGTGTGCGTGCCATCGATGTAGTAGTTGATGCCAGCCGCATACTCGTAGCTGTTCTGGAGGTCGCCTTGGATCGTCGAGTAGCGCGCGACCGCCTCGAGACGCTTGCTGACGATCATGTAGCCGGCGTCGACGTAGGCACCCCAGTCTTCGTAGTTGCGCGGCATCGAAGGCGACGTCGGAGCGATGAGGTTGTCGAGGCTGCGGTAGAAGAACTCGCTGTTGGCCGAGAAGCCGCAGTACTTGAGCGCGGCATCGAGCGCGACGAGCGACAGATCGAACTTCTCGACCCGCAAGGCGGTGAGACGCGTGCCGTTGCTCAGCCGGATCGCGTCGGCCTCGCGATTCGCTGGCTGCTGCCCATCTTCCTCAGGCGACCACGCGAACGAGGCCCCCACGCGCATGGCGAGGTCTTCGTGATGCTCGAGGTCGGCGTAGCCGCTCCCGTATGCTGCGAGTGGATCCCACCAGACCGAGCCCGAGTAGGTGAACTTGTTGTCCACTTCGCCGGCTGACAGGTCCGTCGTGTTGAAGCCGTTGCCGACCATGACCCGATAGTGGAAGTCTTCGATGGGCTCACCGATGGCCCAAACCCCGACGCTGCGATCCGGTCGAAAGAACGTCGTCGCCAGCGATCGATCGATCAAGTGTGTCGACGTCGAGCCGCTGAGCCAGTCCCGCGAGCCCGGCACGAAGGCCTTGCCGACATAGAGGTCGAAACAATCGTTGAAGCGATGGTTGACCCAGAAGTCGTGAAAGATGACCCCGTGGTTGTCATCGGTGTCGGCATCGAGGTTGATAAAAAAGTGCGTCTTGCCGTCGAGGAAGGTCCCTCGAAACTCGAGGCGCCCACGTTCGATCTCGAAGTCCGAGCGATAGACAGGCATGCTGCTGGTCGCCCCGCGGCGCTCCGCATCGAAGCTCGTGAAGCGGAACTGCATCCGCCCGTTGACCCGCAGCTCGAAGGGCGAATCGGGATCACTCGAACGCAGGCGATAGCCCTTGTCGTAGACCGCCTCGAGCGACGTGCCCTTCTTTTTGACCCCAGGTGCGGCGTCCGCCGACGCTGCCTTGAGCGCGTCGATTTCCCGGTCCTGCGCATCGACGCGGCGCAACAAGTCTTGGAGAGTCGGCTCGCTCGCCTCCTGGGCAGCGAGACGAAGCCCAGCGGTGACGATGCAGGCGATGGTGAGAGCGAAGCGGGTCGTTTTCTGCACGTGGTCAGGCTCCAGAGGAGACGAAAGGCGCACGAGTATTCGGGCCGACGCGTTGTCGACAAAGACGCCAGGTGAACATTGCGTAAAGAAATCCGCGAGCAAGAAGCCGACTTCAGCGACCTGCAGCGACCCGCATCCGCACATCCACGATGGCCATCGGAACCGTACCGTCGCCAACAATGAGCGGATTGCAGTCGAGTTCGATGATGTCGGGGAAGTCCTGGGCCAGGCGGTCGACGCGGAGCACGACATCCTCGACGCCCCGCCGGTCGATGGCCGCATCGCCACGAAACGCTTCGAGCAACTGGCGACCGCGCAACGAGTCGAGCATGATCGCCGGGTCCGTATCGCGCAGTGGACCGATGCGGATCGCGACGTCACGCAGGACCTCGACGAAGACGCCGCCCAGGCCGACCGTGATCACCGGCCCGAAGCGATCGTCGCGATCGAAGCCCACGAGGAGTTCACGGTAACCGCGCGCCATGGCCTGGATCTCGAAGCGCAGGCCCTTGTGTCGCCGACCGAGGCGCTTCGACATGGCGACGATCGTGTGCACGAGTTCGTCCTCGTTCTCGATGCCCGTGCGCACGGCGTTCTCTTCGCTCTTGTGCAGGAGGGTCGGGGCCGAGGCCTTGACGACGACCGGGTAGCCGAGCGCCTTGGCGAGCGGACACGCGTCTTCGAAGCCCTTCGCGATCCGAGTCTCGAGGATGGGCAAGCCGTAGGCCGCGAGCACGGCGCGCGCGGCCTCTGAGGGAAGCCAACCATCGTGGTCTCTGAGCGCCGCCTTGCGCTGGGCGGCAAGGACCTTGGCGGCCTTGGCCTCGTCGACGCGCAACTTGGGGCTGCTACCGCGCGATGTCTCGGCGAGCCGACGCGCCTGGATGAGGCCGGCCATGGTCCGCGCCGCCTCCTCGGGAAAGCGAAAGACCGGCACGCCCGCAGCCTCGAAGAGCGAGCGCGCCTGCGCATCACCCTGCCGCCCCATCAGGCAGACGACTAGGGGCTTCGCGCTCTTCTTGGACGAAGCGAGGATGGCGCGCGCGACCGCGGCCGCGTCGATCATGATCGGTGACACGAAGAGCACGAGCAGGGCGTCGACGTGCGGATCGACGACGATGGCATCGAGGGCCGCCGCGTAGCGCGCCGCGTCGGCCGAGGCGATGAGATCGACGGGGTTCTGCGTGCTGGCTTCTGGCGGCAGCACGCGGGCCAAGTGCTCGCGCGTCGCATCGCTGAGCGCGACCGGTTCGAGCCCCAAGGTCGCCAGCGCATCGGTCGCGAGGATGCCGGGGCCGCCGGCGTTGGTCACGACAGCGACGCCTTCGCCGCGCGGCAGCGGCTGGTGCAAGAGCGCGCTCGCGACCTCGAAGAGCTCGCGCATGCTGCGCACGCGCTGCACGCCGCACTGGGCGAGGAAGGTGTCGATGACTTCGTCCTTGCTGACCACGGCACCCGTATGCGAGCCCGCCGCGCGCGCGCCGGCCGCCGAGCGTCCGGACTTGACCGCGAGGATGGGCTTCTTGCCGCGCAGTCGCTCGGCCACGGCCTGGAAGCGCGCAGGATCTCCGAAGGACTCGAGGTACAACAAGATGATCTCGACGCCGTCGTCGTGCTCCCAGTATTCGAGCAGGTCGTGGGCGCCGACGTCGGCGCGGTTGCCAACGGACGCGAACATGCGCACGCCCAAGCCGGCGCTGCGTGCATCGGAGAGGATGGCCTCACCGAGCGCTCCCGACTGGGATACGAAGCCGACGCTACCTGGCATCGGCGTGCAGGCCGCGAAGCTCGCGTTCAGCGCGAACTCAGGCTCGGTGTTGACGATGCCCATGCAGTTGGGCCCGATGATGCGCATGGAAGCGCGCTCGGCGATGCGCACGAGCTCACGTTCGCGCGCGATCCCTTCGCCGCCGATCTCGCGGAAGCCCGCGCTCACGACGACGAGCCCGCGCACACCCTTGGCCGCGCAGGCGCGCGCGGCTGCAAGAACGTGGTCCTTGGGCACGACCAGGACGGCGAGGTCGACCGGCCCCTCGATGTCCTGGAGGCGCGCATAACACGGCATCGAGCGCACGACGCTCGCGCGCTTGTTGACGGGATAGACCGGCCCGGTGAAGCCGGAGCTGACGAGGTTCTTGACCACTTCGTTGCCGATCGATGCTTCGCGTCGCGAAGCGCCGATCACGGCGACCGATCGTGGACGGAAGAGGCCATCGAGAGCCTTCGATCGCTTCGGCTTAGTCATGCTCGCTCGTGCTGCTTCTGTGCTCGCTGTGTCGTGCTCGCGGGGTCGTTCTCACCTGCTGCGCGCCGCTTCACGACTTGCCGCGCCGCTCGCGGAAGAAGGCTCGCAAGAGCTCCGCCGCGATGTCGGCATGGACGCCCTCGACGACCTTGCAACGGTGATTGAGGCGCTCGTCTTCTGGCAGCGTCGCGAGGCTGCGACAGGCGCCGAACTTGGGGTCGCGGGCGCCGAATACAATGCGCTCGATCCGCGCATGCAGAAGCGCGCCGGCGCACATGAAGCAGGGCTCGAGGGTGCAGAAGAGCTCGCAGCCGACGAGGCGCCCTTCATCGAGGACGGAGCAGGCCTCGGTCAAAGCGAGCATTTCGGCGTGGGCAGTCGGGTCGCGCAGTTCTTCGCAGCGGTTCGACGCGATCGCGAGGACGCGCTGCCCATGGACGACGACCGCGCCCACCGGAACTTCTTCGCGTTCGAAGGCCTCGGCCGCGGCCCGCACGGCTAGCCCCATGAAGTGCGCATCCCGCTCGTCGCCCGCGTCGGGCACCCAGAGCTCGGAGACCCGCGGTAGCTTCATGCTTGCACGAAGGGCAGCAGCGCCCGATCGCGGTACCAGCTCGCCGTGCTCGCGAGGCCGCGATCATGGTCGATCGCAGCCTCGAAGCCGACGGCACGGCGCATGGGCTCGGGATCGCCGACCCACGACCCCTGACGCATCTCGCGGAACTTGTCGAAGCCGAAGAGGGCAGGCCGGCCACGAAACTTGGCCTGGGCCTCGCCGAGCGCGGCCGAGAAGTAGGCGAGCACGCGCGGGACGGGCAAGAGCCGCGCTTCTCTTCCCACTGCGCGCGCGATGCGCTGCAAGAAGTCGCGCTGCGAGAGTGCTTCCGCGTTCACGACCGGATAGGCGCGCCCACAGGCTGCGGTGTCGGCGCGCAGGGCAAGCACGACGGCCCGCGCGAGGTCGTCGACGTGGACCAGCGAGTAGCGACTCTTGGCCATGGTCAAGGGCACGACGCCGCGTGCCGCCATGCGGAAGAGCACGTAGACGTCGCTGTCCCAAGGCCCGTAGACGATGCCCGGCCGGAGGGTGATCCACGACGCGCACAGCTCGCGGACGGCGCGTTCGCCTTCGAGCTTGCTGCGCCCGTAGTGCGAGACCGGCTGCGCTTCCTCCGGCGCGCAGGAGCTACCCTTCCCATCGCTCGACGGGCCTGCGGCGGCAAGTGACGACATGAGGACGAAGCGGCCGCCCGGGCACTGGGCTGCGAAAGCCGCGGCGAGGCGGCGCGTGGCGCTCCCGTTGACCGTGTCGAGGTCGGCTTTCGTGCCGCGGACGAGGCCAGCGACGTGGATGACGCTCCGCACGCCGTCGAGGGCGGCGCTCAGGTCGCTTTCACTGGCCACGGCGAGGTCCAAGGCCAGGCAAGCGTCCAGGTCGAGGCCGCGGAGTTCGGCCTTTGCCATTCCGCGCACGACAGCGCGGAAAGCGATGCCTTCCATGGCGAGGCTCCGCGCGATCGCCGTGCCCACGAAACCAGTGGCTCCCGTCAACAGGACAGTCACCCAAATGAGTTTGGCGAAAGTACCGCAGCATGCCACGAATCTTTCGGGGTTGACCCCGCCTTGGCGCTGTCCATACGCTTACGCACTCTTATCTCCCCGCCACCGTCGCCGGGGTCCGTGATGACAGGGACCGAAGAAAAGAACATCTGGTGGCGCCGCGCGTCCAACTTCCTGCAGGTCCTTCGTCTTCCACATGGACGTCGGCCTCATGGGGACCGCGTCGCCACGAGCACGATCAGGAGCGGGATCATGCATGAGCACTCTGCGCGTGACCCCGGCGCCGAGTTGGTCGGACCAGGCACTAGCCATCGGCCTGACCTCTTCGCGAAATGCGCGAGCTTCACCAAGCCCCTCGAACTCGAAGCCGCCGGACTCTACCCCTACTTTCAGGCGATCAGCGAGAGCGAGGGAACCGAAGTCGAGATCGGTGGCCAGCGGCTCATCATGGCGGGGAGCAACAACTACCTCGGCGTGACGCACGACCCGCGCGTGCGCGAGGCTGCGATCCGTGCGGTCGAGCGCTTCGGCTCGGGCTGCACGGGCTCGCGCTTCTTGAACGGCACGCTCGAACTTCATGAAGAACTCGAGCGGCGGCTCGCGCGCTTTCTCGGCTACGAGGAAGCGCTCGTCTTCACGACCGGCTTCCAGACGAATCTCGGCGTCATCTCGAGCCTCGCCGGTCGCGGCGATGTCGTCTTCACGGATCGGGAGAACCACGCCTCGATCATCGACGGCTGCCGCCTCGGCTTCGGCGAACTGCGTAAGTTCCGGCACAACGACATGGCAGACCTCGAGGAGCAGTTGCGGCGCGAGCTGCCGCGGCGGCGTGGCGGTTGGCTC
>CALLZN010000443.1 GCA_937858895.1 uncultured bacterium | reverse complement strand
CGGCCGGGTGGACAGACTTTCCGGAATCTAGCTGCCGAAGTTTCCGGAACTCACAGCTGCCAGATGCAGCTTCTTGGTCGGCTTAGAAGCAGGCTTCGTCCTTGGCTCTTCGCCACGCTTCGTCCGAATCGTGGCCTGCAGCCCCTGGATGTAGGAGCGCACGTGCTTAGGACCGACGTCCCGGAGCTCGAGGCCCTGGTCTTCCAGGTGCGCAAAGAAGCGAAAGAGCGCGCGCCGATAGGCGATGAGCGAGTTCTCGGCGAGCTCGGAGAGGAACTCCTCGTAGGCGAAGCGCGCGTTCGGTCCAGCCGCCTCGAGGGCGAGCGGCAGCGGTTCCTCGGTCGCGAGGCGAACGCCGTGGGGCCACGCCGGAGTTTGGTATTCTGTTCGTTGACGGTGGACTGCCTTCGTACTCGATCACAGCGCCAGAGCCGGATCAACCAGTGAACCAGTGATCGCAATCTGGTCGCGGTGTTGTCGAGGTCGTGCATCGAGGGTCAGGCGTTACCACGCGCACGGCATGACTGCTCGCTCCTAGCGGTCGGGAAGCGTGAGCTCGAGGACCTCTGGCAAGCGGTCGGTCGACAAGTTGTTCGTTACCTCGAGGCGGCGCTGTCCCAGGGCGTCCGCTGCGCGAACGGAGTAGACGATGCCGGGCCACGGCAGAAGGTCGACGCGGCTCTTTCCTTCGTCGTCGCATGTGAGGGTCAGCGCTTCGGCGTTCCACGACGACACTTGCCTGAAGAAGCGCAATTGACGCTGCCACCACTGGCCGGAGACGTAGACGCGGGCGCCTTGTACCACTTCGTTTTTGTTGTTCGCGACGCGGACGAGCATCGAAGTGAAGGGCGCAAGCTTCAACTCGAGCATGGGCTCACTCTTTGCAATCGTGCCTTCACAAAAGCCCACACCCTGTGCAACAGCCAGGACGAAGTAGTCAGCGGCCGGCAGTCCGATCACCACTTGCCCGCGCCTATCACCGCGGTAGACCACTCCGGGTTTGTGTCCGTCCTCGCGGCAGTCGAGGACCGAGACCATGGGATACGCAAGCGCCGAGCCGTCGGGCGCGAGGACGGTGATGCGCTTCCACGCGAGGGCCGCGATGTCGATGGTCTTTTGGCTTGCGTCATCCGTCGCGGCGCTCAACGTCGTGGCGCGCGCGCCACTGTCATGGATGGTCGTTGCTGTCCCGAGATGGATCGTGCGGAGATTCTTCGTCTGCTCGCCCTGCCCTTGGCTTCGAGCGGCCGATTGCGCAGCGTCGATTGCATCGGCGACCGTCGAGTCGATGACGAGCTCCAAGCGAACATTGGGTCGACCCGGAATGTCCACGTAGCCGTCGGAGTCCGTCACGTGAAGCCGTGGCTGCATGTCGACGGTCTGCATGACGTCGAGGTCTCCGATCTTGCGTGGGGCGGGGTCATTGCTGAGTGCTAGCACGGTGGCGCCTGCGAGCGGGGTGGCGCCATACACAAGACGCAGCTTGGTCGTTGGCTCCTTGACGAGCTTGACAGGTTCTGACTCGTCGATTGTGTGGAAAGCCGGTCGATAGCCGGGCGCCATGATCAAGGTGATATCGACGTGGTCAGCAGGTGGAACGAAGCGCACCTTGCCCTTGGAATCACTGCGCGCGACTTGCCACCACAAGCGTTCGTGGTTCCAGTCCTCGAGCGGGTCCTTCGACGTCTTCGGGCGCGTCAGGAGGGGGCGCACGAAGACCGCGGCGTCGGCGATGCTGTTCCCGGCTTCGTCCTGCACGCTGACCTCGCGAGCTTCTCGTTGCTCCATGACCCAGTTCAGCTCTTCTGTGTCGACTTCTTTGGTCGCGACTTCGCGCAGGGCGAGCAAGTTGCCGTCGGTGGACCGACATTCGAGTCGCAGCGGCGCGATCGGAAGCGCCGGCAGAGCGATCGTGCCGTCGGCTGCAAGCGCGAGCGTGACTTCGTGATAGTTGTCCGTCGCCGGGACGAGCAAGATCTTGGCAGCGTCCAGCACGTCGTCTTTGGTCTCACGAACGACGCGACAGCGTCGCAGCCGTGGCGCCAACTGGGCGACGATGCGCAGGCTGCTGCCGGCGAAGACAGCCTCGGTCACGCCGCTTGCGAGCAGGCGCCCGTTGGCGCTCTCCTGTGAGTTCGAGTCGGTCGCCTTCGCGGCGGGTGTGACGGCCCAGACGCTGTAGGGGCGTCCAGGTAATAGCGCTGCGCGGAAGCGTCCTCGTGCGTCGCTCGTGACGACGACTTCGTCCAAGTCGCCCTCGCGCGAGCGTCCAGCCGCAATTCGGGTGAGGCGGTTCGAAACACAGTGCACCTCCGCATCCGCCCACACAGAAGAGTCAGGGTGAGTGCATGCGCCGACAAGCATGACGCGTTCGCTCCCCTGCGCAGGTAACGCGTCGAGCAAGGTCGTGAGAGCGAGCAGCAGCGATATCGACTGAGTCAGCGACGTCCGCATCGTGACCGCAAGGACTGTTCTCATTGCGATATATAGTTGGTTATCGTGGGCGCCGTGCACTGTGAGCGCAGCGACCCGCCAGCGAGTCTCAGCTCTGGATCCCATACTTCTTCATCTTCTCGTAGAGCGTCGAGTTGGCGATACCTAGAAATTTCGACGCGAGCACCTTGTTGCCACCTGCGACTTCGAGGACGTGGAGGATGTGCAGGCGCTCCACTTCTTCGAGGCTTGGCACTTCGATCGCTGGGGCATCGTTCGTCACGTCAGGCGCGAGCTTCGGTAGGTGCTTCGGCATGATCTGGGCCCCGCCCGAGCGCATCGCTGCGTTTTCAATGGCACGGCGCAGCTCTTCGACGTTCCCGGGCCATCCATGCATGCGGAGGCGGTCGAAGGAGCGGGGGCTCAGCGTCGCGACCGGGATGCGATAATCACGCGCCGCCTGGATACAAAAGAAATCAACGAGGAGCTCCAAGTCCTCGGCGCGCTGGCGCAGGGGTGGGATCTCATAGGGTTGGGGAGAGAGCAAGGCTGCAAGTGAAGCTTCGACTTCGTTGTAGAAGTCCGTCTTTGTTGCGCATGCCGTAACAATGATGCGGCATGTGCGGCGCGCGAGCAGGGCCGCGAAGTCGGCTTGAACCTCTCGTGAGGCTTGGAGGAGGTTGCGCAGACAGAGGGTTGAGTCCCCGGACAACGGCGCGCTCACCAGCGCTTGGACGGCCGTGCGTGCCGCCGCCACGTTCTCCTGCTGGTCGAGGAAGTCAATGCTCAGGAAGCGACCGGGCTCGCGGCCGTGACAAGTCTTGTTGTGGATCCAGCGTGCGAAAGCGAGCTTTCCGCTCCCCGTTTCGCCGAGCACAACGAAGCCGAGAGACGAAGAGTGGCTCAACGCCCGACGCTCTAGTTCGAGGATCGCAGGGCTGATGCCGACGAAGTCCGCCGGAACTGTCTTAGCACGCTCGGTGGCCATCCTCGCCTCGAGCGCTTGCACGCGTTCGAGCGTCTCGATCCGAGTCGCGATCATGATTGTCAAGGCGCGCAACAGCGCGAGATCGCGCTTCGGCCAATCGTCCTCGGGGCGACGCGCGGCGTAGACGAGGCCACGGAGTTGGCCGGCAACGAGGACCGGAGCGACGACGGCGAGCAAGAGGCTGCCCTCTTCGGTTCCCGGCGTTTGCCGTATGCAGACGACATCGCGCTTCGTGCGGAGCAGAGAGAGCAAGCGCTTCGTGACGTCGATCGCTGCGCCCGGCGGCACCGCGCCTGACGCAGCGAGCACGCGCAAGTTGTCACCCTCCTCCAGGAGCGTGACTACGCAGCAGTTGTTCGGCACCAAGGTGTTGCACAGGCCGAGCCAGAGTTCGGCGGCGTCCTCGCTGTCCCAGACGGTCTGGAGCGATCTCGCGATGCGCTCGACCAAGGTCGTCGTCGCGTCGACATCCTCGGCTGACAAGGCAGCAGTGTCGATGGAGACGGTGGTCTCGACTTCGCGGGTCCGCGTCGTCGGACGCACGCGGACCCGCACATCTGCGCGATGGCCAACCTCGATTGTGGTCGAGCCGATCAAGAGCCTGTCGCCAGCGACGATCTCGGTTTCGCCCCGGATCGGCTGGTCGTTGACACGGGTCGGGTTGCGCACCGCGAAGTCGCAGATGAAGAGGCGACCATGGCGTTGCTGCAGCAAGGCATGCTTGCGGCTCGCGAGCGCGTCGTCGATGCGGATATCCGCGTCAGGAGCGCGCCCGACGATGCAACGATCGCTGGGCAAGCTCACAGGCACGCTCGTGTCCGCGCCAACGATCCAAAGACGAAAGGTCATGTTGTGTTCGCCGACAGTTTCGGCTCAGGCCCACGCTCGAAGCGCGTTGGGCTTGCGATGGGCCACGGCCAAGTTGGCCGGCGGCAATGTAGCGGGCGCTGCCGCGCTGCGCCGCTTGGCTGGCGAGAATTGCTGCCCAGCCTCGCGAGCGCTGCTGCCGATAGAAGCATGACATGCTGTCCTTGGTCATTTTCCTCTGCTGGAGCGTGGCGGCGATGGTCCTCACAGGCTTCTTCACGCGCGTCTTCCGCCGTGCTCCCTATCACGGCGTGCCTGACGAGGCGCTGCGCTTCTACGAGCGGCTCATCGTCGAGCTTGCGAAGGGACATCCCGAGATCGAGGTCATTGGCCCGACGCGCGAAGGCTTCGGCGCGGTGCTCCGCGTCGAGCGGCAGGAGTTGGCTGTGCCGATGGGCGAGGTCTTTTTGCGGGAGAAGGCCTTCCCCGACTCGTTTCCGGCGACGGTCGAGCGCCTGGTCCGCGAGCTTCGCGACCACCTCGCTTCGATCGAGGACCTGCTCTTCGATGAGGCGATCGACCTCGTGCTACCGCAGATCCGCGCTGAAGAATGGATTCGCGGCAACTCGCCCGCCTTTGGCCCTGGCGCCCTCGTGCGCCGCGAGCTCTTCGAAGGCCTCGACCTCTGTTTCGTCATCGATGAAGGAGACTCGATGGTCTTCGTGACCGAGGGGCACCTGCGCGCCTGGGGCATCGATGCCATCGCCCTCGAGAACCTCTCGATGACCAACCTGCGACGCCTGGCGGCGAGCGACGGTGGCTTGCCCGTCTTGCAGAGCGAGGACGCCGTCGCGCTCACGGTCGAGTCCGGTGACGGCTACGACGCCGCCCGCGTGCTGCTCGCGCTCGATCGCTCGGTCGAAGACGTCGAGAGCCTGGTCTTCGCCATGCCCGACCGCGACAAGCTCGTCGTCGCGCGGCGGAGCGCCGACCTCGCGACCTTGATGCAGAGCGTCGAGGACTCCTTCGAACACGCCGAGCACCCGATCTCGCCACGCCTCTTCGCGATCAAGGACCGCCGGCTCGAAGGCGTCGAAGAGGCGCCGAAGTAGCGGGTGCTTGACCCGCGCTAAGCGCAGCGGCGGCGCTGCGTCGGCATAGCCATGGGAAAATGGAGAAGGCGCTGCCATTTTTCGACGAAAAATGGCGGCCGTGGCTTCGGCAAGTCGAGCGTCGAGCAGGGTTGGGTGTTCGTCGCCAAGGCATGGAAAGCCAGCTCGAGGCCGCTTCGAGCAACTCCTTCGCCCCGAGGCAACTACTTCGCCCCGAGGCAACTACTTCGCCCCGAGGAACGGATAGCGCCAGTCGCGCGGCGGCACGAAGGTCTCCTTGATCGTGCGCGCCGAGCACCAGCGCAGCAGGTTGAGCTTGCTCCCTGCCTTGTCGTTCGTGCCCGAAGCGCGGCCGCCGCCGAAGGGCTGCTGGCCGACGACGGCGCCGGTGGGCTTGTCGTTGATGTAGAAGTTGCCAGCGGCGTGGACGAGGCGCTTCGACATGTGCACGGCCGCGTAGCGATCCTGCGCGAAGATCGCGCCGGTCAAGGCATAGGCCGATGCCGTGTCGCAGAGCGTGAGCGTCTCTTCGAGCTTGGCGTCGTCGTAGACGAAGATCGTCAGCACGGGGCCGAAGATCTCCTCGCAGAGCGTCTTGAAGCCCGGGTTCGTGGTGCGGATCACGGTCGGCTCGACGAACCATCCGCGGCTGCGATCGCAAGCGCCGCCGCAAAGGATCTCGGCATCGCTCGAGCTGCGCGCGTGCTCGATGTAGCCGCGAATCGTCTCGAAGGCGCCTTCGTCGATGACCGCGTTGACGAAGTTCGAGAAGTCGCGCACGTCGCCCATGCGAATCGTCGCGATCTCGGCGAGCAAGCGCTCTTGGAACTCGGGCCAGAGCGAGGCTGGGATGTAGGCGCGGCTCGCGGCTGAGCACTTCTGGCCTTGGTACTCGAAGGCCCCGCGCACGCACGCGGTCACGAGCGCTTCGAGGTCGGCTGAGGCGTGGGCGAAGATGAAGTCCTTGCCACCCGTCTCGCCGACGATGCGCGGATAGCTGCGGTAGGTCTTGATGTTCTCGCCGATGGCGCGCCACATGCCCTGGAAGACTCCGGTCGAGCCCGTGAAGTGCACACCCGCGAGGTCGCGATGTCCGATCGCCGGGTCGCCGATGGCGCGGCCGGAGCCGGGCACGAAGTTGACGACACCGTTTGGCAAGCCGGCTTCTTCGAGCAGCTTCATGATCCAGTAGCCCGAGAGCACCGACGACGAAGCTGGCTTCCAAATCGCGGTCGTGCCCATGAGGGCCGGGGCCGTCGGCAGGTTGCCGGCGATCGACGTGAAGTTGAACGGCGTGACGGCGAAGACGAAGCCCTCGAGGCCGCGCTGCTCGAGGCGATTCCAACAGCCGGGCGCGCTCTCGGGTTGCTCGGCGTAGATCTCGCGCATGAAGTGCACGTTGAAGCGCCAAAAGTCAGCAAGCTCGCAGGCGGCGTCGATCTCGGCCTGAAAGACGTTCTTGCTCTGGCCGAGCATCGTCGCGGCGTTGATGCGGTCGCGCCACGGCCCCGCGAGCAGGGCGGCGGCCTGGAGGAAGATGGCCGCGCGGTGTTCCCACGGCGTCTCCTGCCATTCCTTCTCGGCGGCCTTCGCGGCCTTGGCCGCAGCTTCGACGCTCGTCGCGTCTCCTTGGTGGAAGCTGCCGAGCAGCTGCGCGTGGTCGTGCGGCATGCGCGCTTCGCCGAGGACGCCGCTCCGCACTTCGCGCCCGCCGATGATCATCGGCATGTCGACGCGTTCGGCAGCTTGCGCGTCGAGCTCCTTCTTCAAGCTCTCGCGCTCGGGGCTGCCGGGGGCGTAGGCGCGGACCGGCTCGTTCTTCGGGACGGGGACTGCGAAGCTGGCATTCGACAAAAGGACCTCCAAGGGAAACGTGCAGCAGTCAATGCTGGCTGCCAGTATCACCGCGTGCGCGCCCTCATTCGCGTGCGATCTCGAGTCGCACGTTGCTATCGGCCTCGCTGATGGTCGCGCTGCCGCGGGCCTCGTTGATCGTGGCGTCCGAGGCCGCTGCTTCGCCTTGCGACCAGATGCGCCAGTCGTAGGCGCCAGCCGCGATGCGCAGCTGCAAGCGGCCATCTTGGTCGGTCGTGCCGCTCGATCGTCGCACGCCGTTTTGTTCGAGGATGAGATAGGCCTTCTGCAGCGGCTTGCCGTTGCTCGCGACTTCGATCGTGCGCTCGGCGAGCAGTGCTTCGCGGATCTCGAGTTCGCGGTCTGCAAAGAGATCGAGGCGCTGCACGACGTGGAGCGAAGCGCCGCGTTCGCTCGTGATGCGCAGCTCGTAGACGCCGGCTGGCACAGGTTCGAAGGCGAAGCGACCTTCGCCCTCGCGCGAGGCGCGCAAGAGGACGCGCGACTCCGGGTTCTGGGCGGCAGGGCTCCGCGCGAGCAGGATTGCGCGAGCTGCACCGGGGATGTGCACGATGCAACGCAGGTTCACGAGCGGGCGTTGGGCAGCCGCCTCGGCGACTTGTCCACGGTCCACGCGCTTGCGGGCGACGTCGATCGGTTCCAAGCCGAGCCGAACCGGTGCGGGCAGCGCATGTTCGTGGGTCGCGCTGCTCGTTTCGCGTTGCGGCGCGCCGAGGCCATGCAGGGCGGCGAAGCCGGCCACGAAGAGGGCCGTCGCCGCAACCAAGGACAGAAGGATGGCAGCCAGGAGACGCATCACTCACCATCGTCGCGAAGGTCTCAACGTCGCGCCACCTGGATGCTCAGTTCTCGGTCGCCGCGGAGGTCGAAGCTGCCCTCCGTGAGGACATGACCGCCACCAAAGGCGACCCAGCGATAGCGCCCTGGTCGTAGCGAGGCGACCTCGAGGCGTTCCTTGTCGAAGCGCAAGAAGCGCGCGGAGGGCAGGCTCCGCCAGCGCCGCCACTCGATGCCGCTTGCTTCGTCTTCGAGGGCGAGGGCCATGCGCAGGCCCCGCGCCTGCGCGCCATTGCCCAGCACCGTCGCGCGGAGCTGGACCGTGAAGGTCCGCAGCTCGATGTCCTGCAGCGTCGCGGCGCCGATCACGACGTCGCGCTTGTCGACGATGCGACCCTGCTTCGTGTCGATGCGCAGCACGAGCTCGTAGAGCCCCGGCACCGCCGGATCGAAGTCGAAGCGACCCTCCGCGTCGGTCTTGCGCTGCAAGGCGGCCTTCGCGAGGTCGCGCAGGAGCTTCTTTCGTTCGGGTGACGTCGGCGGCGTCCATGTCGTCTTGGGGCTCAGCTGCAGCGTCGCGTCCTTGACGACTTGACCATTGTGCCGCACGCAGCCATACAAGCGGCCGAGCAGCGAGCGCGCCGCGTCGAAGTCGAGACGACGCCGCTCGCCGGCGGCCAACTCGAGGTCGGGGCCGTCTCTTCCCTGGACCGCTACGGCTTCGAGGGCGTGGCGGAACGCACCCCAGGCTTGTCCCTCGACGTGCACGCGCGCAAACCACTTGCCCGCGGCCATGTCCTTGCAAGCGTAGTCGCCCTTCTCGTCGGTCTTGATTTCGAAGCGCCGTCCGGATGTCGAAGCGAGCACGATGATGGCGCGCTTGCCCGCGGGCAAGTGCGTGACGCGACCGTAGAGTTCGGCGGCGGCATCGACCGTGACTTCGAGCGTCGACTGCGCGCGTTCGGTCGACAAGACGATGGGCGCGACGATGCGATCTTCGAAGCCCTTCGCCTCGCGGATTCGTAGGCGGTAGGTCCCAGCGGGCCGTGGTCCGAGCACGAAGCTGCCGTCGCCGCGCGTTCGCGTTTCTTCGAGGACGAGGTCGGCCTCGCGCTTTTCGAGGACGGCGGTCAGCGGATCGAAGCTCCCGGGCTTGTCGTCACGCCGCTCTGCGAGGAGCTCGACGCGGGCGCGCCGCACCGGCGCTTGCGAAGCGCGGCTGACCACGCGTCCGCGCAGCGAGACACCGCGCTCGACACGCAGGACGAGGGGCGCCGCTTGGCTGATGTTCGAAGCCTCGAAGGGGCCAAGCGCCCGACGGATGTGCTCGTCGCTGCCGACGTCGATCAGATAGTGGCCGGGATCGAGGTCCGTGAAGTCGAAGCGCCCGTCGCTGTGCTTCTCCTGCGGCGGCAACCATGCTGGTCGTTGTCCCGATGCGCCGAAGGCCTGGTAGCGCTGGGTTACGACCTTCTGCGCCGCGAGCGTGGCCGAAGGCGGTCCCTTCTTGGCCGGCAGGTCCTTCGGGCTCGGCACGCGACGGGGCCGGATCGCGTAGTCCTCGACGATGCGTCCCGTCGTTGCGTCGACGACGACGCCGTGCAGCCGCGCCTTGGGTTCGAGGTCGAGTTCGACGAAGAGGCGGTTCGTGAGCGTGCCGAGCACGCGATGCGCCGTCACGTGCCCGTCCGCGCTCGCGGTGATGCGGGGGGTCCCGACGACATGGTCGATGAGGAAGCGCCCGTGCTCGTCGGTCGTCGCGACGCGACTGGTGGCAGCACGCGCGGAGTCGGGCAACGGCTTCTTGCTGCGCACATGCTCCTCGATCCTGACCCGTGCGCCGGCGAGGGGGCCGCTGCGACGACTGCGGACGACGCCGCCGACGCTGAGCCCCGAGTCGAGGACGAGCCTGCCGACATCGAGGACGATCGCGCCGTCGGTGCTTCGCGACTTCTTGGTTGCGCCTGCTGGCAAGAACGGACTGCGTAGTGCCCCGAAGCCTTCGGCTACGACCGTGAGCACGAAGTCGACGTTGGGCAGGCCATCGAAGCGAAACTCGCCGCGAGCATCGGTCGCGCAGGCCACGACGAAGCGCTCCAAGAACTCATGTCCGAGGCTGTGCCAGCGAACTTGCGCTGCCGCGATCGCTGACCCGCTGCCGTTCACGACGTGACCCTGGACCGAGTAGCCACGCTGGACGAGGACGTCGCCGAAGTCGATCTCAGCCACGCCTGGGCGCAAGTCGAAGCGTCGCAAGGTCGGGGCATAGCCGTCGATGCTGGCCAGCAGGAAGACTTCGATTCGAGCGCCAGCGACGAAGGCGCCGGCGAAGCGACCATCCTGCTGGCTCGTGGCATGTCCCGCACTCGAAGGCTCGATCGCTGCGCTGCGCGGCGGCGCGAGGAAGGCCTCGAGCCGGACGCCCGTGAGCGTCGCTCCGTCCGGCGTCACGGTCCGCCCGCGGAAGTCGACACTGCGTCGCTGCTCGGCCTGGCGCGTGCTCCGCCGAGCGGCGTCGCCGGTCGGGTCCGCGCCAGCTTCGCGAGTCGCCGCGGCTGTAGGGTCGCCGCGCTCGTCGCGAGCTGCGCGCGGGTCGATGTCACCCTGAGCTTCGAGGTCGTCGCTCGCCGGCCCATCGTCGCGAAGCCAGGGGTCGGTGACGTCGAAGCCTCCCACCAATGGGTCGGTTGCCGCGGACGATGCGAGGAAGAAGGAGCTGAAGCAATAGGCCGAGGTCACGCAGACGACGAGGGCCGCCAAGACCAGCGCGATCGTCGAGCTCCTTTGCTTGTTGCGATCTTGGCCCATGCTTGTCCGGTCTGCAGCGCTCCTCGATTCGATGCTGCAGAGCTTATCGGGCGCGGCTTTGCTATGGTCATTCAACCTTTCTCGACTTGCGACGATGCCACACAGCTCGCTCCCTAAAGCGTTCGAAGCCTCACGCTCGCGCCTCGCCGAGCTCGGCATGAACCTCTGGGGCGTCGCGCGGCTCGGCGACGTCGACCCAGCCCTGTGCCGGGGCGCGAAGCTGTCGGAGCGCGCGGGCGGCGCGACTTCGGTCGTCGTTCTTGGCGCTGGCTCCTCGATGCTCTTCGAGCACTACCTCCATACGACGGGCCAGGGCGCGATCGCGAACGGGCAGGTGAATGGCCAGGTGAATGGGCAGGCGAACGGGCACGCTGCTGCTTGTCGGGTCGGCTTCTCCGACTGGGTGCGCGCGCGCGTCGCCGACGAAGTCGAAGCTCTGCGCGCGGCCGATTTTTCGGTCACCGCGGTCTTTCCCGGTGATCCGCGGCAGACCTGCTTCGCGCAGATGGCCGAGGCGGCGGGGCTCGTGATCGCCTCACCGGTCGTCGACCTGCTCCTGCATCCGCGCTACGGGCCGTGGGTCGAGATCCTCGCGGCCCTCGTCGTCGATGCCCAGTTGCCGGTCAGCGGCGAGCTCGACTTCGACCCGTGTAGCTCGTGCTCCGCGCCTTGCCTCGCTGCCTGTCCGGTCGAGACCTACGTCGAGCCTGGGCGCGTCGAACTCGGGCGCTGCGCGACCCACCGTCACGCTGGCGGCTGCGCCAGCGGATGCGAAGTGCGGCGCGCTTGCCCCGTCGGGCGAGAAGCTCGTTTCGCGGACGGCCACGAAGTCGCCGACCAGCAACGACGTCGGTCGTGGCTGCGGCGTCGCTTCGGGCTCGGAGTCTGGCGCCTCGTGCCTGCGGCCCTGCGTCGGCGCGGTTCATGAACGACGTGCCGTCTCGCGCAGCGAAGCAGCGCTTCGCTTGGTGCCTCTACGACTTCGGCAACTCGGCCTATCCGACGATCATCATGACGGCGGTCTACGCGCTCTACTTCGCGGACGTCATCGTGCCGAGCGCGCAGAGCGCGAGTAGCGACAAGTGGTGGGGCTGGGCCAACGGGATCGGAGCTCTCTTCGTCGTGTTGACGGCGCCCTTCCTCGGCAGCCTCGCGGACCGTGTCCGCAAGAAGCGCCTCTTCCTCGGGCTGCATTTTGTTGTTGGTGTCGTCACCTGTGCAGCGCTCGCGCTCGCTGGCCCTGGCGACGTGGGCTTCGCGATGCTTTTGATTGTCGTGTCGCTCTATGCCTTCGAGGGTGGCAACGTTTTTTATAACGCGTTCCTGCCGGAGCTCGTCGGTGTGGGCGCGGTCGCCAAGCTCGGCGCCCGTGGCTGGGCCTTCGGCTACGCGGGCGGGCTCGCGTCGCTCGGTGTCGTGCTCTTGCTGCTCTTGTTCTTTGGTGTCGACGCGCGCTATTGCGCGCTCGTGGCAGCAGGGTGGTGGCTGGTCTTTGGCTTGCCAGCCATCGTCTTGCTGCGCGACGCGCCGCGCAGCGCGCAGGGTGTCGTGGCTCGGCGCAGCGTGCGACAGCGCTTGCTGGGATTGCGCGAAGAGGGGCGCCTGCTGCGCTTCTTGGCGGCGCTGTTTTTTTATATGAACGCGCTGAGCACGATCTTCGTGTTCGCAGCGGTCTTCACCCGCACGAGCCTCGGCTTCACCAAGACCGAGAGCATCGTGCTCATTCTCTTGCTGAACATCGTGGCGATCCCGGGTTCGTTGCTCTTCGGCAAGCTCGCCGAACGGCGTGGTAGCTTGTGGAGCATCGGTCTTTCGCTCGTGCTCTGGCTCTTCGTCGTCGCGGCGGCGATCACGACCGCGTGGCCGGGCCTCTTCGAGCCTGCGCTCGCCAAGGGTCTCTTTTGGGGTGTCGCTACGCTCGCGGCGCTCTGCATCGGCGCGACGCAGGCGACGAGTCGGAGCTATGTCGGCGAGATCACGCGGCCTGGGATGAGCGGTGAGTTCTTCGGCATGATGGCGATCGCGGGTCGTGCATCGGCCATTCTCGGCCCCATCGTCTTCGGCGAACTCTCGGACCTCTGTGGTGGCGACCAGCGCCTGGCGCTCGCAAGCGTCGGGGGCTTTTTCTTCATCGGGCTCCTGTTGCTGTTGCGCTGTCGCGAGGATGCCGTCGCTTGATTTGGTTGACCCGAGGACTTCTTGCGGAACCATGGTCCCCGCAGCGGGGCGAAGTACAAAGGCGCAGCATGTTCACCATGACTTCAAGGAGCTTCGGAGCGCCGGCCGGGCTCGTGCTCGGGCTGACGCTGTTCACGGCGTCGCTGGCTGCCCAAGGCGAGGTGGGCCTCGGTGTCACCGCTGTGGCGGAGACGCCGCCCTTGGACTTCGAGGCGGCAGCGCGTTACTCCGCTGACAACCAAGGTCTCGCCGTCCTCGTCTATCACAAGGGCGCCCTCGTCTTCGAGGAGTACCAAAACGGTCACACGGCGGCCAAGGCCCATCACCTCTTCAGTGGGACCAAGTCCTTCGCGCCGCTCGTCGCGCTCCGCGCAGAAGGCGACGGACTGCTCGACCTCGACGAGCGAGCCTGTGAGACCATCGTCGAGTGGAAGGATGATCCGCGACGTTCGCGCATCACGATTCGCCAACTGTTGAACTTCACGAGCGGTCTGAAGGTCGACGATGACGTCATGCATGCGCCCTTGACGCGCGACAAGTATGCCGCCGCGATCGCATGCGAAGCGGCGAGCGATCCGGGTAAGCGCTTCCGCTACGGCTCCTGCCACCTCATGGCCTTCGGTGAGCTCCTCGAGCGCAAGCTCCAGGCCGCGGGCGCAAAGGAGCAGGACTTCGTCGCCTACTTACAAAAGCGCATCCTCGACCCGATCGGTTGCAAGGTCGCGATGTGGCTGCGTGACGGCAAGCAGAACCCGGCCCTGCCCTACGGCGCCTTCATGACCGCGCGTGAGTGGGCCAAGTTCGGCCTGCTCGTGCTCGCGGGCGGTCGTCACGAGGGACGAGAGATCGTGCCAGCGGAGCGCTTCGCGGAGTGCTTCGCTGGCACCAAGGCCAATCCAGCCTACGGCCTCAATTTTTGGCTCATCGGCAAGGCTCTACATGCCTTGAACCCGCGCATCCCAGCCGATGTGGTCGCCGCCTCGGGGATGTACCAGCAGCATCTCTATGTGCTGCCAGCGCAAGAGCTCGTGATCGTGCGCTTCGGCAAGGAGCGTGTGCAGTCGCGCTTTGGCAACGCGGTGTTCCTCGGCGCGCTCTTTCGCGAGGCGCCGACAGGCAAGCAAGCGCGCGAAGCTGTCGGCAAGGACTGACTCGTAGGGCTGTCCATTCGTGGCAGGCCCTCGTCCTGGAATCCGTTTCTAGGGAGTGAAGCGCAGCTCGCGCTTCCTAGCCCACGGCGAACTGTAGCCGAGAAACGAGAAACGAGAGAGGACGATCATGACGAGTTATAAGTCAGCCATCAGTTTGGTGAAGGAACTCTACAAGGAGTACGGCGAGATCGCCGGCAAGCTTGGCTGCGGCGCCGTCGCGGCAGGAGTTGGCGTCGCTGCGCAGAATCCGGCGTCCGCCGTCGACGCTTATCTCAAGTGCCTCGAGGCCAAGGACAAGATCGATGACGCTGTGCGCATGGCCGATGAGAAGTACCACGAAGTCATCGGTCGGACGAGTTCTCTGACCATTGGACCGCGCGACTTGCCATTGAACTCATGGCAGAGCGGGACGATCAGCAGCACGTTCGAGCGGCTCTTCTGCACGTCCGCACCAATGGACGACGACAGCGTCACCATCCGACTCGAAGAGTGCGGGGGCAAGGGCAAGGTCGGAGTTGCCATCTGTGCAGTCGACGCGAGCGGTCATCACGAGGAGCTCTGCGAGTTGACGTGGAATGACAGCCAGTCGGAGAAGAATGATGAAAAGCAAAGCATGAAGCGGACTTTCCGCGGCGTGCGTGGCCGCTGGATCGTGATTCACCTCGACGGCAAGTCGGCGTTGAACAAGTTCAAGTACAAGTTGCGAGTTGACGCCTGAGAAGCGAGCGTCGGCGTGTCTTCGGCATGCGCGACGCTCGACTTCGTCGCTTGGATCAAGGAGGCAACAAACAACATGGCTCCAGACGGAAGTGAAGTGGGGCGACGGCACGGAAGGCGATCGTTGCGCTGCGGTCGCCGGCGCCGCATCCTGCCCGCGTGCGTCGCATACCCGCTCCAGGTGAAAGCTTCAGCTGCAACGTTGCTTGCAGGTCGCGATGACGCCGCGACCCCTCTGGTTCGTTGGTGACGTGCACCTTGGCCGGGCGGCGGTTACGCTGCCGCGCGCGCTCGCCGACCACGATGTCGATGCTCTGCGTTTGGCGCCGGCTGCGGCCTTCCTTCGCCTCATCGATGCCGTCCTCGAGAGCGAGGCAGAGGCGCTCGTCTTCGCTGGCGATCTTGTCGACTCCGAGAACGCCCGCTTCGAGGCCTATGGCCTGCTCGAACGCGGGGTGCGGCGTCTCGTCGACGCCGGCGTTCGCGTCTTTGCGGTCGCGGGAAACCACGATGTCGTCGCGCTACCGCGCCTCGCGCGCGAGGTCCGCGGCTTCGAGCTCTTGGGACAGGGCGGTCACTGGGAGGAGCGTGCGCTCGAGCACGCGAGCCTCGTTGGTTGGAGCTTTCCCGAGGCGCGTGTCAAGACGAGTCCGCTCGGCGCGTTACGACTCGAGCCGTCGGCGCGGCCGCGCTTTGGCGTGCTGCACTGCGACCTCGATGCGAGCAGTAGTCACCACGCTCCGGTCGCGCGCGCGGAGCTCTTGGCGCAGCCTGTCGACGCTTGGATGCTCGGGCATATCCATGCGCCGAGCTTTGCAGCAGATGCTGGCGGCATGGCGCTCGGCTACCTTGGTTCGCTCTCGCCCTTGCACCGGGGAGAAGTCGGGCCGCGCTCGGCGTTGCGCGTCGACTTCGCGGATCGTGGCTGGAGCTTCGAGCGCGTGGAGCTTGCGCCGCTGCGCTTCGAAGAGGTCAGAATCGTGTTGGACGACACGATGACTGATGACATCGCGACCGTGGTCCTTGCTGCGATGCGAGACCGTCTCGCCGCGCTCCAAGCGACGTCGGTCGAAGTGCTGGTCCTGCGCATCCGGGTCGGTGGTCGTGTGCGCGACGCTGCGCGACTGCGCGCGGAGCTGCGTGCTCTCGACATCGAGGCAGCGTCGGTCACGCTCGGCTCCAAGCTCGCCTGCGCTTGCGAGCTCCGCTGCGACCTACGCACAGCGCTCGACGTCGAGGCGCTCGCGCGCGGCGGTGATGCCGTTGCGGTCCTCGCGCGCGAAGTCTTGGAGCTCGAAGCTGCCGTGGAGGCGGAGCGCGCAACCGCGCTTGCGATGGAGCTCCAAGACTTCGATGCGCGTTTGCGGCTCGAAACGCGCTTCCGCGCCGTGCAGGCTCGCGCATGCGAAGAGAGTCCGGCGCAACGCTTGCTGCGCGTCGGCCATGCGATGCTCGCGTCGATGCTCTCGTCTACACCTGTGTCGACAAGCGGGCCGTCGAATGATGGTACCCACGCCGCTGCGATCGAGGCTGGTCCATGATCCTCGAGCGTCTCGGCATCGAGCGCCTGCCTGGCCTCACTTCGCGTCTCGAGATCGACTTCGGGCCGCGGCTCACGGTCGTGCATGGCCCCAATGCTTCGGGTAAGTCCTCGCTGGTGCGCGCGCTGCATGCGCTGCTCTTCGCCGACGAGGATGTTCGCGCGGGGCGCGGCGTCGTGGCGACGGCGCGCTTCGCGGACGTCGAGCCCAGCCGTGCAGGGCAGGCGTCGCGGATAGAAGTCGCGCGCGATGGTTCCGGCGCGAGTCGTTGGCAGCAAGATGGCCGCGCGCGTTCCAGGCCCCAGTTGCCGCCTTCGTTCTACGCTCCTTGCTACCTGTTGCGCGCGGTGGAGCTGCTTGCGCCAACGCAGCACGGTGCCCTCGAGGCCGAACTACGGCGTCGCTTGCAGGGGGGGCACGACCTCGTCGACCTCGGCCGGGACTTCGCTGTCGGGCCGCGCGCGGGTCAGCACGAGGCTCGTGCGCTCGAGGTCGCCGTTCGCGAGGCGCGCAAGGAGGCCCAAGCGCACGATGCACTCGCGCGCCGTGAGGGCGAAGTCGAAGCCCTGGAGCTGCGTCGCCGCAAGCTTTCGACGGCAGGTTCCGAGCGAGCGATCCTCGAAGTCGCGATCGACCGCGTGCGCTGCCTGCAGAGCATCGCCGAGCTCGAGGCGCGGCGTGCACGCATGCCGTCAGGGGTCGCGGCGCTCGACGGCAGCGAGATCGAGCGACTGGTCGTGCTCGACAGCGACCTCGACGATGTGGCCACGCTCATCGAGCGCGCGGACCAAGTTCTCGCGCGCTGCGATCAACGCGCCAAAGCGCTCGCACGCGCCACGGTTGTCCTGGACGAAGCGCTGGGCACGGACGACAGCGAGGCCTTGCGGTCGTTGCTCGCCGAGGTCGAACGGCGCTTCGCCGAAGCGCGCCGCGCGCGGCAAGCCTTCGACGCGGCGCGCGCGCGCTTTGCCGCGGATGCAGCCTGCGTGGCAGCTTCCCGCGCGCTCACGGCCCGCGACTTCGAGGCGGTCGAAGCGCAGTTCGCGCGTGAACTCGACTTTGGCGGGGGCGCGAAGTTGCATACGAGCGAGGTCGACTCGTTGCGCGCGGCGCAGGGGTTGCCTGTGCGGCTGCGCGCGTCGCTGCAGTTCTGGATCGCGGTCGTGCTCGCAGTCTTTGTCGGGGTGCTCGCGGTCCGTGCCCTGTTGCGCGGCGCGGGCGAAGCGTGGCTCTTCGGCGGCGTCGCGCTTGCAGCAGCGCTCTTCCTCGTCCTTGCGCGTGGTGATGTGGCACGCGTCGTCACCGAGCACTTCGCCGAGCGCCGCCGCTTCGAGCGCGAGCGGCTCACTGCCGCCAAGGCCCGCCTCCTCGCCGAGAAGCGGCTGCTACAGCAACAGCGCAAGAAGCTCGAAGCGACGCTTGGCTTCGAGTTGCCGCGCGGCGCCGCGGCGAGCCTCGACCTTGCCCGAGCGCGCGATCGAGCGCGCCTCGCCAGTGAAGTGCTGAGCGAGCAGCGTGAGCAAGTCGCGATCGCGGAGGCCGCCTATGACGACAGCCATGCCGAGCTCAATGCGCGGCTGCAGAGCTTTGGTGTCGATGCGACGGGACGCATCGTCGACGATCGTGCGCTCGTGCTCGCGACGCTGCACGCCTCCGACCAAGTCGCGAAGCTCCACGATAAGCGCAAGGAAGCCCTCGGCCAGCGAGTTGCCGCCGAAGAGCGTCGCGCGCGCTTGGATGCGCGACGCGACGACTTGCTAGAGAGCCGCGGCTTTGCGGCATCGATGCAGGGGCGGGCAGAGCTCGAGCGGGCCATGGGGTTCCTCGCCGAGTTTCGCGAAGTCGAGCGCGAGCTCGCGGTCGCACGGGCGCGCCTCGCCGAGTTCGATGAACGCTTGGCAGACGCGTTGCTCGAAGGCCGGCCCTTGCGTGACCTGTCCCTCGACGAGCTGCGCACTGCTCATGCGGCGGCCGAAGCGCAGGTCGCCGAGCAGAGTCGCATCGAGACGCGCCTCGTCGCCATCCGCACCGAGGTCGCCCTTGCGCGCGAGAGCGAGCGATTCGCGAAGGCACGTGCGCGCGTCGACGAGGCGCGCGAGGCCGTCGAGCGCGTCTTCGATGAAGCGCTCGACGGCGCCGCCGCGGGCATGCTCCTCGGCCGCATCCGTGAGCGCCTGGCCCGTGACGCAAGGCCGCCGCTCGTCGTGCGCGCGGCCGAGCTCTTCGCATACTTCACGCACGAACGCTACGAGGTCCTCGTGCACGAGGACGAGGGTGGTGACCTGCGTTTCGCGGCGCGGGACCACGGGTCCGGGGCGACGCTGGCCCTCGACCAGCTGAGCGACGGCACGCGCTCACAGCTCTTGCTCGCTTGGCGCTTGGCGCTCGTCTTCGTGAGCGAGGGCGCGGTGCGCTTGCCGGTCTTCCTCGACGAAGTGCTCGCGCACTGTGACGAAGCGCGCTTCGCGGCCATCGCCGAAGCCTTATTGCGCTTGGCCGAAGTCGAGCGGCGTCAGTTCGTGGTTTTGACCGCTGACGCGGCCGACGTCACGCGCCTCGAGCGCACGGCGCGACAGCTGCGGGCTAGAGGCGAGATCGGTTTCGACATCACGCTCGTCGAGTTGTCTCCGAGCGATGTGGCGCTTGGGCGCGACGTCGTCGTGCCGCCGTTGCCCGCGCGCAAGCGCTTCGAGGGCGCCGAGCATTGGAGTCCAGAAGCATGGTGGGAACACTTGGCCCCTGAACCGCTCACGGTGTGGCAAGACCCAAGTCGGGTGTCGCTCGTTTATATCCTGGTGGATCACGGTGGCCTGCTTGCGCGCTTGTGTGAGCTCGGTGCAACGACGCTAGGTGCCTACGAGGCGTTGCGTCGGCGCGGTGCCAAGATCTGGCCCGAGGTCACGGCTCGCCACGCTGCGGACTTGGCGACAGCTGATCTTGCTTGTGAACTCGTCAAGCGCTGGTGCGCCTTGGTCGGCATCGGGCGTGGCCGGCCATTGCAATACGAAGACTTGGATGGGCTCGAAGCCTTGACACAGGCCTTCGAGTCCGCCGCCGGCGAAGCCTTGACAACGTGCAGTGGCGACGCGGCGCGCTGGTGTGCGAGCATGGCCGCGCTGCCGCGCTTCGTTAAGCGTCGCGCCGACTTGTTGCACGATGAGCTCATCGCCAAGGGGTTCATCGACCCGCGTCCCGTGCTGGACAAAGATGAGCGCCTCGCCCGCGTGCTCGCAACTCAGCCAAGCGATGTTTTTATTGCGGCAAGTGTCGTCGCACGGCTCGAAGCAGGGCTCGCGGCCGATGACGCACAGGGTCGCTCATGCCGACTCCGTCGTCCTGCATCTCGATGACAGCAGTTCCGGTTGATGCGCCGCTCGAGCTCTTCACGACCGCGGAGAAGTGCTGATCCAGCAGCTGCTCAGCGCGCGGATCGCAGGGCTTCGAGCCGGCCGTTTGCGCGCATGAGCTCAATCTCGTAGCGCAACCTCTCGTGTTTGTCGGCACTGCGCATCGAGCGAGAGAGCCACGCGATCTCGCTCGCGGTCGCCCGAATCTCGCCGTCGACTACGCTGCGTACGATCTTGCGCTTCCGTACGAGGTTCTCGAGCTCGGCCGTGGCGCGCCGCAGTTTGGCCTGGGAGACCACGCCGGTGTCGGCGAGAACCTTCGACTCCTCGATGTCGGAGCGCGCGATGTTGATCTCCATCTCGATGTCGAGCAGCCTCGAGGTGAGGGCGACGATCACTTCTGGGTCGGTCGTCCCGCTCGTCGCAGCTGGTGTCGCTTCGCCTGGCGGAATGCTGGTCTGGGACGATTGCTTCAAGGGCGGCACTTCCTCGACCACAGGCACACCGCGCGTCCGCGGCTCGCGCGCCTCCGAAGCGCCTGTGGTCGGTGCGGGCGCCGGTGCCGCCGGCGGGGTTGGCACCGCGCTCGGTTCTGTGGGCGGATGCTCCCGATTGGCTGCCGCGAGCTGGGCGCGTAGCTGCTCGATCTGCTTGCGGAGCACCGTGATCTCTTGTTGGAGCGCGGCGCGCTGCGCGTCTGCATCCTGGGCGCGGGCGGGCACGCCGAAGGTGCCAGCAGCGACGCCGACGAGCGCGAGCATGCAGCCAAGCTGGAGAGAACGGCGGAAGCGGGAGAGTGAGCGGAGCGGGGCTGTCTTCGGTTGCAGTAACACTTGGATTCTCCGGTAGAAGTCGGAACGGCGGTGGAAGATTGCGACCGAGGTCGAGCCGGCGGCGCTGGCTGCTACGCCCTGGTCGACGCCCTGGTCGACTAGGTCGAGAAGGTCGAGAAGGTCGCGCGCGTAGCGCGTCGGGGCATTACCGGCAGCGCACTCGTCGGCGCAGAGTTCGCTCTGGAAGCGCACGAACGCCGCGAGCCACCAGAACAGCGGGTGCAGAGCGAAGGGCACAGTGAGCAGTGCGAGCCCGCGTCGCACGAGCGGGTCGCGCGCCGACAGGTGCGCGGCTTCGTGGCGTAAGACGGCCGCCAGAATGCCAGGCTGGGCAAGGTGTTCGGGCGAGACGACGATGACCGGGCGCAGCCAGCCAGCGCAGAACGGCCGCACGCTGCGGTCAGCGATGAGCACGCGCGCGGCAGCGGGTAAGTCTGCGAGCGCGGCGACCGAAGGGGGCGCAACGCTCGCGCGGCGAAGGAGGCGCGCGAGGTGAAACATGCCCGCGATGTGCCGCGCGCAAAGGAGCGCAGCGGCCGCGAGCCAGATGGTGGCGAAGACGTGGTCCCAAGCGACGGTCACGACTTCGGTTGGCTGTGTGGCAGCCGGCGGCGAGCCAACTCGCTCGTCGAGCGGCGGCTCCTTCGCGGGCTGCGATGTCGCAGAAGAAGCGACACGCAGCGCGACGGTGGCTGGCTGCCGCGGGGTGGGAGCGAAGCTGAGCGCGTCGACGTCCGCCGCGCGCTTGCCGACCAAAGTGCGTGCTTCGATCGCGTGGCCGAACTCGAGCCGCGGCAATGGCACGATCGCCAAGGCGAGGTAGACAGCACTCGCGAGAGCGGTCCAGATCCCTAGCCGCCGGCGTGCGGTAGGCGTGCGTTGCGCGCGCGCCACGAGTAAGCCGCCCGCGAGGACGACCGTGCTTCCGAGGAGCAGCGTCGGGCCGTGAGCGCAGAGCGCAGCGGTCGCTGTCTCGATTGCTCCGGTTTGAGCGCTCACGATGAGCTCCGCTTCTTTTCGGCCTCGGCGAGTAGCACGCGCAAGCGCGCGAGTTCATCGCGGCTCGGCTTCTTTGCCTGCAGCGCGCTCGCGACGAGCTGGTCGAGTGCGCCGTCGAAGACGCTTTCGAGCAGGCCGCCGAGCAGGTTCTTCTTCGTACGTTCGCCTGACAACACGGCGCGGTAGACGAACGTGCGCCCCTCGTTGCGGTGGTGGACAAGGCCCTTCTCTTCCATCGTGCGCAGGAAGGCTTGCACAGTGTTCTGCACGATCGGGACCTCGTCGCGCAGGGCTTCGTAGACCTCGCGCACGGTGCCTTCACCGCGAGCCCAGAGCACTTTCAGGATCTGGAGCTCACGTTCGGTCGGTTCAGGGGCATCGCTCATGACTGTGATCGCCTCGGAGATCGCCTCGGATGTCATCGGTCGCTGGGTCATCCAAGCTTAGACGACTAAGTCAATCTTGCAAGGCCCGCAGCTGTGGGGTCGCGAACTCCGGCCGCGATCGCAGCGAATCACGAGTCTTGCTTTGTCGGCAGTCGACTGCGCACCGATGATCTCTTTCGGATCGTGTGCTCCACGGCGGTGGTCGACGCTGGCGCACGCGCGTCAAACGCCATTTTCATCCTCGTGGTGACGAAGCTCGCCCGCATCATCGAAGAGGTCGCGAAGTTCCTGCCGGAGCAAGCGCCGCTGCACACCTTCGTGCACCACAACACTCTGCACGCCTTCGAACACATGGGCTTCGACGAGGCCGTCGTCGCTGCTTCGGAGCTCTTCGGGACGGAGCCCTATCTGAGCGAGGCCGCCTTCGCGGAGCACGTTCGCTCGGGGCGCATCCAAGCGGTTGATCTCGAAGCCGTCCTCGATGCCGAAGTGCGTAGCGAAGCCCGGGCGCTGACGCAAGAGCAACGAAGGCGCCGCCTGCTGCGCCTGCAGCGCTACTTCGAGGTGCCGCGCGGGGCAGCTCTGACTTGGCACCTGACCGAGACGGACGTGTTGGAGCGTGTCCACCCTTTGGTCGACGACGCCCGTCGGCGCGCGATCGAAGCACTGGCCGAAGGCGCATTGCGACAGCTCTGGTTGAGTTTGGTCGACGCCGCGCATGGGATGCTGGCTGAACGGCTGTCGCAAGAACGCGCTGCCGTCGCTGCCGCAGCGGGACGCACACGACACGAGCGACGCACGCGACGTCGTGACCAATTCCTCGCCCTGCACGCGACGGACGCCAAGCCGATCGCGGACATCGATGTTCACGTCCACCCGCTCGTGATTCGGACCTGTGCCGCCTTCCTCGACCAAGGTGTCGCGACTTGGCCCATGCCGGAGCGCGAGCGCGGCTACCTCAGCGCCTTCCGCCGCCTCTATGGTCAGCCAGGGCACACGCTCGGGGCGTGGGCGCAAGGGCTTGCGCGTGAGCTTCGCGAACAGGAGGCAGCCGGCCTCGATGCCATAGAAACTCTGGCGCGGGCCTTGAACATGCTCGGCATCGCCGAGGAGCAATGGCACGACTCTGTGTTGGCTGCCTTGCTGCCGCTCAAGGGCTGGGCTGGCATGATGCGACAGTTCGAAGTGCGGCCCGATCGTGCGCCGGTCGAAGCGCGCCCCGCGCGGCTCGTGGACTTCGCAGCTGTGCTCCTGACCTGCGAGGCCTTCGCCTCGCGTTGGGTGTTGAGGGAGCGCTTCGGGCCGGGCGCTGCTTGGACTGAGCTCGAGGCCGCGCTGCCGCCGCAGAGTGTTGTTGATCCGCGCGTGCTCGCCTTCGAGGGCTTCGTGATGGCCCAGGTGTCGGATGCGGACCTCATGGCGCTGTCTGAGCGCGCGACTGCGACGGGCTTCTTGCAGGACTTGGCCGACTTCGACGAGGTTGCGCGACGGCGCGTCTTGCACGCTGCCTATGAGCGTCGCCTGCGCATTCGCCTGCTGGATGGTCTTGCAAGTCAAGCGAAGGCCGCCACGCAAGCGACAACGCACGACTTCCAAGCGATTCTCTGCATTGACGACCGCGCCTGCTCTTTGCGGCGCCACCTCGAAGAAGTGCTGCCCAGCGTCGAGACCTTCGGCTACGCCGGCTTCTTCGGCGTCGCCATGGCCTGGCAAGGACTCGGCGAAGTACAAGCGCGACCCCTATGCCCGGTCAACGTCGTGCCTCGCCACTACGTAACCGAGCGTGCGCTGGAGCCCGAAGAAGAAGCTGCTTGGCGCAGACGCCGGCGCCGGCGCGGACTCGCGACCAAGGTCGTGACCCAGCACGGCCACGCCGCCACAGGAGGAGGACTGCTGAGCACGATCTTCGGTTGGTGGTCCCTGCTGCCGATGGTCGGACGCTGTCTCATGCCGCGTTTTAGCGAGCGTGCTCTGCGCGGCTTCGTCGATCCCGCGAACATCGAGCCCGTGACCAGCCTCGTCTTCGAGCGCGAAGGCGAAGCGCGCGATGCCGCCGGGCGCTACATCGGCTACAGCGCCGGCGAGATGGCCGATGTCGTCGAGGGGCTGCTGCGCAGCATTGGGTTGACGCGCGGCTTCAGCGACGTTGTGTGTGTCGTTGGCCATGGCTCGTCGAGTTTCAACAATCCGCACGAGGCCGCCTATGACTGTGGGGCTACTGGCGGGGGGCGTGGTGGACCCAATGCGCGTGTCTTCGCGGCGATGGCCAATCACGCGGACGTGCGCGTCCTGCTGCGCGAGCGCGGCATAGAAGTGCCGGCTACGACACGCTTCGTTGCTGGCTATCACAACACCTGCGACGACTCGATGACTTGGTATGACGAAGACCGCATCCCAAAAGCGAGCGTTCAGGCATTCTCGCGTGTCCGCGCTGTCTTCGAAGAGGCGTGTGAGCGCGACGCGCACGAGCGATGTCGACGCTTCGTGAGTGCGCCGCACGGGACCGACGCGAAGGCGGCCTTGCGCCACGCCCAAGGACGTGCGGTCGACCTCGCCCAACCCCGGCCCGAGTGCGGGCACGCGACCAACGCCTTCGCAATCGTTGGTCGTCGCGAGCGAACGCGCGGCCTCTTCCTCGACCGGCGCGCTTTCCTCGTGTCCTATGACCCGACGACCGACGCGAACGGTGACGTTCTAGAAGGGCTGCTGCGCGCGGTCGTCCCGGTCGGAGCTGGCATCAACCTCGAATACTATTTCAGTTTCGTCGACCCGCGCGGATATGGGTGTGGCACCAAGCTGCCGCACAACATTACAGGTTTGATCGGGGTCATGGACGGCCACGCTTCTGACTTGCGCACTGGCTTGCCTTGGCAGATGGTCGAGATTCATGAACCAGTTCGCCTCTTGACGGTCGTCGATGCTGAGCCGCGCGTGTTGGAGTCGGTCCTCGCGCGCAACGAAGAGCTGCTGCGCCTCGTGCAGAACGGCTGGATTCGCGTCGTTGCTTGGAGTCCTGGAGATGGCCGCCTTCATGACTTCGTCGAGAGTCGCTTCGAGGCCTATGTGCCCGAGACCGCGAGCTTGCCGATCGTTGCGAGCTCTGCGCAGTTCTACGGCGACGAGCGTGGTCATCTCGGCCTCGCGCGCATCGCCAACCCAGCGTTGTCGAATGGAGAAGCTTGGGTCGGCGGAGGCCCCGCCTCGTGACTCTTCTCGACTCGATCCTCGACCTGCTCGTGGTCGCGACGATTGCGTTGCCTGCGGCAGCATGCGTGCTCCTTGCGCTTTGTGCGTGGTTCGGCGTCGCTCTGTCGGAACGACGCGTCGCCTCGCTCGTCGCCGTGGCCTTCTTCGGAGCGACGGTCTGCGCTCTGTCGAGCATCGTCGTGTTGGCGCTGCTCGGTCGTGGTGCGCACGTGCTGCGACTGGGGTCGTGGTTTGCGGTCGCCGACTACAGTTTTGATTGGTGCCTGCTCGCGGACCGCCTTTCGCTTCCCTTTGCGTCCTTCGTGGCCGGATTGACGGGTTTGATCGCAGCCTTCTCACGGCGTTACTTGCACCGTGAGCAGGGCTTCTTGCGTTTTTACCTTCTGCTCGCGCTCTTCGGAGCGGCGAGTGAAGTGGTCGTCCTCGCTGCGAGCCTTGACCAGGTCTTCTTCGGTTGGGAACTCGTGGGGCTTGCTTCGGCACTCTTGATCGCGTTCTTTCATGAACGGCCGAAACCCGTCGAACATGGCTTTCGGGCCTATGTCACCTATCGCATCTGCGACGTAGGGCTGCTCGGGGCCTTGGTCTTTTTGCACCACACGTCTCATGCGAGTTTCGAGCAGGCCGAGCCGTGGTTTGCGCTCGCAGCTGCGCCGACGAACGATGTCGCGACTCTTGGCGCGCTCCTCTTGTTGCTCGCTTCGATGGGCAAGTCAGCGCAAGTTCCGCTCGGTGGCTGGCTGCCGCGCGCGATGGAGGGGCCGACGCCTTCGAGCGCAATCTTCTATGGCGCGATCTCGATCCACCTCGGCCCCTACTTGTTGCTCCGCGCGGGTCCGCTTTTCTTGCAGTCTCCGCTGGCCTCCTGGTCGTTGATCGGAGTGGGCGCCGTGACCGCCATGCATGCGACCTTCGTCGGGCGCGTGCAGACCGACATCAAGAGCGTTCTCGCCTATGCGTCGATGACTCAAGTCGGTTTGATCTTCGTCGAGATCGGCTTTGGCTTTCACTACGTGCCGCTCGTGCACATCTGCGGTCATGCGGCGGTGCGCAGTCTCGAGATCTTGCGCTCGCCGAGCTTGCTTCACGATCAGCGCCATCTCGAACAAGCGGTCGGGCGCCAGGTCGCGCGGGTGCCCCTTCACGTGGACCGCCTCGTGCCGAAGGCGCTCCGTCCTTGGCTCTACCGCCATGCGCTCGAGCGCGGTGCCTTCGATGTGGTGCTGCGCAGCTTCGTCAAGCGGGTCCTCTATGGCTTGCGCCGCCTGGATGCGTTGGATCGTCGCTTGACACGCGTATTGTTGCGACGATCGGATGATCCTTCTGTCGTTGCGCCTACGGGTTTGCAGGCTTCGCATTTTGCTGCTGACGTCGAGCGCGACAGCGACGCGAGCAGGTCGGAAGAGCAGAGCTCATGACGCGCGCTCTTCCCCTCATCGCAGCACTCGTCCTCTGCGTCGTCGCGGTGCTCGTCGCGCGCTGTCGCGCTGCACGCGCGGCTCGCTCCTTGGCTGCATCGTGCGTCGCGTGTTTGGCTGCGATCTACGTCGTCGCGCAGTTGCTAGCGCCACATGTAGCTCCCGAACTCGTCGCACTTGGTGACGGAAGCGCCGTGGCGGACCAAGGCTGGCAGGCTTCGGTCCCCGTGATCCAGCTCGTTGTTGCCTTGCTCGTCGTCTCCTTCGCGCCGGTCGCGACGCATGCACCGCGCACGCTCGGCGTCATCCTCGCAAGCTTCGCGTTCTCGCTCGCACTCGTCGCATGTGACGACGCGCTGCTGATCGCGCTCTTCTGGTCGGCCGGGACGGTCGTTGTCGGGTGGGAAGTGCGGCGTCTCGACCGTGTGTGTGGAAGTGACTGCGCGCGGCCCTTTTTCTTGTACCAAGGGTTGGCGCTCATCGCTCTCGTGGTCGGCACTGTCGCCTTCGCGCTCGGGGCCGCTGGCCTTGGCGCCATCGCATGGCTGCTCGCGATCGCGATTCGCGAAGCGGCGCTTCCCTTGCACGGCTGGTTGCCGGCGATCGCGGACCGCGTCCCGCTCGGACTCCTCGTGGCCTTCCTCGCCCCGCAACCCGGTGTTTATGCTCAGCTAGTCGTCCTCCAGGACATCACTGGTGGGCGACTCGCCGAGGCCTTCGCGATCGTCGCGGCTTCGACGAGCGTCGCCGCCGCCGGTATTGGCCTCGTGCAAGTAAGTGCGCGGCGAGCGGCGGTGTGGCTCGTCATCAGCCAGACGGCCTTGATCGCCTTCGGCCTCGAAAACGTGTCGGTGGTCGGCCGCGCCGGCGCCATCCTCGCCTGGCACGTCATGGCGCTCGCGACCTCGGGCTTTCTCATGACGCTAGCAGCGATCGAGGCACGACGCGGGGCTCTGTCGCTCGTCGCTGCGAGCGGTTGCTTTGCGCGTACTCCGCGCATGGCGACCGCCTTCTTGCTGCTCGGGCTCGCGAGCGTGTCCTTGCCGCTGACCCTCGGCTTCGCAGCTGAGGACCTACTCGTCCAGGGCACGGTGCAGAGCTACCCCGTGCTTGGTCTCGCGGTCATCGTCGCGACGGCGTTGAACGGCATTCAAGTGCTGCGCTGCTTCTTTGCGCTCTTCACTGGCACGCATGTGCACAGCGGCGAGATGGACCTCAATCGTCGCGAGTTCGCGGCGATGACCGTAGTCCTGGGCATCTTGCTTTTCGGTGGCATGGCGCCGCGACTCTTCGTGCCGACGCCCGCGGTGCAGAACGTGCCAGCCCTTCGCTCGCATTGAGGGTCGCTTATCGTGATCCGTCAGCTGGTGGAACATGCGCGTTGTGGTGTCAGGTCGTCGCCTCTTCCGCGCGAAGAAGTCGCTCGAGCGCCGCTGCGACGCGCTCCGGGTGCGAGATCATGAGGTTGTGTTCGAGACCCTCGAGTTCGACGTAGTCATGTGCGCCGACGAGAGCGCGCACGCGTTCGATGTCGGCCCGCGGGATGACGTTGTCGGCGCTGCCCCAGAGGATGCACGGTCGCGTGGTACTCTGCGCCTGATTGCGACCGAACGCGTCGTACGCCGCCGTCTGGTCACCCAGCGTCCCGTCGCGCTCGAGGAGCAGGAGCGTGCGCACAAAGCCCGGTTGCCGCGCCTGCTCGCGGAAGCGCGCGACGAGCGCTTCGCGTCCGATCGCCGTGTAGCGTCGTCGACGGCGGCGCACCAAGAGCGGCAGTCCGACACCATGCATGAAGAGCTCACCGACGACGCGCCGACGCAGGATGCGAGCGAAGAGATTGCGCGCGCTGAAGTCGAGCATCGGCGCCATGAGGACAACGCGCGCGTAGCGCTCTGGGTCAGCGGAGACGCTACGAGCGAGGACGGCGGCACCCAGGGAGTGACCTAGGGCATCGCTTTGCTTCGGCCAGTCGAGGCCGGCGAGGACTTCGCGCAATTGGTCGACGAAGGCCTCGATCGGCAAGCTTTGCGCCGCGTAGCTCGACGCGCCGTGGCCGAGTAGGTCATAGCGCAAGCAGCGGTAGCCTGCGGCGACGAGCTCGGGCACCAAGTAGTCGAACTCCCAATTTGGCACCGTCGCGCCGTGCACGAGCAGCAAGGGGCGACCGTCTTGAGGACCGTCGATGCGGTAGTAGGTCGCTCCACAATGGCCGTCGCGATGTTCGACATCGTCGGAGGCTCTTGGCTTCGTCATGGGGCACCGAGCACGAGGAGGTCTTCGAGTTTGCCCTTCTGTGCGAGCACGCCGCGCTGGCGCCAGAGTGGGGCGTGGATCATGGCTGCGAGGCGGCCGCGCTCGTCGGGGCTGAGCGTCGAAGCGGCGATCGCGCGTTCGAGGTCGGCGAGTCGCGCTTCGCGCAAGAGGACGCGTGCGCGCCGCTCGAGCAGCCCTTGGATCGCGTGCTTCGAGTCATCGCCTTCAAGCTGTTCGTATTCGCGCCGCAGATACCAGGCGATGCTCGGCATCACGAGGCGATAGACGAGGAGGGGGCGGTCCTCGAAGAGCAGAGTTGGTGCGTGGCGCAGCTTTTCGATGTGCAGGGCGCCTTCGCTGATGCCGCGCAGCACACCCCCGGCGAGGAGGATCCAGACGAAGAACGATGTGACTACGATGACACGCGTCGCTGCGGAGAGGTTGCGTCGGACCACGAGGAGCGCTGCGGCGCCGAAGCCGAACAAGGCCGTGGCTCCGAGCGCGATTGCGGCGAGCGACGCGAACCCCAAGTCAAAGCGCAGCACGAAGAACAGCATCACAAAGGCGACGACGGCACCGGTGAGCGCGAGCGCGACGGCGGCGAGGCGCGGGTAGCGGAGCTCCGTCCCCCACAAGGCCGCGAAGCCGAGCGCCAGGGCCGGAAAGGCGGGCAACGGATAGTGCGGCAGCTTGCTCGTCACGATCGTGAACACGAGGACCGTGCCGCCGATCCACACGAGAAGAGCGCGCGCCGGAAAACCCTCGATGGCGCCTGCGCTTCGCTGCGCCGGTCGACGCAGGATGCGAACGATGTCGGCGAAGAACGCCGACCAAGGCAAGAACGTCAGTGGCACACTAATGAAATAAAATAGATACCACCACGGCTCAAAGCCCCCATGGCCTTCGAAGGGACGCAGGCTGCGCTCGAGCACGTGTTTGCCCAGTCCAACCGACAAGAAGCGGCCCTCACTGCGCACATAGGCCGGCACCGCCCAGAGCGCGACGACGCCAGCACAAGTCGCAATGCCGAGCGCAGTCGAGCGCCAGTCGCTGCGCGTGCCGCTGCAGAAGCGCAGCCCGAGCCAAAGGCTGAGCACCGGCACGAGGGCTGGTGGCCCTTTGCTGAGAAGCGCGGCCGCGAGTCCGAGCCAGAGCATGGCCCATGTCGAGAATCCCAGGCGACCGCGAGCGCGCGCGAACTGTGCGTAGGCGACCAGCGTCGTGCATGCAAGAAGCAAGGCGTCGGCGGTCGCCGCGTGCCCCATGATCTGAACTTGTGCACAGGTGCCTAGCGCGAGGCCTGCGATGATCGAAGCCTGCCGCGCAAGGCCTAGCATGCTCGCGATTGCAGCGACCAGCGCCGAGGCAAGGCTCACACAAATGGCCGAGGGGAGACGCGCCGCAAGTTCCGTCGTGCCGAAGGCCCACATCGCGAGTGCTTGGAGCCAGTAGACGAGAATGGGCTTGTCGAAGCGCTCGGCACCATTGAAGTGCGGCACGATCAGGTCGCCGCCTTCGAGCATGGTCCGCGATGCGGTCGCAAAGCGCGGTTCGTCGACGTCTAGGAGGCAGTAGGAGCCAAGTCCGATGCACGTCGCCGCGCAGATGGTCACGAAGACCAGGGCTGCATCGCGCTTCACGAGGAGGGTTCCTCGTGCCTTTGGCGGCGCGCGCGTGAGTTCGCCGCTTCGAGATGAGCGATCGCGAAGACGATTGCCGGCGCTAGGAGCAAGTGGCCGGGGTGGCGCTCCACGGCGCGCCCGAAGGCGATGTCGAGCGCGAAGACGAGTGCAGCGAGATAAGTGATGCCGAGCTTCGTCCGGTTGGCGAACGTCCGGGACCACGAGAGGTCGGGCACGAAGCCCAGGAGTCCAGCGCCGACACAAGCGAGACCCAAGCCGGCGAGGACATCAGAAACGTAGTGCCGCCCGAGCGCGACCCGCGAAGCCGCGATGAGGCAAGCGGCTGCGACAAGCGTTCCGCCTACGCGCCTCGGCAAGCGCAGCGCGACGAGGACGGCAAAGAGGCCCGCCGCCATCGCATGACCCGACGGCCAGGCGTCGAAGTTCGACAGGTCAGGACGGGCACGCGCGACCAAGACTTTAAGTGTGTGGAGCACGATCGATGTCCCGGCGTAGCCAAGGACGAAGTCCTGGGGTAGTCGTGGATCGCGAAGCAACGCGACGGCCAGGAGCACGAAGACCGCGATGGCCCACCCTTCACCGAGCTCGCTGATGATGCGCGCAGCGACGAAAGACGGGCTCCCTGGTTGCACACGCAGAGCGCCAAGCGCTTCCCTGCCCAGAAGCGCGCCTTCGATCCACATGACTACGAAGGAAATCAAGAAGAGCGCCACGCCGGCGCGGATGACACGGGATGCCGAGCGTGATCGGACATCCAGCTGGTTGATGTCGCGGCCGACAAGCTGGGTCGACGAAGCAAGCATGCCGAGCAGGATCGAGGGACCCGGTAAAGTGATCGTGAAGAGGTTGCGGGTTCAACGTGGACTGCCTTTGCCGCAAACTCACGCCATGACGACTGGAGACGAGGTCACGCTGCAGCATGCGCGCTGTGTAGAAGGGCCGCGCTGGCCGGTCGCAAAGCAGGTCCTCGCCGGGCTCGTGAGTTTGCTACCGGGAGGTCAGCGCATTCTCGCTGCTCGCGGCACCGGTGGCCACGCGAGTGCCGGCTATCACTATGGTGTTTGGTTGCGGCAACTGCGTGTGCTGCAAGAAGCCGGAGCGTCGCACGCGCCACTCGATGTTGCCGAAGTCGGTCCGGGAGACATGCTCGGCATCGGCCTCGCGGCGCTCCTCAGCGGCAGTCGATCCTACGTCGCAGTCGATGCCGTGCCGCATGCCCGCGCAATGGACCACTCCGACTTACTCGACGAGGTCCATGCATTGTTGAGCCGGCGGGAAGCTGCTGATCCAGGGGCAGAATTTCCAATCGACATGTTGCCGTCCGCCCGCCTCGACGCAGCGCTCGCTCCCGAGCGGATCGCGCCGGTGCGCAACTTGCTGTCTCGCTCGAGGATGACAGACCAGCTCTCGCGTCTTGCGGTTCGCTCGGATGCGGCGACGTCTCCAACACTGCGTTACGTCGCCCCGTGGTCGTCCGATTCGAGCCTGCCATCCGAGTCCGTTGACCTCGTTTGTTCGCAAGCGGCAATGGAGCACGTCGATGACTACGAAGCCTGCTACGCAGCCCAAGCTCGCTGGCTGCGTCCGGGCGGCTTCGCGCTGCATCACGTCGACTTCGACTGTCACTGGACAGCACGCCGATGGAATGGTCATTGGGGGCACGGCGACGCTGCGTGGCGGGTCCTGCGTGGGCGACGTCCCTACTTGATCAACAAGGCGCCTTGTGCATGGCACCTCCGGGCAATGCGAGACCACGGGTTGCAGCCGGTGCTTGTGCGCCGTGAGTATCGCGAGGACGGGATTGCCAGGGAAGCGTTGGCGCTGCGCTATCGAGACTTGGAGGACGAGGATCTCAGAACGGCCGCGGCGATGATCGTTGCGCGCAAGCCCATGTGAGCATGTCGAGTTGGATTCGTGTCCATGACGGAGATCCGCGCAGACGCAGTGCGTGCAGCGCCGGCGCCACGCTATTGCTAACCCTTGGAAAGTGCCGCGAGCGCATGATCGAGGTCGGCGAGAAGCGCTTCGTCGGGATCAGCCTTCTTTGCCTCGCTGTCGCGCAGTTCTCGTAGTTTGACATGTAAGTTGTTGGGTAGTCGCTTCTTGACTTTATCGCTCGCGCCTCCGAGGTAGTGCAGAACAGCTGCGCGCGTCAGCGTGTGATCGAGCATCCAATCTTCGATCGTCATGATGAGCCAAGTCGACGCCGCGCCGCGGGATGCTATGCGAAACTTGCGCGCCACGACCGCGGGGCGCTGCGGGTCGTGCTTGCGCGCAAACTTCACCCATTCGTTGAAGTTGATCTCCTTGTTCAGGGCGTGGTCAGAAGGCAGGATCTCCAGCAACTCTGCGGCCATGAGCGCGATCACTTCATCCCAGTCGTCGAGTGCATCCATGAGCGAGAAGGCTCGGCACTTCTGTTTGGGGTTCATGCGCATGCCGGCAATCATCGCGATGAAGGCGAAGCGGCGCTGGCGCTCGTCGCCGCCCATCATTACGGTGCGTAAAGGGTAGTCGTGGGCCTCCAAGTCTTTGGCGATTGCGAGGATGAGGTCTGTTGAGCGCTGCGGAAATGCAAGGCGTTCAACGAAGAGGTTCGCGGATGACGTCTTGCCGACGAAGCGTGGAACGAGACGCAAGCTCTCGGCGCGGAGCTCTGCGTCTTCGGAGTCGAAGAGCGCGACAAGGATGCGTGGGTCATACGGGCCCTCCCATGCGGCGTCAGCCACCAAGCGGCCCAAGAAGCGGCAGAGCAGCAGTCGAGCAGACTCGTAGTGTCGTGCCCCCTCGGCGCGCGAAACAACGGCGGCGCGAAGAACCTGATCGGGAATCGCGGGAAGAACGCGTGATTCGGCGAGCCAGCGCTTGGCCTCGCGGTGATTCAGGTCAAGAGGTGCTGTGTTCGATGCAATGGTCAGTGCTGGCGCCGAGGGCGGTATGTAGCGAGCCTCGAGTTCCTGCTCGAATCGGAAGAGCCAGGACGCATCCTTGTGCTGCTCGCGCTTTTGATTCTCGATCCAAGCCTCGAAGATCCCCGGTCGCTGTTCTGTCTTCTGCACATCGGGCTCATGGTCAATTCAAGTGATTCGAGTGTGGCCTTCACGCTCGCGGTGAGTTGCGGCGACGCGTGCTCTTGATGTGCGAGTAGCCATGGCCGCAGGGGCTCTGCGTACTTGCCGATACGTCCTCCGACGTGAAGCAGGACGCGCGTCGTCCCGGGCGGCTGTCCAGGAATGCACCGAGCGATCGTCATTCCTAGATGGCTAAGGCTCCACTCTGACCCTGAACCGAGCTCGCTCCCAGCCAATACCGAGCTTGCATAAGAGTGAAGCTCAGTGTTGCGGATCATGTCGACCAGAACGCCGGCCGATCCAGCGCTGAGTCCACCGTCGATCAGTCGCATGGCTTCGACCAGGGTATGCGGCGCTGCTCCTGAAGCGTTCCGCATGGCTTGGGCAAAGATCGCAGGATGTTCTCTCCATGCGCGCGCGAGAATGCATGCGATACTCATGCGAGCGTTGAAATTGGAGGCGCTGAGCCAGCGCTGTGCTTCGTACGTGACGCATTGTGGCACTGCCGACACGGTGTGTCGGTTAAGAACCTGCCACAGGAGGCCATGGACCCAAGTCGCTGTGTAGGGATCATTGTCCGCCAAGTATTCAAGAATGATCGGTAACGCAGCCTTGCCAGCTGTATCGAGGCCGAGCGCGGCTGCGTACGCCGCCTCATTGATGCTGGTCAATATGGCGCGCGCTCCCGCAACGCCGAGCTTGCCAAGTGAGTTGGCGAGTTGTTGGCGCAACGCCCAGCCATGCACGATCTCGAAGACCTCGCGCACGGAGGAGACTTGCGTGGCCGACCAATCCGCGAGATCGCCAATGAGCGCTGCGGCGCGCATTTGCGCCTTGGGTTGCTTTTGCCAGTCTTCGGACTTCACCCGCTAGTTGCATAGCTGAGACGCGTGAGAAGGCGCAATCCGAAGAACGGCT
>CALLZN010000442.1 GCA_937858895.1 uncultured bacterium | reverse complement strand
GCGACGCGTGCGCCTCGACGAACAGCCGCGCGGCAAGGGGGTCGCGTGTGAAGTCGAGTTCGTGATGGCGCCTGGAGCGCGGATCCGCGCCGACTTCGATCTGCAAGCGCCGCGTGCAGCACTCGTCGCAGCTGCGGACGCACAGCTGCGCTTCGCGGTCGAAGCGCCGCCCGAAGTCGCGACCGCCATCGCCCGCGCGAAGCTCGCCGTCGACCGGGCCTTCGTCGAAGTCGCGCCGCTGACGCCGCCCGCGCGCAGCGAAGCAGCGTTCTCGAGGTGCTCGACGCGACCCTTCAGGGCCTACTTGGCTGGCTTCGACCGCAGTCGACCTGGTTGGTGCGACGGCCGGCCTGGCCCTGCTTGGCTCTTCTCGCGCGATGCCTACTGGATCCTGCGCTCGCTGCTGCCTTGGCAGGGACCCGGGCGCGCGCTCGCGACCCTCGAGACGCTCGCCGCGTACCAAGACGCACGCGGCGGCATTCCGCACGAGGTCACGACCGCAGGCGTCGCGCACTACGACGCGACGGACGCGACACCGCTCTTCGTCGACGCGGTCGTGCGCGTCGTCGAGCACTTCGATGACGAGGCCACGGCGCTGCGCTTCTGGCCACATGTCGAGCGCGCGCTCGCTTGGGTTCTCGAGTCCGATCGGGACGGTGATGGCCTGCTCGAGAACGGCCGTGGCCACGGCATCGTCGAAGACAGAGACGGCGAGACTGCCATCCACGTCGAGCTCGGTGTCGTCTGCGCGCAGTATGCCGGCTTGGCGGCGGGGGCGCGCTTGGCTGCGCGTCTCGGCAAGGACGCGCGCGCTGCGCTCTGGCACACGGCGAGCAAGCACGTCAAGGACGTCGTCAACGACAACTTCCTCGACCTCGAGGGCAGCGGCTACGCGTCGTACATGCGTAGCGATGGCAGCTTCGTGCGCCAGGCGACGGCGCTCGGCCTCTTTCCTTTCTTGCTTGGCCTGGCCGACGAGAGCGACGGGATCGCTGGCATCGCGAGCGAGCATGCGATGCGTTTGCTCGACGCTTTTTCGCACGAGCGCTTCGCGCGCGCCGAGGGCCTACGCTTCTTGCCGACCGATGACGCGTCCTACCGGCCCGACGGCTACCAGCACGGTGCGTGCTGGCCCATGCTCGGTGCCCTGCTCGCCTTAGCCGAGGCGCAGACAGGCCGCGAAGACCGTGCGCGCGAGCGCATCGTCGCGCTGGCGCGCTTCATGGCGTCGGACGGCAGCCTGCCGGAGATCGTCGGCGGCGACGACGCGCTGCCGATCGGCGTGTGTCGCCACCACACGACGGCTTCGGCCGTCTGGCTCGGCGCCGTGGCCGAACTCTACCTCGCGCGCGACGCGGCTCTTCCGCCGAGCGCTGCAAGCGCTGTCAGAGATCCATCGACTTGAAGCGCCGCAGGCCGATCGCATAGAGCAGGGCGATGGCCGCGATGATCCACACGTCCTCGGTCCAGAACATGCGCGCGAAGCTCCGGTTACCGGCCATGATCGGCCAGTAGACGTCGTAGTCACTCAGGCGGAATATGCTCGACTTGCGCAGGACCTGCACGAAGAACATGCCGACCTGCAAGACGATGATGCCGCCGATCGCGAAGGCCACCTTGACCTGTTCACGCAGGTAGACCGAGAAGACGAGGGTCAGCGTCAAGAAGAAGAGACTGAAGAGGCTCGCGCGCCAAGAAGCGTGCATGAGGCCGCTGAAGCTGACGCGCTCTTCGATGGTCTTTGGGTCGATCCACGTCTCCATCCACGGGATCGTCATCGAGCTCGCGAAGATGGGCACGACGACCGCAAGGGCGAGGACCCAGTACTTCTGGAAGAGAATGCGCGACCGCGAGATCGGCCGTGACAAGAGCATGTCGAGCGTGCCGTTCTCGCGTTCCCCAGCGATGCTGCCGGTGCCGATCAAGACCGCGCACGCGATGCCGGCGATGTTGATGCCCTTGAAGAACTGCTGCACCGTCACGTAGGCCGGGAAGCCCGAATCCATGATGCCTTGGAACATGCGCTTCATGAAGTCGCCGGGCAGCATGTTCTTGATGAGGCCGAGCTTGGGCAAGTTCACGGCGATCTCGGGCCAGTAGAGGATGGCCGAGGCGATCAGCGCTTCGAGGATGAAAAAGTACGCGATCGTCATGCCGCGCACTTCTCGCCATGTCTTGCGCGCGATCATCGAGGGGCGCTCCCTTGGCGCACGTACAGGTCTTCGTAGACGTCATGGAGGCTCGCTGCCCCGACCTCGAGGCGCAGCGCGCCGTGCGCGAGCAAGGCCATGGCGACCTCGCGCGCCTCCTCGGACGATGTTGCTTCGAGGATCCAATCGCTGCCGTCCTGCAGCCTCGTCACCGTCGTTGCCAAGTCGGGCAGCGCCACGCCTTCGGCGAGACGCACGCGCAAGCGCAGGGCGAGGCGCGCGAGCATGGCATCGACCTCGTCGCCCTCGAGGACGCGGCCGCGCGACAAGAAGGCGTGGTCGTTGGTCAACTGCTCGAGCTCGCTGATGTGGTGCGACGAGATCAGGAGGGCCGAGCCGCGTTGGCGGAGCTCGCGCAGCAAGTCGCGCAGCGCATGCCGCTTGCTCGCGTCGAGCGCCTTCTCGGGCTCGTCGAGGATGTAGAGCGGCACGCGCGGTCCGAGCGCGACGGTCAGCGCGAGCATCTGCTTCTGGCCCGACGAGTAGCTGCGTAAGCGGGCGTCGATCGGCAGCTCGAAAGCGTCGAGACAGCGGCGCACGAAGGCATCGTCGATGTCGGCATGGAAGCCGAGACCGAAGCGTAAGAACTCGTTGCCTCGCATCCAGCGATAGACCGAAGCTTCCCCGGGCAAGTACGAGAGCGCGCGCCGCGCCTTGACGGGTTCGCGTCGGGCGTCGATGCCCGCGATGTGAATCGAGCCCGCGTCAGGGTGAACGAGGCCCGTGATGCAGCGCAGACAGGTGGTCTTGCCGACGCCGTTGGGACCGACGAGCCCCAAGGTCGCGCCGCCGGCGACCTCGAGGTCCATGCCATAGAGGACCTGGTGGTCACCGTAACTCTTCTGCAATCCTCGGACGCTCAGCGCTGGCTCTATCATTCTTCGAATGGCTCCAGGTGGGCTCAGATAGCGACGCGGTCGCGCGCGCTGTGGACAACGCTCCAGAAGCGATCCAGCAGGCGCGGCCCGAGCGGCGTTCGAAAGGACTCGGGATGGAACTGCAAGCCGAAGCGCGGGAGGTATTCGTGTTCGAT
>CALLZN010000441.1 GCA_937858895.1 uncultured bacterium | reverse complement strand
GCGGGATTCGCGAAAGCCGACCATCGAAAAACCGACGCCGTTCGGAACGCTGTTGCTGCCGCTGATCTCGAGGGTTCGCGTCTGCACGAACGACGCGTCGGACGACTGGCACGACGTCGCGTAGGGCATCGCGACGCATTTCGCAGCAATGAACGTGATGTCGGCCACGATGCTCGCTTGTTGCGCCGCCAACGCCGAGGACGCCGTCGCATCCGCAGCGATCGCGAGATAGACCTCCACGACGCCGGCCGCGCCGACGATGACGGGGACGCGATGCGTGACGCTCTGCGTCTCGCTCGACCAGGAGAAGACGTTTCGCGTGCCGAGGCGAGCCACGATGCGCGCGCGCCCCCCTCCGGATGAGGAACCGCTGGTGCGGATTTCGAGAAAACCGGGGCTGAGCGTCGTCGAGGTCAGACGCACGAGGCTATCCGCAACGACACGCGCCGATGCGGGCGCGATCAAGGCTGCGGATGCCGACACCGTCGCTTCGACCCTGAGATTGAGGGCTCCTGCGGACGCCACGATGCGCGCGTCCGCACGGCGCCCATTGCTCGCAGCCTGGGCGAACAGGCTGCGTGCGGGTGGGATCGAAGACGATATGGGTAGGGTCTTGTTGTCGAGCTGCGTCACAGCCGACGCAGTCGCCGCCCAGTCGACCGCGCTCGACGCGGCCATCGTCACTTGTGAGTTCGCGGACGCGGCGACGAGGCACAGGGTGATGCCTATGGGAAAGATGCGTAGCATGGATAATGCGTATCGTTAGGGGTTCGAGTCAGCAGAACACAGAACGCGGTGGGTCGTTCGGTCTCTATCGTGACCCAAGATCGATGAATGCGCAACGTACGAAGCGTGACGCGGTGGTCATCGTGAACCTGCCTCTCGGTGTCGTATGCGGAACCCCTGCGCATGACAGCCCTGCCAATCGATGAACCTGGCGTCGGCGCAACGACCCAAGGGAGCCCTGCGTAATCAAAGCGGAGCTTCGACTTTGTGGATTAAACAGAACGAGCCGAGTCTTTCGGTCGTGAGCCGCGCACGCAGGAACGGATCATAGGAGGTGCGAAGTTTCAGAAGTTTCAATTTCGTCGGACGGTGCGCCGTGAGCCATGACGCTCTCCCGAAGCGCCTCACGAAGTGCGCAGCGATAGCCCGGAGCGAGCGTTGCGCCTGCGAAATGCGTGTCCGTCGTACTCGTCTTCGGCGTCGTCGCGGTGCGCGTCGGCGAGCAGGATCCTCCGGACGGCGCGGGCGATGCACTCGTTGAGGCGTGTAACGGCGGCGTCGCTCGGCGGACGCGTCTCATGGAAGCGCACGAAGCCGTCGCTCTCGAGGACGAAGACTCGCGACAGGCGAGCCACAGAATTGCTGGCCTTGGCGACGCCTCGCGATGGCCTTCATGAATAACCGGTCGAGTTGCGATCACAGCCTCGTGTGGATCACAACCGCGTGCCGACCACGATCTCGGCGCCGTTCGATGCCGTCAGGTTGAAGCTGTTGGCAGCGAGGTCGAGACACAAGGCCTGGAAGTTGACCTTGATTCCCATCAAGGTCACAGCGTCCGGCACGATGAAGGTCAACTCGGCGATGCCGTTGCCATCGATCGGGCGGGTCGAAGTGACGAGGCTCTGCCCGAGCAGGTACTTGCAACCCTTCATGCCGATCGCATCGAGAGGGACATCTACACGGCCGATGCCCAATTGCAGCGCGATCGCGGACGAAGGGCGCGCCGACGACACGCGCATCGTGTAGGAGCCGTTGACACGAAGGCCTGACTTGTCGATGACCGCGAGTCGTGGACGACGTGCGTTGGTTCCGTCGCAGGTCGCGCCATAGGTCAGGTGCACGGGTGCGACGTCGACCGGGCAGTTGTCCCAGAGCCGGGCTGCCACGTCACGCTCGGCAATGAGGGCGTCGGCTTTGGGGCGACCGTTGGTCTCGAGTCCGACGATCGACGATCCGAAGTCGGGAGACGTGCTGCCGCCTTGTAGGTAGGCGCCGAGCTTGAACGCCTTCATGTCGACTTCGTAGACGCGCCCGTTGCCACTCGATTTGGCCGTTGATCGAACGTCCCAGATGCCGTCACCATTGAGATCGCCCTCGGCAGCGCAGAGCGCGAGGCCGAGTTCTTGTCCCGCGCTGCCTGCGAGGATCTGTCTGAACGAGCGCATTCCTCCGTCGAAGAGGTACAACGCGCCGGCGTTGTTGAAAGCCCTCGGAGCAGAGAAGACTGCATCGGGAATCTTGTCGCCCGTGACGTCGGCATGAATGCCGCAGACCGCGAGCCCGAGCCACATGCCCGCCACGTCGCCGGAAAGCCCTGCGATCGCGGATCCCGTGCGTCCAGAGTGGACTTGCACGCGTCCAGCGGCCTGCTTGCCATTGTTGTTGTAGTCGGGAAGCCCGACGATCAGGTCGTCCGAACCGTCAGCGTCGATGTCGCCGATGACGTCGAGGCTCGCGACGCGCTGCCGGTCGGGCATGGTGACTTCCCACATATTGTTGCCCTTCGCGTCGAAGGCGATGAGTCGATCGGACTCGACTGTGACGACGTCACAGAGTCCGTCTGCGTCCAGGTAGGGGACGGCCAGGACACGCATGCCGAACTGTCCGGCCGAGAACAAGAAGTTGCTGGCCGCGAACAAGCGCATGGCCTTGGTCTTTCCCGAGATGGCGTAGATCGCGCCTGAGTTGAGCCTGTAGCCCGGAGCTCCGACGAGCACGTCCGAGTAGCCGTCTCCGTCGAGGTCGCCGCCATCCGTGTGCCAGCCGAAGCGATCTTGAGAGTTCAAGCCCGCCTGTGACAGCAAGAGGCTGTGGTCGCGCCCGGAATAGCAACGCAAAGAGCCGCTATTCTGCATGAAGGCGGACGACGAATCGAGGCCGTGGCCGACAGCGTAGTCTTCGAAGCCGTCGCCGTTGATATCGCCGAGACTCGCGACGTTGCCGGCGAACTCGCCGCCGGTCGCGCTTCCCTTGCCGTGCTGCGTCAAGCGACTGAAGTCGTACGCCGACGCCGCGAACGAAGGCTGGCCCACCTTGCTGCCATGATTCGAGCCCGTGCTGTCCTGGAAATCGTTGTCGAACGAGTACGACGCGACCTCGTTCGTCGCCTTGTTCAAGATGCGACGTTGATTCGTTGCGATCTCAGCAGGCGTACGAGCCGTGTTCCAGATTCGTAGCTCGTCGATCTTGCCGTAGAACTGCTCGTCGGGGCTGCCATCGCCTTGGCCAATGCGAAGCTCACCGCCCGTGTCAGCGATGGGCCCCAAGAGTGTCGTCCGTGAACCCGCAGCAAGGCCGTTCACGTAGAGCTGGACCAAGGTCCCGTCATAGGTCGCGGCGACGTGGATCGGCACGTCGGTTGGCACGATGGCGATCGATTCGGCCCAGGTGAGCACGGTGTTCCTGCGGGCGTAGAAGCGCAGCCGACCGGCCTCGATGCGCAAGTTCCAGGCATCCCGACCCGTCGCAGGATTCTTGCGGGCGATGGTGCCACGGATCGGATTGTTCTGGTCGACCTGAATCCAGGCCTCCACGGTCAGGTTTGCTGGTGCGAGGGCTGCGCTGGCGGGGACTGTCACGTACGACGGAAAGCTGCTCAGCTCGAGCGAGTTGCAACTCGGGCTCTGAGCCTGTGTGGGCACCAAGCCCAGCGTGGATGTGGCGAGCGGAAGCAAGAAGTGAATGCGCATCGTGGCTTGATCAAAGAGGGTCTCGAAGATGCGCTGCGCCGGGCGGGGCAGCGCCGGTCCACCTCAGAAGTCGTAAAGCGGTCGATGGCATGCCACACTTTTTTGACAGCGTCTCACATCGGCCGGCGGCCTGACCGTCTGGCGATCGCGACTCGCGAATTCCCAGAGGCACCGCTGCTGCTCGCCTGGTCTATGCGCCGGTGGCCATGACGATCGGGGTAGAAGGGAGGCGATGCGTGGCGCATCGAGGAGCTGGATCCGGGCAACAATCTCGAATGACCTCGCGAAATACGCAGAGGTAGCCTGCAGTGACGGTTGCGCGGCCTGGGGACGAGAGCGGCGAGTCGCTCGAGGAAGGCAAGAGGCAAGAGGAGAGAGAGCTTGATGGGCTTGCTGCCGTCCTTCCAGAACCGCGCTGATCGAGTGGCAACGTCGCGGCGTACGCGCCGCTACCGATGTATCTGCAGGTGCGAGCCACTTCCCGATCGCGAGCGGTTTCGGAGCTCGGCCGCATCTTCGACACGTGAGCGTCGAGTCGATCGTCAGTTCCCGATCACCGTCTGCACGGCGTTGGTGAACGCGAGCCCGAGTACCGGCGATGCGGGGTCCAGGACGAAAGCTTGGGTGTGATAGCTCACGCCGCGCAGGCTGGGATCGAACGGCAGCGGGAAGCTCGACTCCGCGAATCCCGAGTTATTCGTGATGGTTCCGAACGTCAGGAGCGGAAAGACGACGTAGAGCGTGCAGCCGCTGCCGAGTCCGAGGCTCTGAGGTCTAGTCGAGATCCCGAAGATGCATGGTGTCGACGGCAGCGTGCTCATCATGTCGTAGGACAGTCGCTCCGTACCGATCCAAGGAGCGTTGGCCGAAAGCCTCGGAATCGTACCTGTCGACACGCAGCCGGTGCCGCGTGCAGTCACGGAGCCGGCGATTCCGAGGCGATTGACGACACCTCGAGACTCGACCATCACGAGGCATCCTGCTTGCGTGTCGTAGGTGATGTTGCCCTCACCCCTAACGGCACTCCCGGTCGTAGCCAGTTGTCGCCATGTGGTCCCGTCGAAGTCCCACGTGTCCGTGAGCAGGTGAATGTGAACCGCCCCGGGATTCACGGAGGCTCCCAGACATGAGAGGATGGAGTCATGG
>CALLZN010000440.1 GCA_937858895.1 uncultured bacterium | reverse complement strand
CGGCGCGGGGCACACGACCATCCCGCGGGCTCGCGATGTTCGATGGCCTGAAATCACGGGGCCTGGCACCGCGCGTGTGTGCATGGTCGAGGGCAGCGGCCACTGCGGCACCGATGCGCGCGACGGCTTCTGGCCACGTACCGTCGAAGAGCTCGGGGCGCACAGCCGCGACGTCGCTATCGCAGCCGAGAGCGACGGCAAGGTCCCCCGCTTCGAGCCGACTCGGAAGCTGGTGGCGCAAACGCGCGAAGAGGTCGCCGAGGCTCCGCCCTTCGACCCACTCCATCGCGAGATAAGCGACCTCGCCACACTCGCCATAGGCGTGCACGGGTACGATGCCCGGATGGCTGAGGCTCGCGATCGAGCGCGCTTCGCGTCGGAAGCGCTCGCGCGAGGCCTCCGACACAGTGAGCTCGGGACGCAGGACCTTGAGCGCGACCTTGCGCTTCAAGGAGACCTGCTCAGCGAGGTAGACGAAACCCATTCCGCCTTCGCCGAGCCGCGAGAGAATCTGAAAGTCATCGAGGCGGTCCCCCTCGCGTCCTCGAAACATGCCCGCGCCATGCAGCGCCAGGTACCGCGACCACAAGGTGCGAAGCTCCGCCGCGTGGTCGGGATGGCGCGCGCAGAGCTCAGCGACGACATGCTCCCGAGCCTCGGCGTCGGCCAAGAGGCAGCGGGTGAGCATGCGCTCGGCGAGCGTTGCGTCTGGGTCGGATGTCGGTGGGGTCGTGCGGACTTCGGTCATGAGCTGCGACTCGGGTGCGCAGTCTAACTCACTCGTGAGGTCCTAGCCCTGGCCCAGGAATCAACCCTTGGCGTTGGACCGTTCAGGACGGCCCGCCGGCGCCAACATGGTGAACCATGTGCTCAGTGCCGCTCCCCAAACCATGAATCGGTACGAGGCACGACTCGTGTCATTGCGGGACCGCAAGTCGGCGAGTCTCTCGGTCGAGATCGTCGGGGCCGCCGGCGCGCTTCCCTCCGGAATGGCCACGCCGCTTGCCGCGGAGATGTCGACCAGCAAACCGAGCACGAGCCAAGACCAGTAAACCCACACCAGCAGGAGTGCGCAGCAAATGACAATTTGTACTTTGCGTGCCCAACCACCATGAAGGACACCGAGGCCCGCGACCGGCAGGAGGTACAACAGCCAAAAGAGCCAGGACTCACCGAGCCAGCGATTCGGCGCAACAGTCGCCGCAACCAAGAAACCAATGGTGACAACAACGACAGCACCGAGCAGCACGGCGTGCTTCTTCGATACCGGATCGAGGGCGTGGCGACCGACCGGGTGAAGGAGGAGTAGGAGGTTGAAGATGGGTACGATGCAGACAGTCAGGAGGACGACGCCCAACCAACTGAAGGACAGGATCGTGGCGATCTGTTCCTGACCAGCTGCTTTGAAAGACCGCGTGCCGAGCTGGGCAGCAAACCAAACCGCGATGATGAGCTGCGTGCGCCGCTGCGGCGGAAAGCGCTCCATCCAAATGAAGGGCGCGAGCACGAGGCGGTAGATCGGATTCTGCGACTTGATCGCCTCGACTAGGCCGGCTCGCGAGGCATCGAGGGTCGGATCGCGCCGCAAAGCCTCTTGGAAATGCCTGAGCGCCCCCTTCGCGTCACCCTGATGCAGCAAGGCATAGGCATGTGCTTGATGGGTGTATGGATTCTCCGGGTCGTGGGCCAGCGACGCTTCGACGCTCGCGTTCGCCTCCTTGGCTCGACCGAGCTTGGTCAGTGCGAGGGCACGGAGGTTGAGACAGTCCGTGTCTCGAGGATCGAGCGCCAGACCTTCTTCTGCCGCGGCGACGCAGTCCCCCCACCGCTCTTGTCCGAAGCGTACTTGGGCCAAGAGGCCGCGATGGTCGGCAGATGTCGGCTCGAGTTCGATGGCGCGGAGGACGGCCTCCGAGGCCTCTGTCAGCCGATGGCGCGCGACTTCGACGATGGCCAGCGCACGATAGGCGAAGGCCTCTTCCGGGTCCTTCGTGATCGCAGTCCGCGCGGCGCGCTCTGCTTCGACGACTCGGCCGCGTTCTGACAAGACAAGGGCGAGCAAGGCATGGCCTGGCGCGAAGTCCGGCGCTGCCGCCAAGAGCATCTGGACTTCGCGCTCAGCGAGGTCCCAGCGTCCCTGGTCCGCCAACAAGGTCGCGCGCTGCCAGAGCGCATCGATCGACGACATCGATTCACAGCCTCAGATAGGACTTGAGGTCGTCATAGAGACCGCCCTCGTTGGCGTAGAGAACGTAGTTCTTCGCGGTCTGAAACCAGTCCAAACACGTGGACTTCTGCGCCCGCGCCGCCTTCAACAAATCCTTTGTCGTCAACGGCGCGGCGCGCCCGAGCTCGATGGCTTCATCGAGTTTTTCCTCGATGGCGCGATCGACGACGGCCTTCAGGTCGGCGCCGGAATAGCGTTCGGTCTTCTTTGCGACGGCGTCGACATCGATGCCGTCTTGCGGCTTGCCCGCGAGCAGGAGTCGCAAGATCTCAGCTCGAGCTTCGAGGTCCGGCGGCGGAACGAAGATGACGCGGTCGAAGCGCCCGGGCCTCCGGAAGGCGCTGTCCATGTGCCAAGGCGCGTTCGTCGCGGCGAGCACGAGCAAGCCCTCGTTGTCGCTAGCGAGGCCATCGAGCTCGGCCAAGAACTGGTTGATCGTCTGGCGCCCAGCCGAGTGTTTCATGTCGCCGCGACTCGCGCCGAGCGCATCGACTTCATCGAAGAAGAGCACACATGGGCGATAACGACGCGCCGACTCGAAGACCGCGTGCAAGTTGCGTTCACTCTTGCCGATCCACATGTCGAGGACTTCGTGAATCCCGATACTGAGGAAGTGCGCGTCCACTTCTCCCGCGGTCGCGCGCGCGAGGAAGGTCTTCCCACAGCCGGGCGGCCCATACATCAAGATGCCGCCGCCTGCCTTCTTGCCGTAGGCCTTGTAGATTTCCGGCTGCAAGATCGGCAGCACGATCTTCTTGTGGATCTCCTTCTTGAGGTCGCGCAAGCCACCGACGTGGACAAACTTGATGTCCGAGCGCACGGGGACGAGGTGCGGGTCGCCGTCGTGGCTCGACACGCCTTGGCGCAAGCGGCCATCGACGAGTTCAGAGTCATCGTCGCGCGGCAGATCGACGCCAAGGCGTTCGCTGAGCTCAGCGTCGCGCAAGGTGACATCGGTCTTCAGGGCCAACTTGTAGTGGCGGACGGCCTCCTCAATGTCCCCTTCTGAGAGCAAGACTCGCGCGAGCTCCACACGGGCGCGAGGCTCGCGGTCGACCAAGTTCTCGAGGACGACCGCCGCGGCCGACCGCTTGCCTTGGTCGCGATAGCTCGTGGCCAGCAAGAGGAGGAGCGCCTTGTCGTCGGGGCTGCTCTCGAGACCCGCGATGCTGACAGCCTCGGCCTCCGCCGCATGGCCGTGAGCGAGCAAGGTCTCGACCAGTAGCTTGCGGAGGGCGAGGTTCTGCGGACTGAGCGCGAGGGCATCGCGCAAGGACCGAAGCGTGTCGTCGGGCTTCATGCGTCGCAGCCTACTGCGGGGGCGCCCCGAACGCCCCAACTCCACCAACAGTTGTTGCTCGAGCGGCGCGCCCCACTCCGCTGAAGCTACTTCTTGGCTTCGGCGCGCTTGCGTCGACGTTCGAGGACCTCGGCTCGGCGCGCAGCCTTATCGGCCTCGATCTCTTTGCGCTTCGCGCGCTCTTCGTCGCTGAGCATGACGTTCCAGGCTGTCAACCACTCGACGGTCTTGAACTCGAAGCCGCGCTTCTCGAGGCGCTTCTCCATGTCCGGCATGTGGGCGGCACCATAGAAAATCGCGATCTCGTCTTTTCCGGCTTTCAACTCGGCGTCGAGGACATCGACCGCGGCGGCGTTGCGGTCTCCGATGATCGTCGACGCTTCACCCTTCGAACCACCAAGCGCGGCGAGCAGCGTCTCGACTTGTTCGAGCTGCTGCGCGAAGAGGAACTTGAGATACATCGGATCATTGATGCCGAAGAGCAGGTGAAAACTCGTGATCGGCGGCGCGTCTTTCTGGTTCTCCATCCCAGCCAGCATCATGCGGATCATGAGCGTGACCATCGACTCTCCACGCTCCTCCTGCTTGGCGAGGAACTCCTTTGGGCTGAGGTCCGCGTGCACGAAGTTCTTGGCATCGTAGTCGATGGCGTCGAGTTGGAAGACGAGGCCGAGCGAGTCCTTCATCAAGCGTTGGATCTGCGTGATCAAGCCCGGGTTGCTCTTGTCGCGCTGTGACGGCCGCGCGCCCTTCGGCGCGACGAGCTCGTAGAGCACGGCGTCGTAGCTGCGGAAGCGCTCCTCGAGGGCGCTGTAGTAGACCGCATCACCGATGTGAACGACCGAGACGAGGTCGACACGTCGCCCCCGCGCGTCTTCGTAGCGCGCGATCGATGTCTCGTAGCGCCCTTCGGTCCCCTCGGCCTTTTGCCAGCGCATGAAGCGCTGCGCGGCATCGGCATCGGCATCGGACTTTGCAGCGTCCTGCGCCGCCTTCTGCGCTGCTTGGGCCCGGCTGGCATCCGACGGATCTTGCTCGCAGGCAAGGAGCCCGAAGGCGCAGGCAGTTGCGAGGATCGCGCAGTTGAGCTTCGTCATCAAGAAGAGGATACCCTCATCGCGGCTCGGATCAGAGGCCGACCTCGATCGTGACCGCGTTGCTCGCACTCGTGATCGCAGCAGCACCGAAGGTCACGAAGGCGTGGTGGAGCTTGACCCCACTCAAGAGACGCGACACCTGATACGGGAGCACGAAGTCGGCCTCCGCGCGCCCATTGGCATCGAGCACGCCGGCACCGCGCGGCAAGAATGCCGAGTTCGGGAAGGCCGCGGTGAAGTCGAGATAGAAGTCGAAAGAGAGCGGAATGCTGACGTTGTCGACGACAATAGGACCCCTTCCCGTGACCGAGCCGACGATGAGGTAGGCGCGGCCGGCTTGGGACGGCGCATCGAGGCGCAGGCGCTGCGCGCCACCATACTGCGCAAGGATGCCGTGCCCGCAGGCGACCAAGCTCTTGCCGTAGTCACTCAAGTCGTAGTAGCAAACCGCACCAGGCTGGTGCGGGTACTGGAACGGGTCGTTGTCCCATCCCGATGCTCCGACGAGGAGGCCACGCGTCGTCAGCGCGACGGTTTGGCCAAAGTTCGACCACGTTTCGAAGCCAGCGGGATAGCCGAAGGAAGCGATCTTCGACCAACCGCTCGGACCTGCCTCGAAGACCTCGGCGCGGCCGGCAGTGCCGACGGCGAGGCGCGCGCCCGACAAAGCCATGTTGCGCGCGCGGCTGCGCGTCACGAAGCCCAGCTCCGACCACGAGGAGCCAGCGCGCGAGAACTCCAAGATGCCCTGAACAGTCGTGGCGACGAGGCGCTGACCGTCGACATCGATCGCCGCCCCGAAGGCTTCGCCAGGGGCCGGTGTCTTCGCGGTGAAGCGTTGCTGCTCGGTCCACGACGTGCCTGATCGATCGAAGACATAGATCGCGCCCGCGCTGGAATTCTCACCCGGCGCGCCGACCAAGACGCGCCCCCCATCGAAGGCGACCGCGAATCCGAAAAGGTCCAAGGCAGCCGAGCCAAGCTTTGGAGACAACCGCGCCTCGAGCACCCAAGTGCTCGGGTTGCGACGGAAGACGTAGACGGCGCCGCGGTCGCCGGATTCGCCCGACGCGCCAACGGCGACGAGCGTGCCGTCGTTCGCGATCGCGATCGACGAGCCGAAGCTCGTACTCGTTCCAGGATTGCCGATGGTCAAGATCGTCGTCCAAGTCGACCCGCTGAGCTCGGCGATCGAGACCGTGCCCCGGTTCGGGATGTCGAGTGGATCCGCCGACACAGCGACCCTGCCGTTCAGAGCCACATTGAGGCCATTCGCGACGCGCTGCAGGCTCTGACTCGTCACGAAGCCGATGCGCTCCCATTCTTCGCTGACCTTGCGTGCGTGAATCGGCGCGCTGTAGCCCGCCACCTGACCGAAGATCGCGGTGTCGCCATCGCAGGCGAGCGCCGCACCGACGTGCTGATTGTGAAAGCCGACAGAGATCGAAGCCGGCGGGCACTGGGCAGCGAGGTCGGTACGCAACTCGAACAAGAGCGCGAAGGCAAGGATGGCGATCGCTGTGGATCGCCGTGTTGGAATCAATGACATGGGGATCGGGTCCTGGACGCCACGCGAGAAGAGATCCCCATTCTGAATCGATCTTTGCTTCCTGGCCAGCCAGCAAGCCCGGAAAGCGCCGGGCGGGCACTCAGGCCGAGAAGATCCCGGCGAAGACGACGTCGGCGCTCGCTTCGTCGACATCGCGGAGCGCTTCCCCGGCCTTTGCGATGCGCAGGACGAAGCACGCGCCGCCGCCAGGCGCGTCCTCGCAATGGACGCTGCCAGCGTGCGCAGCGACGATGCCACGCGTCAGCGCGAGGCCGAGCCCCGTGCCTTCGGGGCGGTCGGTCAAGGCCTCGCCGCGCTGGTGGAACTTGTCGAAGATCGCTTCCTTGTCACGCTGACTCGCGATGCCCGGGCCCGAGTCGCTGACGCGCAACTCGACCATCGTGAGACGCTGCTCGAGCTCGAGCCGCACGGCACCACGCACTGGCGAGAACTTGATCGCGTTGTCGAGGAGGGCCGCGACGGCTTGGCCGATGCGCTTGCGATCACCACGGAACGGACAAGCGTCTACGTCCACCGCGAAACTCACCTGCGAGGACTTGAAGTCGCTCTTGACCTTGGCCGCGGCGATGACTTCGTGGATGAGCTCGACCATGTCGAAGTCTTCGACGCACCATGCCATGGTCTTCGCCTCGATCTTCGTCAGGTCGAGCACATCGTCGATGAGGCGCGTCAAGCGCTGCGACTCGCCTTGGATGATGCGCAAGAACTCGTTCTCTTCTTCGCCGCGCGCCTCGCTCGAGAATTGCAGTAAGAGCTCCGCATAGGCGCAGACCGAAGTCAGCGGCGTGCGCAGCTCGTGACTGATCGAAGCGAGGAACTTGTCCTTCAAGTGCATGGCCTCTTCGTTGCGCTCGGCCGCCCGCGTCAAGGCATCGAGGCGGCGCCCGAGCTCGCGCTGCATGCGCCTGTAGGCACTTGTGAGCTCGGCTAAGGCCCGCTCGTCGTCCCCATCGATGTCGACGTCGAGACGCCCCTGGCTCGCTTCGGTCAAACCGAGGACGAGGCGGTCGAGGAAGCGGATCAACGAACCCGCGAAGCGCTGCCAATTGACGAGGCCAGCGATGATGGCGAGGACGCCGAGCACGGCAACGCGCCACCACGGCAGCGCGAGCAGGGAAGCTTCACCGGGAAGGATGTAGCCAATACGACCGCTCGATCCCACGAAGTCCGTCGCGAGGAGGCTGGCCCCCATGGCGAGCTGTCGCAAGACGGGCGGCGACGACGGATTCTGATCGTCATGCGCAGCGACGCGGCGAAGGTCGCTGCTCCCGATCGCCGCCATCACCTCGTCGCGCCACGCATCGAGCTCGGTGTTCGAGTACATGGCCTCTTGGCCCAGCGCGATCCAGACGGGTGTGCCCGAGCAGCGCTCGAGCTCGGCCGCAAACACCTCGTCGACACGCTTGCCGATGACGACGACGCCTTGCAGGCTCCCGTCTCGTTGGACCGGCGCCGCCGCGATCATCCAAGCTACGTCGGGGAAGATCCACAGGCCACGGCCGACACGCCCGCGCATGGCATCGCGAGCTCCATCGAAGGCGACGATGCTCTCGATCGCACTTTGCTCGTCCGATGTGGCCTGGGGCACGCCTTGGTCGTCGGCCAGGAGAATCCACGCACGTGGAATGCTGATGCGCAGCTCGTGCAGCGACGATGCCACGCCTCGCTCAGGACGCAGGGCAACATGGCGGGCGGCTGCTCGCACGAACTCTTCGAGTTCAGCGAACGAGCTTCGGATGTAGGCCGAGCCGCGAGCGCTTGCCGCTTCGAGCTCCGCTACGCGCCGCTCCGCGGTCTCACGCTCGTGGATGATGCCGACGACGCTCGCCGCGAGGATGGCCGCACCGATGGCGCAGCTCAGCGTCGCGGCGAGGAGCCGAGATCTCGGAGTCGATGCGCCCATTCCCTTCGTTCAGAACCAGCTTGGCGCTGCGCGCGCCCACGGCGGCTCGCGCCGCGCCCGGCCTCGGAAACGAACGAGGCTCAGTCTTGTATCGACGCCTCGCTGGGGACGCTGAACGCTGGGACAGTACCTGGACGCAAGGGCCGCTGCTACCGCGATGACGCGCCTAAGCAGACCTGCTTCAGCGCTTGCCGCCGACAGGCTCTGGCGCAGCGGCCTTGGCCTTCGTGGCGCGTCGCTTGGCGACGACTTCCTCGCGCACGGCCTCGAGCAGGCGCTTCGTCGCGCGGATGCCGTCGTCTTCGGACAGCTTGCCGCCCTCGTATTCGATGCCGATGTAGCCGCTGTAGCCGGCCGCAAGGACGATGTCGATCATGCGGCGGTAGTCGCTGTGGACCTCGTTGCCCGCCTCATCGAAGTCGTGCGACTTGGCGCTCACGGCCTTGGCGAAGGGCATGAGTTCGCGCACCCCTCGGTAGCGATCGTAGACCTCGTCGGCGCTGACACGGAAGTTGCCGAAGTCGGGCAGCGTGCCGCAGCGGTCATCGCCCACGAGCTTCATGACGCCGGCGAGCCAGGCGCCATTCGAAGAGAGCCCGCCGTGGTTCTCGACGAGGACGTTGAGGCCCAGGTCCTTGCCGTGTGCTGTCAAGCGCGCGAGGCCGTCGGCGGCGAGCTCCATCTGCTCGTCGTAGCTGCCGGCGCTCGCCGCGTTGACGCGGATCGAATGGCAGCCGAGAAACTTCGCCGCCTCGAGCCACGGGCGGTGCGCTTCGACCGTCGCTTCGCGCTTCGTGCGGTCGGGGTCACCGAGGCGACCAAGGCCATCGCACATGATGAGGAGGCTCTGGACGCCGTGCTCGTCGGCGCGCTTTTTCATCGTCGTGAGGTAGTCACGATCCTTGGGCTTGTCCTTGAAGAACTGGTTCACGTACTCGATGGCCGTGATGCCAAAGCCACGCGCGGCCTTCGCGAAGTCGAGGTTGTCGAGCCCGCCTTCGCCCTTCTTGCGCAACGTCCTGTGCAACGACCACTGCGCGAGCGAGATCTCGAAGGGCAGGGCTTCCGCCACGGCGCTCGCGCCTTTTTGGCCGGGACCGTCCTGCGACGAGGCATTGTCCTGACGCCGCGAGGCGCTCAGGAAAGGAAAGCACAGCGCACTGGCAGCAGCGCGCACGAGGACGTCGCGCCGGTTGAGTTTCGACATGTTCTCTGGAGCTTGGTCTGGAGAGACTTGGAGGAGGGAGCGACCGCGTCGGCTCAGGACCCGGCCTCGACCCGCGCAACGCCTTCGATGCGCACGGCGCAGACCTTGAGCTCGGCGGTCTCGGTCAGAGGATCGTAACCCGAGCCGGTCAAGACGTTCACCGGCGTCGCGTTGAAGGAGAAGCTGCAGAAGACCGTACCGCGCGGTGAGCGCTCGGTGGCTTTGACCTTGATGCGCACGCTGCCGCGACGGCTCGTCAAGTGGACGAAAGCACCGTCCTCGAGGCCCCAAGCAACCACGTCGTCTGGGTGCACTTCGAGCTCTTCCTCGCTCTGCAACCACGGCAGGCCGGCCGCCCGCCCGGTCTGGGTGTTCGTGTGGTAGATCGAAAGGCGGCGCCCCGTCGTGAGCCAGACCGGATACTCCTCGTCGATGGTCTCGGCGGGGTCGCGGTAGGACAGGACTTTGAAGACGCCGCGGCCGTTGACGAAGCCATCTTCGTGCAGGCGCGGGGTGCCCGGATGGTCGGGGGTCGGCACAGGCCAGTGGTACTCGCCCTTGTCGATGCGGTCCCAGTCGAGACCGGCATAGATCGGCGAGATGCTACAGAGCTCGTTGAAGACATCCTTGGCGCTCTGCCACTCGAAACCTGCGAGCCCCATGCGTTTGGCGATCTCGGCGATGATCCACCAATCCGGCTTGCTCTCGCCCATCGGCGGCACCGCTGCGCGCAAGCGCTGGACGCGCCGCTCGGTGTTCGTGCAGACGCCGTCAGTCTCCCCCCAACTCGTCGCTGGCAAAACCACGTCGGCGAGCTCGGCCGTCTCCGTGCGGAAGATGTCGATGACGACGAGGTGGTCGAGAGCGCGCAGCGCGTGGTCACAATGGTCACGATCGGGGTCGCTGACGACGGTGTTCTCACCATCGATGAGCATGGCGCGGATGCTCTTCCCGCAGTGGTCGAGGGCCGCGATCTTGGTCATGCCGAGTTCACGGTCGACCTCGACGCCCCAGGCCTCCTTGAACTTGCGTTGGTGCTCTTCGACGAGCACGGACTGGAAGCCCGGGAAGTTGTTGGGGATCGCCCCGCAGTCGCCGGCGCCTTGGATGTTGTTCTGGCCGCGCATCGGATTGATGCCCGTGCCCTCGCGACCGATGTTGCCCGTCATGAGGGCGAGGTTGCAGAGGCTCTGGACGTTGTCGACGCCGCAGATGTGCTCGGTGATGCCGAGCGTGTAGTAGATCGCACCGCGCTCCGCCTGGCCGTAGAGCCGAGCGGCCCGCTCGATGTCGGCGGCCGGCACTTCGCAGATCTTCGCCGCCCAGGCGGGCGTGAAGTCGCGCAAGTGCGCGCGGAAGGCCTCGAAGTCGCGCGTACGCTCGTGGACGAAGGTCTCGTCGACGAGCCCGTCCCGGTCGATCACGTGCGCCATCGCGAGCAACAGCGCGACGTCGCTGCCGACCCGGATCGGCAGGTAGAGCTCGGCCATCTTGACGAGGCCGATGCGCCGCGGATCGGCGACGATCATCTTGGCCCCGTGCGCGATGGCCTTCTTGAGGCCGGTCGCTGCCACGGGGTGGCACTCGGTCATGTTGGTCCCGATGCAGAAGATCACATCGGGCTTCTGCATGTCGACGAGCGGGTTCGACATCGCCCCGCGTCCGATGGTTGCCGCCAGACCGGCGACGGTTGGAGCGTGTCACGACCTCGAGCAGTTGTCGACGTGGTTCGACAGGAAGCCGACACGCACGAACTTTTGGGTCGCATAGGCGGCCTCGTGCGGGGCGCGACCCGAGGCGATCGCATAGACACTCTTGCGGCCGTGGTTCTTCTTGGCCTCGACGAAGCCCTTGGCCGCGCGGTCGAGCGCTTCGTCCCAGGTTGCGCGCCGCAGCTCGCCGTCGTCCCCACGCACGAGCGGGTGCTGCAAGCGCTCGGGGTGCTGAATGAAGTCGAAGCCGAACTGCCCCTTGACGCAGAGCGCGCCACGGTTGGCAGGACCGTCCATCGCGGGACGCGAGCCGATGACCTTGTCTCCCTTGGTCATCAAGTCGATCGAACAGCCGACGCCGCAATAGGGACAGACCGTGCGCGTGAGCTCGATCTCACCAGGAAGCTCCTTGGCCTCGAGCGCCTTCTTGTCGGCGAGGGCACCGGTCGGACAAGTCTGGACACATTGGCCACAGAAGGTGCAGGCCGACTCGCGCAAGTCGCCATCGAACTCGACCGTGATCTGCGTGTGGAAGCCGCGGCCTTTGATGCTGATCGCGTAGTCACCCTCTTGCTCGGCGCAGACGCGCACGCAGCGGTAGCACGAGATGCAAAGGTCGTAGTCGCGCAGGATGAAGGGATTCGAGTCGTCGAGCTTGCTCTTGCCCGACTGCTTGCCGCGGAAGCGGTCCCGCCGCGCGTCGTAGCGCTCGATGAGGCCGCTCAACTCTTGGCTCGCGTGGCCGCGCTCCGCGTCGACCTCGGTCTCGCGGTTTTCAGAAGCGACCATCTCGAGCAGCGTGCGGCGGAACTTGTCGATGCGCGCCGGATTCGAGCGCACGACCATGCCTGCCGCCGCCTTGGTCGTACACGAGGCAACCGGGTTGCGCACGCCCTCGACCTCGACGACGCAGAGCCGGCAGGCCCCGAAGGCGTCGAGGCGCTCGTCGTAGCAGAGCGTCGGCACGTGGCGCTGCTCGCGCTGGCAGACCTCGTAGAGCGTCTCTCCGAGCGTGAACTCGACGGTCGCGCCGTCGAGCGTGAGCGTCGCGGTCGCGGCCGCAGCAGTGGTCTTGGGCGAATCGAGCGTGGTCATCCTGCTTGCCTGCTGTCTCTTGCCTGTTTCTTTGCCTGTTTCTTTGCGTCGACTCCGAGCATAGCGCCCTCAGCGGTTCCGCGTCCGCGCGACGTGGGCCGCCACCGCATCCGGGAAGTACTTGATGAGGCTCGTGACGACGAGCGGTGCTGCCACGCCGAGCCCGCAAGCGCTCGTCGACATCATGACTTCGGAGATGTCACCGAGCTCGGCGAGGAAGTCGTCGTGGTTGGTCGGTCCAGCCGAGCCCTCGAGTCGCTCCTGTAAGCGCTGGGTGCCAATGCGGCACGGAAAGCACTTTCCGCACGACTCGTGGGCAAAGAAGGCCATGGCTTGGCGCGCGACCTCGACCATGTCCCGCGAGTCGTCGAAGACCATGATGCCGCCGGCGCCGAGGAAGCTGCCGTGCGCGCGGATGCTCGCTTCGTCGAGCGTGACGTCGAGGGCCTCGCCCGCGAGGAAGCCGCCCGAGAGCCCCGCCATCGTGACCGCCTGAACCTTGCGACCCTGGGGCACGCCGCCCGCCCAATCCTCGATCAAGGTCCTGAGCGGCAGGCCGAAGGGCACTTCGTAGTTGCCGGGTTCTTGGACATCGCCCGAGAGGCTGATGATCTTGGTGCCGGCGTGCTTGCCGAGGCCGAGGTCGCGGTACCAGGCCGCCCCCTGGACGAGGATGCGTGGCAACGCGCAGAGCGTCTCGACATTGTTGACGAGGGTCGGCATGGAATCGAAGCCGTGGGTCGTCGGGAACGGCGGCTTGTTGCGCGGAAACGGATGCTTGCCCTCGAGGCTGTTCAGCAGCGAAGTCTCCTCGCCGCAGATGTAGGCCCCCGCACCGCGACGCACGTAGAGGTGGAAGCTCTTGCCGCTGCCGAGCACGTCGCTGCCGAGATAGTGGCGCGCGACGCAAGCGGCGATCGCCTCTTCGAGCACGTTCTGGGTCTGCGGATACTCGTAGCGCAGATAGATGAAGCCCGTCGTCGCCCCGGTCGCGAGCGCCGCGATCGCCATCCCTTCGATCAACGCAAAGGGATCGTGGTCCATGAGGACGCGGTCCTTGAAACAGCCGGGCTCGCCTTCGTCCGCGTTGCAGACGACATACTTGCGCGCTCCGTAGCGCGTCGTCGGCAAGTGCTCGCAAACAGCGTCGCGCACGGCTTGCATCTTGACGCCGGTAGGAAAACCCGCGCCCCCCCTGCCGGCGAGCGAGCTGTCCTTGATGACATCGATGACCGACGCGGCGCCGACTTCGACCGCGCGCGCCAGACCTTGCATGCCGCCGGTCGCTAGGTAGCCCTCGAGCGTCTTGCGCGCGGGATCGCGCACAGCCGCAAAGAGGCACTCCTCGTATCCACCTGGATTCGGCACCGGCAGCTTGGACGGCCGCTCTTCGAGCGCGTCGGCGCTGCTGCCGACGAGGACCTGGTCGCCAATCAACACAGGACAAGGATCGTCGCAGCGACCGGCACAAGGCATGGGCGTCGCCCCGTCCTTACGCAGCGCGTCGAGGATGGCACTCGAACCACGCAGCATACAAATCGGTCCGTCGCAGACCCGCGCCGCCGCCTTGCCGGGCGGGAAGCGCGCGAAGTGATCGTAGAACGTGACCGTGCCGTAGAGGTCGGCGAGCGGCAAGCGCAGCCCGCTCGCGACCGCGCGCAGCGCCGCCTCGCTCAGGAAGCCGTCGCGATCGTGAAAGGCATGGAGCAGCGGCAGGAGCGGCGCCGGCTCGTTGGCATGGGCCTCGATGATGTCCTTGTCCGCCGCAGCGACTGCCTCATCGTGCGTCGTTATCGAAGTGCCCTCGCCGGGCCTCGTGCCACCTGTTTCCATCGGCCGGATGATAGCAGAGCCGCGGCCTTACGCACTTGTATCAGCTGCGAACGAGGGCCTCTTCGGGCACGACGTCGAAGAACTCGACGCGCGCCGTCGCGACATCGTAGAGGGCTCCCACGATCGCGATGTCCCCGCGCTCGATCATGGTGCGCAAGGCGACGCTCTGGTCGCGGATGTAGGCAATCGTATTTTCGACGTGCCGCTTGGTGACGCGGCTGACGAAGTCTTCGTTCGCGCTCGTCCGGTCGGCGCTCTTCGACTGCTCGGCGCCAACGGCGGCTTCGATCACCGAGGTGATCGACGGCAGGTTCTCGAGGCCACCTGCCGCCGCATCGGAGACGTTCGCGACCAGGTCGCAGGTCGCCGAAACAGCACCGCAGCGCGTGTGCCCGAGTACGACAATCAGCTTGGCGCCGGCCTTGCCGCAGCCGAACTCCATGCTCCCGAGGACCTCGCGGGTCGCAACGTTGCCGGCCATGCGGATGCTGAAGATGTCGCCGATGCCGAGGTCGAAGAGCAACTCGACAGGCGCCCGTGAATCGATGCAACTGAGGACACAGGCCATCGGATGCTGCGCCTGCGCAGTACCGTCGACTTGACGCACCAGGTCACGCTTGAGCCTTCGATCACTCGCGAAGCGCTCGTTGCCCTCCTTCAAGATGTTGAGCACATCGAGCGGCGTCATCATGGCCTGCAGTTCGCGCGTCGAGTAATCGACGTGCGCGACGCCGTCGCCCAGGTCGTAGCTCTCGCGGAAGCCCACCAAGCTGACCTTCACGCCGCGCGCTTGCGCGGTGTCGGACACGAACTCATGGATCAAGGCCAACACGTCAGGGTCGATGTAGTTCGAGAGACTCGCATCAATGACGACGTGGTCGCCGTCTTCGAAGTCATCGAAGAGCGTCGCCAAGTAAGCCCGGTTGAAGAAGCTCGTCTGCCGCGCGAACTCGATGCGCGTCACCGGCCCCGTAATGTGCCCTTCCTCGACGACCTGGAAGCCGCCCTTCATGTAGCGCCACAGCACGAAGGCGATGCTCGTCGCGAGCCCGATCAGCACGCCGATCAAGAGGTCGGTGAAGACGATGGCGCCGACCGTAACGACAAAGGGCACGAACTGACTCGTTCCGGCGCGCCACATCTGCACGAAGAGGCGCGGATTCGCGAGCTTGTAACCCGTGAAGACGAGGACTGCGGCGAGGGCGGCGAGCGGAATGCGATTGAGGACGGTCGCGAAGAAGGCCACGCTCACGAGCAAGAGCGCCCCGTGCGAGATCGCCGACAAACGTGTGCGCGACCCTGCGTTGGCGTTGACCGAGCTGCGCACGATGACCGAGGTCATCGGCAGGCCACCGATGGCGCCGGCGACCATGTTGCCGACCCCCTGGGCCATGAGTTCACGATTCGGCGGCGAGTGACGCCGCAGCGGGTCGAGACGGTCCGTGGCCTCGAGGTTGAGCAAGGTCTCGAGCGATGCGACGATGGCCAGCGTCACGGCCGCGAGCCAGATCGCCGGATCGAAGAAGCGCGACATGTCGGGAAAATGCAGCAGGTCGAACAAGCTGCGTTCCGCGCCGACGACAGGGACCGTGACGAGGTGCGAGACCTCGAGCGACCAGGCGGGCATCGCCATGCCAAAGAGTTCGTTGACCAGGGTGCCGACAACGACGGCGACGAGGGCGCCGGGTAGGAGCAGATTCTTGAGCTTGGTCTTCTCCCACACGACCAGGATCGCGAGCGCGAGCAGGCCGATGGCGGCGGCGCTTGGCACGAGACTCTCGAGCATCGACGTGAGCGCGCTGAAGGTATTGTCCCCGTCCTCTTGTACGAAGGACATGTCACCTTCGTAGTCGCGGTCGTGCCCGAAGAGGTGTGGGACTTGCTTCAAGATGAGCAAGACGCCGATGGCCGCGAGCAGGCCTTTGATCACGCTGTTCGGAAAGTAGTTCGCGAGGCCACCCGCGCGCAGGGCTGCCAGGCCCAGCTGCAGCGCGCCCGAGATCAGGACGGCGACGAGGAAGGCCTCGAAGCTGCCAAGGCCCTGGATCTGCGCGAGGACGATGGCCGCAAGACCAGCGGCCGGCCCAGAAACGCTGATGTGCGACCCGCTGAGCGCCCCCACGACGAGGCCGCCGATGATGCCCGAAATCAGACCCGCGTGGAGCGGAGCGCCGGAGGCATGCGCGATGCCGAGGCAGAGCGGCAGGGCCACGAGAAAGACGACGACGCCCGCGATGAGGTCGCGGCCGACGAAGCCCCCGGCCTGGCTGCCGGGCGGATCTCCTGAATCAGAATGCGGTCGGTCGGAACGCTGCGCTTGGTTCTGCGGGCTCGTTGCTCCGCTGCGGTTTGGCATCATGCTGAAAATCGCTTTCGGGGCTGCGGGTCAGTAGAAATCAGCGTCAGGCGAAGACAACGTGACTGCGACAATGACGGTCCTCGACCGGGCACGCGCGTTCCTCGCCGACGATCGACGACTATGACCGCTGTAACGGCAGATCGCAAACCGTCCCGCTCGTTCTCCCCGCTCCCGTCGCACGCGACCACTGTGATCGCCGGCCCTCGCACGACGACTCCCCCAAGCACGAGGCACAGTGACACCATGGATGATGCCCCGCTCCGTTCTTCTACGCACGACGCGAAGTGCATGGTCTTTGGTCTCGCCGTCGCGCTGGCCACGCTCTCGACCTGGTCGTGCAGCCGATCGACCGGCGCAGCCACGACGGGAAGCGCCTTCGACCTGGTTGCGATCAATCCCGGCGACGGCGCGCGGATCTTCCTGAACTCGACGCTGCGCATGCGCTTCTCGAGGCCGGTTGACGTCGCGACGGCGACCCTCAACGCCCTCGCCTTCGAGGTGCGCGACCTCGAAGGTCGTCTCGTCGACGAGGTCGTGCGAGGGTCCTTGCGCTTCGCCCGTGATGTCGATGGAGCCAGCGACCCGACGCTCCTCGACTTCGTGCCGGCGCTGCCGACCAACGACAGCTTCGACGACGGCGGCTTCCGGCCGGGACGAAGCTACAGCTTGCGCTTCGCGCGACTGCCCGAGACCGGGGCAACCCTTTTGCGCAGCCTCGATGGGCAGAGCCTCGGCGCGACGGGCCTCGCCTTCGACGCGAGCTTCGAGACCGTGACGGGAGCGACAGCCTCGGAGCTCTTCCTCGATCGATCGCCACCGCACGGCCCGCGTGTCATCGGCATCGACGTGACGCCGAGCGAGAATGGGCGCGTCGGTCTCAACGACTTCGGGTCCCAGCAGGTCGAAGTCGTGCTGGCCTTCAACGAGCCGCTTGCGAGGACCTCGACGAACCTCCCGCTGCGCCCCGTGCTCGACGCTGCGCGCAGCTACGAGCGTGGCCGCATCTTCCTCGAGTACGACGACCCCGAGCTCGGGGTCGAACGCTGGATCCGGACGACGCTCGAGCTCCGCGCGCACGGCATCGACGGCTCAACTCTCGTGCTTCGGCCCGAGGGCATCCTGCCGAACGCCGCTGAGCTGCGCATTATCGTGGAGGCGACGCTCGAAGACATCAGCGGCAGGTCGAACGAAAACAGGCAGGACTACGACCGCGTCGTCGGGCGCATCCTCACGCAGGACCGCTTGTCGGCGCAGTTCTCGGCCGTGAGCTTCGACTTCGAGGGCGAGGACTTGACGGACTACAGGGCGCCGCTGCGCGATCCGCTCGCCGAGTTCGAAGATGGCGAGGTGCGCGCGAGCCTCGACTTTCCGGGCGTCAAGAACGACTTCGACTATGAGCCGACGAGCGCCCACAACCTCGTGAGCACGGACCTCACGACGCTCGTGCCACGCTATGGTCTTCCGATGGAAGTGCGGGGCGGTGTCTTCGACGTGCGCAGCCTGCACGTGCGCGAAGGAGTGACGGTGCAAGGCGTCGGTTCGAACCCGATGGTCTGGCGCGTGCGAGGCGACGTGCACATCGATGGACACCTCCACGTGAATGGTGGCGCCGGGGCGCATGACCTGTACTCGAATGTCCCGAATCAGCCCAACGCCGGCGGTCGCGGCGCGTGCAGCGGCGGGGACGGCGGTAGCGGAGGGATCACGTCGACGCAACGGACAACAAAGCGGAGCGACAACGGCAACGGCCCCTTCCAAGAACTTGGCGCGGGCGGTGAGGGAGCTGCGCATCACTGCACGACTAGCGGCTACGCGCCCGGCGGCGGCGGCGGCAGTCACGTGCAAGTCGGTGACCACGACTTCGTGCGGGTCTATGACCCGGACACCGTGGCCTTCGGACGAGGCGGCGCAGGTTCGCCCCAAGTCGAGGGGGGGCTGCCCATGCCAGCGATCGTCCGAGACGCGCGCGAGGACAACGACCTCTCGGGGCGGAACATGGCCGCGGAGAAC
>CALLZN010000439.1 GCA_937858895.1 uncultured bacterium | reverse complement strand
CAGGGGGGCAAACCGTCTACACGCCCTTGACTCTATGCACGGCCGCCGATCCCGCAAGCCCCCCGAGCACAGCCCAGCGCTACGCAACTCGCAGCCGGCTCGCCACGTGGAAGATCTCCACAGGCCCCTGCCGCCCCCCACCAATCCCGCTCCCGTCAAGGAGTCACCCTTCAACGGCACTCGCGCGCGCGCAAGCTCTGCGACTTCAGCGCGGCACGACGCGCGCGCAGAACTCCCAGCCGCCACCCTCTTGCCCGATGCGCAGCACGAGCTCGTGCTTGCCCGCGGCGAGATCGATCGGGATGCGATCTTCGTCGGGGCGAAGGCCGCGGGCCGAGAAGTTCTCGTGGATGAGGCGGCCGTCGAGCCAGATCGCCAACTGGTCGTCGCTGCCGCAGCGCAGCTCGAGCTGGACGGCTTCGCGCGTGACAATGACGCTGCGCGCCAAGGCCGAGACCTTGTCCTGCTTGGACAAGAAGCGCAGGTCCACGACACCATCGATGTCGTCGGTCGACTTGGCCACCCAAGCGAGACTGCCCGTGCCGTTCGCGGTCGCGTAGACGAGGGGTTTGTCGGGATCGAGACCCATGGGCTCGAAGGGCAGCTTGGTGAAGGTCGCAGCAACAGGCGCTTCGAAGGGGCCTGCGATGTGCCAAGTGCTGAGGCAGCCGCGTTGCCGCCCGAGCTCGCCGGCGTTGCCGCCGCGCTCGGCGTAGAGCCTGGCGGCGCGTGCGCGCACGGCTCGCTCTTCGCTCGCGAGCGCGACTTCGCGCGCTAGCTCGCGCGCCTGCGCTTCGTCCTCGAGGACGGCGGCGGTCGCGAGCAGGGCCGCCTCGGCGGCCGCGCGGTCGCTCGAGCTCGCGGCCGCATCGGCTCGAAGCGCCGTCCACTTGCTGCGCAGCGTGGGCAAGCACGACGCATCGGGGGCCTTCTCGACGAGGGCGAGCGCAGCGCGGGTCGCGTCGTTGCTGACGCTGGCAGCGAGGACCGCGCTCGCGAGGTCGCGGGCGACGACGGGATCGCAGCGCGTCGCGATCGCGACCAAGGCCTTGGCACCGACATCGCGCACTGCTGGCTCGGGTCGTTCGAGCAGGTCGCGATAGTGGTCCGCGTCGGCGTCACGTGGCGCCTCGGCGAGCAGCGTCAAGACATGGTCGCGCAGCTCGACGGCCGCGACGTTTGCAGCGTCGCTATCGGCCGCTGCAAGGGCCGCGTCCACGAACTCGTCGCTGCGTGGGTCTTTGCGTTCAACAAGGATGTGAATGGCGGCAGCGCGCGCACGTCGCGCGAGCGCTGCGGGGTCGGCGTCCTTGGTGACGACGTCGACGTGACCACGAGCAACGTCGCGCAAACGCTCGCCCAAGGCTTCCTCGGAAGCTGCGACGAGGATCCCGCGGACGCGCTCCGCGCAGCGCGGGTCGTCCGTGCCGAGCTTCTGCATCGCAACCTGGATCGGGTCACCCTGCTGCACTTCGTGCTCGAAGGCAGCGCGGCGCAAGAGTGGGTCCGTCGCCGCCGCCGTCATGGCCCAGAGCTCGGCGCCTCCGTCGACCCCCGGGCGGCGTTGCCGGCGTTCGAGCCAGAGCAGCCACGTGGACGCGGCGCCCGGCGCTTCGGCCGTCACCGCGCGCGCGAGCGCGGCCTCGGATGCAGGGTCGCCCGCATGAGCGAGGGCGCGCCGGGCCTGTGCGCCAAAGCGGGGATGGTCGGCGTTGCGCCGCAGCACGGCGAGCGTCGTCTCGTCGGCGTCGCGGCGCGCGATGGCCGCCAAGACAGCTTCGGCCTCGAGCCGCGGCGCGTCCGCACCACCGCCGTGGTCGGCAGCGGCGACCGTATGCGCGAGGAGCTTCGAAGCCTCCTCGCCGGGCACGCGCTCGATGACGAAGAGCGCTGCTTCGGCCAAGGCCGGGTCGGAGAACAATCCAGCGACCGCATCGAGGTCCGATGGCTCGACCACCAAGGCAGCGTCGCGCAAGACGGCCGCCCGCTCCTCCACCGACGCACGCTCGTCGCTCACGAGGTGCATGGCTTCGCGGAAGGCGCGCTCCCGCTCGCGAGCATCGCCACCGGACGCACGCGCGAGGTGGCGGCGAAAAGCCCGCATCCCGTCGTCATCCGCGAAGACCATGGTCTCGAGTTCACGGGCCTGCTTGGGACCGAGCTGCAGCTTCGACGCACACGAAGCCAAGACGAGCAAAGACGCTGCGCTGAGCAAACTAGACAGAGAAAAAGCACGCGCTTGCATCAGAGACTCCAGGTTCCACGCCGTGGTTTGTCGAGCAGGCGGCAAGCCGCTTCGTCGTCGAGGAAGCGCTCGCGCACCGGGTCCCAGCGCAGGCTGCGCCCGAGCTGCATCGCGATGTTGCCGAGGTGGCAGACGGTCGCCGACCGGTGGCCGTTCTCGGCGTCGGAGATCGGCGCGCGCCGACTGCGCATGCAATCGATGAAGTTGCGGTGATGGCCCGGGCTCACTTCGAGCTGCACGGCGAGTTCGTCCCGCGGCAGCGCGAGCAGCTCTTGCGGCTCGGCAGAGATGCGGCTGCGCGAGACGAAGAGCACCCCCTCACTGCCGAAGAAGGTGATGCCGTTCTCACCTTCACCGGTGACCTCGACGCGCACGCCGTTCGCGTAGTCGTAGGCGACATCGAAGTCGACTGCGGTCTCGAAGAGGTTGTCGGCCGGCCACACGCCCGTGCCCGTGACCTGCACGGGGCCCGAAAGGTTCATGCCGAGCGCCCACTGCACGATGTCGAGGTGGTGCGCGCCCCAGTCGGTCAGCTTGCCGCCCGAGTAGTCGTAGAACCAACGGAACTCGTAGTGGCAGCGCTCTTCCATGTAGGGCACGGCGGGGGCCGGGCCGAGCCAGAGGTTCCAGTCGAGTTCGTGCGGCTGGGCTGAGTTCTTGCGCTGCGCGCGGCTGCGCTGCGGCCCTTGGCCGAGGACGACCTTCACACGCAGCAGATCGCCGAGCTTGCCGTTGCGGACGAGCTCCGCGGCCTGGCGGAAGGTCCCCTGCGAGCGCTGCTGCGTCCCGGTCTGGAAGACAGCGGAGTAACGCTTGGCAGCGTCTGCCACAGCGCGGCCTTCGCCGATCGTCAAGGTCAGCGGCTTCTCGCAGTAGACGTCGCAGCCGGCCTCCATCGCATGCAGCGAGGCCAAGGCGTGCCAGTGGTCGGGCGTCACGACGATGACGGCGTCGAGCTTTTCATGACCGAGCATCTCGCGGTAGTCGCGGTAGCCCTTGATCTTGGTCCCGCGCGCGCGAGCGCGCTCGACGTGGCGCGCGTCGGGGTCCGCGACCGCAACGACATCGACATCCGCGAGGCCTAGCAGAGTATTGAGGTGGGCCATGCCGAGGCTGCCGACGCCGATGACGCCGAACGAGAGGCGGTCGACGGCCAGGCGACGCGGCGCGGCTGTAATGCCGCTCTGAAGAGCAACGGCACCGGCGCCCAAGGAGGCGAGGAAGTGCCGACGAGGGAGGAGGTCGTGAGTCTGGGTCATGAGAGCAGTCGGTGAAGCAGAGCCGTCGCGATCTTCGCAAGCGTTGCTGCGCTGATGAGCCCGAGAAGCAGGAACTCGTCCTCTACGTCGCAACGCGAAATCGGCACTTTATCCTAGTGCCTGTCCAATCCCCACCTCTGCATGCCTAAGCACCCTAGTTCGTTGGCGTCACGCGATGCCGGCACACTCGAGACAAGCACCGACAGCTAGGAAGAGGCATACGACATGCATTTGATTCGAACTTTGGCTTTGATCTTGGCCATGCTGACCACTGCGTCGCTTCACGCACAGTGGTACGGGGGCGACTTGAAGAACAAGACGACGCCGGGCCGTCCAGAAATCAAGATCAGCGGTGAAGGAGACCTTCGTGGCGGTGGTAAAGGCGTTCGCGAAGTCAAGCCAGGTCAATCCGCTGACGGCGTCGGTGTCATCGACTGCGACATGGCCGTCCTTGTCTGGCGCTATGGTGAAGGCGCGAAAGACTACAAGTTCTACACAAAGCGCATCCGCAACCTGCAGACCTGCACGGTGCATGACAAGAAGCCCGGGACGGAGCCTTCGGGATGGGACACATGCACAGATGGTAATGCGATGAGTGACGAAGACTTCGCAAAGGCAAAGGCGAAGTACTGGGACTTCAGTGACGGCGGAGCGTCGGACCTCATCAAGGCTCGACCCGAAGCACAAGAAACGGAGTCGCAGCAACGGGTCGAATTCATAGTCACCGCGTGATGCCGCGCATGAGCCGGAACTTGCATGCGTGACGCCGGCGTGCACTGCGTTTTCGGCAATTCGACGCTGGACCCGGCGAACAACGCGAGGGCTACGTCGCCGCATCTCTTCACCTGTGGCGAAAGGCCCTCGTTGAAGGATTCCGCTGCCACGGCATGATGACGCTCATGAAAGTCCACGAGTTGATGACCCCGTCACCGATGACCTGCCGGCCGACGGATTCCCTGCACGATGTCGCACAACGCTTGTGGAACGAGGACTGCGGCAGCCTGCCGGTCGTCGATGGCCGCAATCGCCTCGTCGGCATGATCACAGACCGTGACGTCGCGATGGCTGGCTACCTGCGGAACCGCACGCTCTCGGACATCCTCGTCGCCGACACGATGTCGCAGAAGATCACGGCCTGCGCCGAGGACGACAGCGTCGAGACCGCCTTGCAGGCCATGCAGAACGTGCGTGTGCACCGCCTTCCGGTTTGCGATGCCGACGGAACGCTGCGCGGCATCCTCGCCTTCAGCGACGTGCTGCGCGGCACCCAGCGCGACAAGCGCCTGCTGACGGAAGCCGTCGAGACGCTCTCGACCATCCTCGAGCCGCGGTCGCTGCGTTCGCAGATCCTGATGCCGGCGGCGCCGACCACCGCCGCCGCTCCGACGCCAGCCGCGAAAGAAGCCGCTGCAGCAAAGCCGGCGGCGCGTGAAGTCGCGACCGTGGCCCCAACATCCGTGACCCCAGCATCGAAACCGAATACCACAGCCAAGGGCAGCGCCAAGGTCCCAACCAAGGCAGCAACGAAGCCGCGCGGCAAGAAGCGCTGATGCGCGGCGCCCGCGGGCGCCTGCTTCATGCTCCGGCTTCATGCGACGCTTTGCACGCATCCTCGTCAGCATCCTGCTGGTCATTGCCATCCTCATCGAGGTCGCGTGGCTCGCTTCGGGGCCCCTCTTTGATCGACTGTTGGCGCCTCTCGTCGCGGAGAAGCTAGCCGCAGCGCTCGACGCGACCGAAGTGCGTCTCGCCGGCCCGCGAGGCAACCTCTTCTCCAGCTTTGGCATCGACACCGTCGACGTGAAGGGCGGCCGCGCCGGCGTCGAGCAGGTCGTCGGACTCGAGCTCGTGGCAGGCTTCGACCTCGTCGCGCTGCTGCGCGGCAAAGCAAGCAGCGCCGACGTCGTGCGGCTTCGAGCGCGCAGCGTGATCCTCGACCTCGATGCCCTCGCTGCATCCAACGAAGCGGACACGGCAACGGCGGAGCTCTCGCTCGACGCTCGCATCGAAGCTGCGATCGACAGCCTTCGGAGCTTCCTGCCACTGCGCGCCGAACTGAGCATCGATGAACTGATCCTGCGCCAACAAGGTCGCGCTCTCGGCTCACGCCTCACGGTCGACATCGCGAGCGAGATCTCGAGCCAGGCAGGTGGGCGCCGGCGCATCGACCTGTCCTACGCGGGCATCGCGGTCCGCGGCGTCCTCGACTTCGACGCCGAACGCTACGAGGTCGCGGCTTGGCTTGCCGACACGGATGCAGTCGTGCAGTTCTTGGCCGGCGCGCCCAGCCACGGTCGCGTGCACTTGGGCGCAAGGGGCAGCTTGCGACCGCCCTTCGCCGCTGACGTCGAAGTCGAAGCACGCGGCTCAGCCATCGCGCTCGACGTCGCCACGACGCTCACGCCCCTGCCCGACCTCAGTCTCGCGCTCTTCGCCTCGACGCGAGAGCTGCGCGTCGCGCGCTTCCTCGTCGAAGACAACGGACTTCGCGTCGAGGCAAAGCAGGTCCGCGCACAGCTCGACCACATCGACACGACTTCGACCGCCGCCCTCCTGCGGTCCCTGCAAGACGTCGACGGCAGCGTCGCTGCCCGCGTCGACGATCGCAGCCCGCTGGCCGCGCGCTTCGTCGAAGAACTCGACGTGCTCACGACGCCGTGGAGCCTCGCGATCGACGCGTCGCTCGCGAAGGGCTTCGCTCGCATCGACACCTTGCACGTCGACGCACCGGGCACGCGGGTCCGCGCCCGCTCGGAGCCCCTCGCCTTCCCCAGCCTGATCAGCTCGAGAGAAGGCAGCCTCGACTTCGCGGTCGACCTCGGCGCCGAAGGTGGTGCAAGCGCTCGGCTGCTCGACAAGCTGCCGCGCGGAGTCCAGATCGAAAGCGCAACGGTCGCCGGCCAGCTTCGCGTCGCCGGTGACGAGATCAGCCTCGTGGGCGCGCGCATCAGCGCGCCCCAGGTCGGCGCGCTCACCGTCGACGCCAGCATGCAGGGACTGCCGCACATCGCTGACCTCGAAGCCGCCCTCCGAGCCTCGCGAGTCGAGCTGCGCATCGAAGCCCTGCAAGCGAGCCTCCTCACGCCCTACCTGCCCGAGCTCGCCGAAGTCGCCGCCCTCAGCGAAGCCGGCACGCTCGGCGGTAGCGTCGACGGCCAGCTCAGCTGGTCCGGAAGCGATGCAAGGGCAAGCGCGCAGGTCAGCGCCGCGCTCGAGGGCCTCAGCCGTGCACCGGCGCAGGTCTCGCTGCGCGCTCGGCTCGAGGAGGCGGCGACGGTCGTCGACGAGCTCACGATTCAGAGCGGTTCGAACGAAGCGCGCGTCGCGATCGAAGCGCTGGACTTCGGCTTTGCCGCCTACCTCGCGCTCTTGGACCCAGACAACAAGCAAGTCGGACCCGAGCTCGGAGCCTTGACGCTCAGCACCAACGTCGACCTCGCGCTGCGCAACCTGAGCGGCCTCTTGCACGAGCGCCTCGCCGCAAGCCTTGGCATCCAAGAGCTCGCGGGCAGCATCAGCGGCATGGTCCAAGTCGATGGCAAGGTCCAAGTCGATGGCAAGGTCCTCGAGCCGCGCGTCGCCGGGCGCATCGTCGCCAGCGACCTCAGGCTCGCGAAGGACGGCACCCCGAAGATCGACGAGGGCCGCGCGACGCTCGAAGTCGATGCGCAGCAGCTCCGCGTCCGCGATTGCGACTTCCGCATCGACGGCGTCCCCCACAGCGTCGAGCTCACGGCCCGCCTCGCCGAGGAACGAACTCGGAGCTTGGACCTCACGTACTATCAGAAGCAACAGAGCGCGCTGCGAGCCACGGCGAGCATCGAGCGCGAAGCCTTCGACGGCGCGGTCGCAGCGATCCGGGAAGGGCGCGATCCAGACCTCGCCCGCTTGCTCGCCATGCTGAGCGTCACCGTCGACGTCGATGCCTTGGACCCGCGGCTCCTCATCGGCGCGTCGCAAAGCCCCACGACCCTGCTGCCGACACAGGTCGACGCCAAGCTCGCCCTCCGAGACGGCGTGCTGAGCGGCACCGTGTCGAGCCAGGTCGACACGACTTCGCTCGGTGAAACGCCGCTCGGCCCGACCGTGTCCATCAGCGCCGCCGTGCGCATCGACGACGCGCGCGCGGAGCTCCGCGACCTCATCGTGCGCGGCCAGCGCGAACACGTCGTAGGCTCGCTCACCGTGCAGGCAGGCTTCGACGCGCTCTCTACGGGCCTCGAGCTCGAGACGACAAAGGTCGGTGGCGAGCTGCGCCTCGACGCCTTCGACCTCGGCCTCTTGCCCGCCAAGAGCTTCGGCCTCGACGACCTCCAAGGCAGGGTCGACGGCCGCCTCGCGCTCGCCGGAACGCTCGCAAAGCCGACGCCGGAGCTCAGCATCGACCTGGCCGAGGGCGCCATCCGCGTAGCGGCCGCGCCGCGTATCGAAGCCATCGAAGGCCGCATCGTCGCCAACGAGCGCCGCATCGAAATCGAGAAGCTCGAGGCGATGATGGGCGCTGCGCCGCTGAGCGTGCACGGCAGCTTCGCGACCGAGGGCTCGATGCTCGAGAGCTTGGCGGGCGGCGTTGTGGACCTCCGCATCGAAGGCAGCAACGCCTTGCTCTGGCGGCGCGACGGGGTGCGCTTACGCGCGGACCTGGCGCTCAGCGCCAAGGGCAGCATCGACGCCCTCGTGGTCGCCGGGACGATCGCAATCGACAACAGCAAAGTCGTCGGCCGTATCCCCTACATCAACATCTCGCGCAGCGGCGGCGTCGCGGTCCGCGAAGGGATCGTGCTGCCGGAGCTCGCGCTGCCGGCGCCCATGCGGGGGCGCTTCGATGTCGACATCACGACCAAGGAAGCGATCGCAGTCAAGACCAACGTCTTCCGCGGCGGCATCACGACCGCCCTCCGCATCGAAGGGCCGCTTAGCAATCCGCTCCTCCTCGGCACGGTCAGCAGCGTCCCGCAGAAGAGCCTCGACGCCCGCCTCAACTTGCCTGGCATCGGCCTCAACGTGACGACGTTGCTCGTGACCTTCGACCGCGAAGCGCCGCGCTTCCCGTCCGTGCATCTGATCGCGAACGGTCGGCGACACGGCTACGACGTGACGATGTCGCTGCGCGGCCGCTATGACGCGCCCGAGTTGCTCTTCACGTCCAACCCGCCGCTGCCCTCCGAGGAGCTCGCCGTCCTCGTCGCGACGGGACGGCGGCCGTCGCAGCTGCGCGACTCGGGCGCACGCGGCGTCGGCACCCTCGTCGGGACCTACGTCGTCGAAGAGCTCGCCGACTGGCTCTTCGGCTCGGAGTCGACCGAGGCGCGCGAGAGCTTCACCGAACGCTTCACGATCCAAACTGGGACCGAGCTCAGCGCCGATGGCAACGAGAGCATCGTCGTCGAGTTTCGAGCCCTGCCGCAGGTCTGGCTGCAAGGCGAACGGGACATCCACGAGGACGTCAACTTCGGCGTCGTCTACCGCATCAAGTTCCGATGAGCGAACGACGCCGAGTCTCGACGTGGTGCTTGCTGCTCGCGGTCGCGGGCTTGGTGCTCGCGTGCAAGGGCCCCCAGGCAGGCCAAGAAGCCGGAGCACAGCAGGACGTCGATTGGCGCTTCGTCGGCGACGATAGCTACCACGACTTCGAGCTGCGCCGCGTCGTCGAAGACCAGCTCCTCGACTTCGAAAAACAACAGGACCGCGAGTCCCTGCTGGTCGACGCAGCGAGTGACTTGGCGGACCACTACGAAGCCGAAGGCTTCCCCGAAGCGCGCGTGCGCTACCGCATCGAGCGTGAACGGCGACCCGTGCGCGTCGTCTTCGAGATCGAAGAAGGCCCCCGCGTGACGATCGCGGACATGCACCTGCGCGGCAACCGCAGCCTGCGCGCCGCGGAGCTACTGCCGCTCTGGAGTCGCAAACGATCGGGCTTGCTCGGCACCGGCGATCCCTACTTCGTCCGCTCCGAACTCGAGTCCTTCCGCATGTCGATCCGCGCACGCTACCGCGACAGGGGCTTCTTGGACGTCGAGGTGCAAGGACCTCACGTCGAACGCGAAGCTAAAGGAAGCACCGCGCGCATCGCCTACGACATCGTCGAGGGCCAACGCTATGTCCTCGTGAGCCTCGAAGTCGATCAGGACTTGCTCGACGCCGTGCCCGAGGACGCGCGCGCTGGCCTCGACGCCTCGATGCTCGCCCTCAAGCCCTACGAGGTCCTCGAGCTCGACGCCTACCGCAACCGCCTCCGCAAGCTGCTCCAAGACCACGGCTATCCGGCGCCGAGCCTGCGGCTCGAGGTCAAAGTTCGACGTGAAGCAAAGCCAGGGGAGGTGCGCGCGAGCCTCGGCGGCGAGGCTGGACCGCGGCGACGCATCCATGCGGTCGAAGTCAAGGGCAACGATCGCACCGCGCACCGCATCATCCGCCGCCGCATCGACATCGAAGCTGGCTCTTGGTACGACGCTTCCAAGATCGACCGCGCTGTGAGCGCCCTCTACTTGACCGGGCTCTTTGCGCGCATCGAGGTGCAGCGCGAAGCTGTCCCTGGACATGACGCCGACCTCATCACCTTCGTAGTCGAGGAGAACGAAGCGCGAGAAGTCGGCGCCCTCGTCGGCTACGGCAGCTATGAGCTCGCGCGGGCCAAGCTCTTCTTGGCCGACAACAATCTCTTCGGCATCGGGCAGAGCATGCGCCTCACCGGCAAGGTCAGCCAACGCTCCTATGGCGCCGACCTCACGTGGCGCGAGCCGAGCCTCTTCGCGAGCGAGACCGGGCTCGGGGTCACGGCGGCGATCGCGCAACGCGAAGAACCGTCCTTCACCGACATCGAGCGCTCGCTCGCCATCGCCTTCGACCGCCGTCTCTTCGAGGCGACGCAGCTGCGCTTCGGCTACGCGATCGCGCGCAGCGACGGTTCGGACATCGACGTGAGCCTTCGCAACCTCGTTGTCGATGACTACCTCGTGAGCACCGTCTTCAGCGAGCTCGCCTACGACGACCGCGACTCGAGGCTCTTTCCGACTCGCGGCAAGCGCGCGCTCTTGCGCTTCGAGCTTGCCGATCCTTCGCTCGGCGGTGACCTGCGTTTCCAGCGCGTCAACCTGCAGCTCGGCTTCAACGCCGAGCTCGCCGAGCGCTGGATCGTGAGCGTCGCTGTGCAGAGCGGGGCAGTTTGGACCAAGGGCAACTTGCCGGTGCAAGAGCGCTTCTTCAACGGCGGCAACGCGACCGTGCGCAGCTTCGACCAAGCCGAGCTCGGGCCGAAGACCTTGCTCGGAACGCCGACCGGCGGCGAGTTCCGCAACGTGCTTGGCGCGGAGCTGCGCTTCCCGATCTTCGGTCCCCTCGAGGGCGCGGTCTTCGGCGACGCCGGCAACGTCGGGCGCGCGGTCGAAGACTTCGGCTTCGACGACCTGCGCTACGCGATCGGCGGTGGCTTGCGCTTCGTGCTGCCGATCGGGCCCGTGCGCTTCGACGCCGGCGTCAATCCGAATCCGCGCTTCGGCGAGGACGACTACACCCTGCACCTGAGCGTCGGCTACCCGTTCTGACCCCGTCGCCGCGGCGAAGCTCAGGCGAGCACGTCGAGCGGACGGAAGCGCTGCAAGACCTCGCGCATCGAGCGGATGCGGATCGGCTTGGTCACATACTCGTCCATGCCGGCGGCGAGGCAGGCCTCACGATCGCCGACCATGGCGTTGGCAGTCATCGCGATGATGGGCACCTGCGAGTAGGCAGCGCCCGCTCCCCGAATGCGTCGCGTCGCCTCGAAGCCGTCCATGACGGGCATCGAACAGTCCATGAAGACGAGGTCGACTTCGCTCGCTGTGAGCACGCGCAGGCAGTCGGCGCCATCTTCGGCGCAGAGGACTTTGCAGCCGAGCTTCTCGAGCATGCGCTTCCCGATGAGTCGATTGATCTGGTTGTCATCGACGACCAGGACGCGCGACGGCGCGATCGACGCGTCGTGGATCTCGAGGCCGGCGCCCTGTGGCAATGCGCTGGAACTCACGAGACGGCAGTCGAAGCTGAAGACGCTTCCGCGACCGACTTCGCTCGCCGCGCTGATCGTGCCGCCCATGAGTTCGACGATCTGTCGACAGATCGCGAGACCTAGCCCCGTGCCGCCGAAGCGGCGACTCGTGCTGCTGTCCTCCTGGCTGAAGGCTTCGAAGATCGATTCCAGCGACTCTGGTTTGATACCACAACCGCTGTCCCGGACTCGGAAGACGACGTGCGAGGCTGATTCGCAGTGAGGCTCGACCAGGACCTCGACCTCGCCCTCGGCCGTGGACTTGAGCGCGTTGTCGACGAGGTTGAGCAGAACCTGCCGCAAACGCCCGGCGTCGCCGACGACGTTGGTCGGCACGTCCTCGGCGATCTTGGCCGAGATCGTGAGGCCGCGCTTGGCAGCGTTGCCGCTCTCGAGCTCGAGCACCCCTTGGATGCACTCGTGCAGACTGAAGGGCAGGGCCTCGAGCTCCATCTGACCTGCCTCGATCTTGGAGAAGTCAAGGACGTCGTTGACGATCGCAAGCAGGGCCGTCGCTGAGCGGTGGACGACCTGGACGAGCTCGCGCGCTCCCCCCTCGAAGGGCTCGAGCGCCAGCAAGTCGAGACTGCCAAGGATGCCGTTGAGCGGCGTCCGCATCTCGTGGCTCATCGTCGCCAAGAACTTGCCCTTCGCGTCGCTCGCGTCTTCAGCGCGGCGCTTCGCGTCTTCGAGTTCCTGCGCAGTCACGCGTAGGCGCTCGATCATCTCGGCGTTGTCCCGGTTGACGCGCAACATCGCGCGCTTGCTCTGCGTCGCGATCGACTCCGACGTCGAGGCCGTACGCTCGAGCTGCCTCAGGCGTCGCTTCAGCAGCGCGACTTCGTCGGCCTGCGCCTCGCAGTGCTCACAGCCGAAGTCCTCGCGCTCGGGCACTCGAGTTCAAGCTCCGAGGATGACCGCGACGCAGGATTCGTTGTGCAGCCGTGCTCCGCCCTCGCTCGAAGCGTGGGCGATCTCGCCGAAGTAGTAGCCGCCCGCCAGCGCCAAGTCCGGCACGCCGAAGCGCTGGAGTCCGTCGACGAGCGAATCGCAGTCTTGTGCCGCCTGCGTCCCGAGCACCCACTTGCGGGCCGCGCACGAAAACGCGAAGGCGAGCTCGGGCCGCGAACCTCGGTACCGTCCGAAGGCGGCGACGATGGCGCCGGCCGAGCCCTCGAGGATGCCTTCGGGGAGGACCTCGGTGATGCGCACGCTCGCGCCCTCCGACACGTCGCCCGCAAAGCGGATCGCGCCCGAAGCGTCGTGCCCGAGCGAAGCCCGCAGGTAGTACGCCGCATCGGGTCCATCGGGATAGACCGCGATCGGGAACTCGCCGAGGCTGTCGGCTGGCAACTCGCCCCAGTAGTCGCGGTACACATCGATCGCTGGTCGCCCCTCGATCTCTTGGACGATGTGGCCGGACGACTTCGTCACGAGGTGGGCTTCGCCGATCGGCAACCAGCCCGAGCCGACTCCGCACGAAGCGTGGAAGTCACCTTGGATGAGCAACGCGACGACTGTGTCGCGCAGGACTTCCTCGCCGTGGAACTCAGCATAGTTCGCGAACTCACGGTGGTCGGCGCTGAGGCCACCGACGACAAGGCAGTCCGGCCCGAGGGCTTCCTGCATGCGCCGCGCGACGACATTCGCGTCGGAGGTCGGCGAGACAATGAGCAGCGCCAAGCGCGGAGCGAAGTCGCCGAGCTGGGCGACGGCACGCGCGACCGCGGCGTCGGGATCGTCACTGAGCCCGCGTCCGAGGATGGTGCGCGCTTCGATGTCCTCCCCCGCGAAGGCGACGACGAGCACGGAGTCCTCGTGATAACCCTCTTTGGCGCTGATCTCGCCGTCGGTCGTACTGCCGACACAGACGGCGTCCGGCCAGCGAGCGTGGACGCGCTGCAGCAAGACCGCGTGGTCATACTCGACGCTCGTTGCCAAGAGCACGGCCCTCGGGGGTTCGCCAGCGAGTTGCTGCTCACACTGCGTGAGGGCAGCATCCATGGCTGCCGCGGCGTTGATGTGATCACTGTGCCCCAGTACGACTCGCATGTGCGCCCTCACTGCTCGGTTCGCCCAGCACGGAAGTCCAGCGTTGGAAGTCCATGCATGGACCGCGGGCCCGAAGGCCTCGCTGCCCGAAGGACAGATCGAAGTCTCGGGAAGCGAACTTGAACCCCGCCGCTCACCTCCGTTCGCAACGGATCGTGGCCAACGGCGCAACGCCGCCCCGCTTCGCTATTGCGTCGCGCGCTTCTTCGTCGTCAACGCGACTTGCGCTGGACGTCCGTCAGGAACGACTTCGATGCGCGGGCGACGGAGCTCGATCCGGTCCTCGGGCACACCGAGACGCAGGAGCTCGGACCGCAGGACTTGCTGGCGCGCGGCGGCGATCTCGAGGGCAAAGCGTTTGGCGCGACCTTCGTGCCTGCGCTCGGCGCCGCGCTTGACCAGGTCGAAGAGCGAGTCGAGCGCGCGCTCCGTGCGGGCAAGACTCTGATCGACTTCTCGTAGCTCTGCGCGATGCTCGCTCTCGGCGGCGGCCTGCTGCAACGTCGCCGCCGCGTCGGCGGCGTTCGCGACCTGAACGCGCCGCGCGAGGAGGGCCGCGCGCTTCTTGCGCAAGCGCTCGGCGAGCGCCAGGGCCTCTTCCTTCGACGGGTTCGCGAGGGTCTCGGCGCGCTTCAAGTCGTCGGCGCTGAACGCATGGCGCAGCACGAGCACGAGCTCGGAGTCGGCGGATAGCCGCTGCAGCGCCGTCTCGAGCGGCGCGCTCGCCGTCACCGGCAGCATCGCGCTCGCGGGCTCGAAGTCGACGAGCGGCGCTTCGGGGTCAGCGACCGCATCGTCACCGCTGTCGACCAAGTCGACGAGACCGCCAACGATGCGGAAGGGCGAAGCCGCGATGGCCTTACCGATGACCTGGGCGACCGACGCGACCGCCGCACCCACGACGTTTCCACTCCCGAGCGCACCGGCCGGCGCCGAGAACGAGAACGGAATCACATGTTCGCCCTCCTCGTTGCGCAGGACGAAGAGCACGGTATCGAGCGGCGCCGGCAGCTTGAGGTAGGTCGAGATCGGACCCGAAGCCGGCTCGTCGAGACTCAGGTAAGTAAAGGTCGTCTTCGTGTCGACCTCCATGCCGCGCTCACCGAGGAAGCGCAGCTGCAAACCGGAGTCAAGGACACCATCACCGATCTCGACGCCGGCCTTCTGCGCGAGGCCTCGCAGGGCGAGGAGCTCGAGCGAGTCGAGGCTCGACTTGATGAAGCCCTCGGGCTGCGGCACGAAGCTCATGCGGCCCTGGACCGCGAGCTCACCGAAGAAGGGCCGCTGCTCGGTCACGAACTCGTCCTTGCGGCCGATGGTTGCGCCGACGACCGCTTGGGCCATGCCCGCGAAGAGCCCCGCATCGACGCGCTCGGGCAAGTCGATGCGCCCACCTTCGGCATAGACTTGGAAGGAGAGCGGAAGCGCTTCGCGGAAGGCGCGCGTCGTGAAGCCCTTGACCTCGACATCGAGGCCCGTGATCGGCGCGACGACGACTGGCTCGGCGCTGCGATCTTCGAGGGTGAAGTCGAGGCCGTCGACGGTGAAGAGGTCCAGGCGGAAGTCGCCGCGCGTTGTCGTCGCGGCCGCTGTCGTGTTCTCAGCCACAAGCGGCGTTGCTGGCGCTGGAGCCTCGCTCGGCGCTACCTCGGTGTCGGGCCCCTGTGTGCGCAGCAAGACCCCGGCGACCATGATTCCCTCCTCCTGGAGGACAACGCGCAGCAGGGGTTTTTGTATGTGCACTTCCTTCAAGTGCACGGCACCCGTGCGCGGCAAGACACGCTGGACATCGACGTGCAAGGCCTCGAGCGAGGCCAGCGCTTGCTTGTCGGGACCGGCGCGCAGCGCGAGTTCCTTGACGTGCAGCTCGGCGCCGAAGCCATCGACGAGCGGGAACTCGGTCGGACTGCGGCGACGGATGCGCAGCAGGGCCTCGGCGTCGGCGATCAAGGAGGCACCGTCGAGCGCCGCCAAGTCGATCGACTTGGCGAGTTCGGGAGCCCAGCGCTGCACGGCGTCACCGTGGAGGCCCTTCACGGCGAGGCGCATGTCGAGCTTGGGCTCACTGATGTAGGGCGCGATGACGAAGCGCCCCTCAACGGCTTCGCAGAAGGGGCGCAAGACAGCGTCGACGCGTAGCTCGAAGGGCGGCAGCGTCGCTGCGTCGGGCGCAACGAGGGTCGTGTTCGCCGGTAGCGCGACTTGAAGAGACAAGTCGACCGCCTCGCCACCCAAGGCGTCATCGATGAAGCGCAGACTCTTGACCGCGAGCAAGGACTTCTCGAGCACGACCGTCGGCACTGGTCCAGCGACAGCGCTCGAGGCGGTGTCGACCTCAGTCGCGGCAGGCGCCTCATCACTCGGCACTTCGGTCGGCGGCGTCGCGACGCTTGGCGCGATCCGTAGCCCTGCGATCTCCAGGCCGCCGCCGCTGTCTTTGCGGACCAGGGCCTCGATGCCGTCGCCCACGACTTCCTCGAGGATCCAGCGCGCACCCGCGTCACTGGTCTCGGAGTGCAGGGCGAAGCGCATGCTAGCGGCTGCCACCCAAGGCTGGGACGCCCCGACGTCGCGTGCATCGACGCGGGACACGGCGAGGCGCGCGGCCAGGTTTCCTTCGGCGCGCGCTTCGTAGAGCGCTTCGACATGCGCGCGCACGCGCCCTGACCGTGCCGCGACCTCGAGCCCGCTCGGCAAGTAGGCAGCGAGCTCGCCGTCTTTGAAGCCGTCGGCCTCGATCTGACAGGCGACTTCGGCTCGCGAAGCGTCAGGCGCGATCTGACAGGTGCCGTGCAAGAGAAGACTGTCGAGGACCGTGCCCGCAGCGAGTTCAACGCGGTAAGCGAGGGGCTCGGCGCCGCCGAGCGCCCAGGCGCCGAGCTTGGCCTGCAGCGAGAAGTCGGCATCGACGGCCGGAGCCTGCATGGCGTCGTGCCAGGAGAGGCGCGCGGACTCGACCTCGAGGCCTGCGATGCGCAACTGCGGCATGGCGGCCGGGGCGCTTGGCGCGACGCGGTCCGACGGCGCTCCCTCGGCAGCCTCCGTCGCTGGGACCGCCCCGGCGGGACTAGCGACTGGCAGGCGCAGGCCGGCGACGACGAGGCGGCCGTTCGCTTCACGCGCGACGCGCAGGCTCGGCTTCCGCACGACCCACGAACCGATGTCGATCGCCTTGTCGGCGATACTTGTGCCCTCGAAGTCGATGGCCTCGACGGCAAGCCAGCGGTGTGGGCCGTCGTCGAGCTGGATGGGACCGATGCTCCCGTTCAGGCGCAGCGCGGCCGGATCGCCGCTCTGCACCGAGCAGCGAAGGGCGCACGCGAAGCGACCATCGTCGACCACGATCGAAGCACCCTGCGCATAGGCATCGAGGCACTTCGCGTCGAGCGACTCGGCCCGCAGCTGGGCGTCGAGCGTGAACTCTGCCGGCGCGTTCACCGTACGCGCCTCGAGCGCGACGATCGAAGCGAGCGGCGCCGCCTTCGCGCGCAGCGAGACGCTACCTTCGCGTTCTTTGGCACCGGGGCCGAAGCCCAAGGCGCTCGCCTCCAAGACGACGTCGCTGAGCTCGAAGTCGCTGGCCGGCTCGACGAAGTCGTCGCGGAAGCGCAGCGCGAAGCCGCGCACCGCGACTTCGTCCACCTCGAAGCTCGGCAGCGGCGCTTGCTTTGCTGCGACAGGCACGGGCGCGGTCGCCGCAGCGCTCTTGTCGGGTGCGACTTTGGTGTCGACGAGCGTACGTATCCCGAAGACGTGGATCGCACCTTCGCCGTCGCGGCGCACGTCGATCGGCGCAGCCTCGGCGATGAGCTTCTCGACGCGAACCAACGAATCGCGTAGCTCGGCCTCGAGGACGAGCGACGGCAAGAGCAGCAGAGACTTCGGCGCTCTCGCGGCGGCCTCTTCGCCACGCGCCGCATCTCCATCTTCGAGAGCGACGTCGCTCGCGCGCAAGGCGACGCGCGTGGCCTCGCTGCCCAGACCGACCTGGGCCTCGACCGTCGCCCGCAAGCGCGCGGTGGGACTGAGCTCGCTCGCGATGCCGGCCTCGCGGAGGTAGTACTCGAGCCCGAGCGGCTGCAGGTCATCGACTTGCAAACGCGCCTCGAGGCCGAGGGTCGCGACGCCATTGGCTTCGCTGCGCGCGACCTGGCCCTCGATCCTCGCGTGGCCAAAGACCGTCGGCGCGGCGGCGTCGACTTCGAAGCGCAGCGGCGCTGGCGCGGCGTTGCCGTGTTCGACTTCGGTGACCTGGACTCGCGGTACACGAAGCGCGAGGCGCGCGGTCGGCTCAGCGACATGGTCGGTGAAGTCGAGCGCAGCGTCGACGACTTCGACGAGGTCGACTCGAAGACCGAAGGGCCCGCTCGGCGCCGGAGCCTGCGGAGGAACTTGAACTTCGAGCTCGCGAGCGGGGTCGAAGGAGACAAAACCAAAGACCATGCGACCATCGTCGAGTCGCTCGAGGGCCGCGCGCGGCTCCTTGATGGTGAGCTTCTCGACCGCGAGCGACGTGGCGTTGTACTTGCGCACGTGGAGGCTGACGTCGTCGACGCTGATCGGAACGTCGCGGTCGCGCCGCAGCCAAATCTCGCGCAGATTGACTTGGGCGCGCAGGTCTGCGACCGGCTTGGCCGCGTCTTCGCGATCGCGGTCGTGCGGCGCGACTTCGACGCTGGCCACGAGGCTGGCGTCGAGTTCGTCGCCGTGCAGTTGGACGCCAGCCGCTTCGAGCATGGGTGCGAGCGGCGTCGGTCGCAGACCATCGACGCTGAGGCTCGCCTGAGCGCGTAGATCCGAGCCGAGGGCGAAGAAGGCCGCGTCGACGTCGAGGGCGGCCAAGGCGCCGTCGACCGACGCGTGGACTTGCAGGCGGGCGTCGTGACTTTGGTGGCCGAGATTCTCGACGCGCAGGTCGGCCCGCGCGACGAGTTCGACCGGCTTCGCGAGCATGGCATCGCGCCAAGTGATGCGGGTCAGCGCCACGCGGAAGAGCGAGCACTCGAGCGGTAACGAGAAGTCGAAGCTCGGCGGTCCCGCTTCTTCGGACGGACTGGGATCGGCGCTCTCGCCCTCGGGGGTCTTCGCCTGTGGGTCGAAGAGCAGCGCTTCCTCGCCCAGGAAGACGCGACCAGTTGCGTCGCGGCGCAGGTCGGCTTCCAAGCCGTGGAGGTCGACATCGTGCACGGCGATGCGACCGCGCAGGAGGCGCGTCATGTCGACATCGACGAAGGCACGGTCGACGCGCGCGACGACAGGTGCGCTCACACTCGCATCTTCGCGCCGCGGTCGCAGCTCGAGGTCCGTGACCTCGAGGCTCCAACCGAGCAAGGACAGGCGCAGCGAGCGGTATTGCGCGCGCAAGCCCATGCCCTTGACCGAGGCATCGACGATCCACGGCATCGCGATCGCGAGCATGATGCGCGCGACGACGAGGAAGGCGAAGGTCAGCAGAGCGATCTTCGCGAGCTTTCGCCAGCGGCGCTTCGCGGGCTTCTTGACGGCGGCGGCCGCAGCGCGCGCCGCTTCGGCTCGACGCTGGCGTTCCTCGGGCGCGACTTCGCTTGGCTTCTGCTTCGGTGACTTGCGGCCAAACATCAGTTGCGCTCCCCTTGCTGTCGACTCGCCTCTTGGACTTCTGCGCGGGTTCGCGCCGCGCGCTCGCGCGCTGCGTCGAGGGCATCGCGCCGGGCAGCTTGCGAGGCGAGCGGGTCATACGCCGTGGGCGCCTTGCTGCGCGCTTCGAGCCAATCGAAGGCGCGCACGCGACTGCCGGGGTTGCCGTCTTCGAGCAAGAGCAAGTTCTCCTCTTCGAGGCGTCGTTCGAGGTCGGCGCTGTCCTTGGCGCGTTTGACGAAGGACTGGACCGTCGATGGATAACGGCCGGCCTCGCCTGCGTGCCGCAAGAGCATCGCTTCGAGGACGTCGTCGAAGTCGTCGCCCTGGGCTGCCTCGACGAGCCAGAGCCAGCTCCGGCGCTCGACCTCGAAGCCGAGGGTCGTTGCCGGCGACGATACAGCAATCAGCGCCTCCCTCTGGGCGACCAAGCTCGCGGCAATGCGCGCGGTCTGCGCGTCGTCGAGCGAACGCGCGAGGTCGTGCAAGAGGGTCGTCGAACGCGCGCCCGCATCACCGAGCATGGCCGCAAAGCTACGCAGGCTTGCGCGCTGCTGAGCAGGCACCTCGCTCACGAGCGCGTCGAAACTCGCTACGACATCGGCTTCGAAGAGCGCAGTGTCGGACGGCCGTTTGACGCGCTCGCCGAGGCCCAGCGCCGCCTCTCGTGCCGCAGCTGCGCAGGCCGCGAGCTCGTCCTTGACAGCGCTCGCCGCGACGCGGTCGGCGCTCACGAGAATGGCCAGGGCTCCATCTTCCGCTTGGTCAGGGACGACGCTCGAAGGCGCGGGCACGATCACGACGACCGGTCCGTTTTCGGGAGTCACGCCGGCTTCCAAGACGACGAGGTCGCGCTGGTGACCGCGCTTGGCCTCGAGCTTCGAACCGTCCTGAAGCTCGACACTGATGGCCATGTTCACCCGCGACGCCTCCTGCCCAGAGTCGTGCGCATCGAAGGAGACGCGCAGGTGCTCGTCGATGCGGCCTTCGCCGACGACCGTTCGACCGTCCTTCGCCAAGAGGTCGAAGCTCGCTGTGTAACCTGGTGGCACCAGCAAGGCTGTTTGCGCGACCGACACCGACCGCGGCAAACTCGGCGCCGCGTCCGACCCGCCCCCGGCCGCCCCAGGCCCGATCGCCCCAGGCCCGATCGCCCCAGGCCCGATCGCAGCAGAATCGAGCGGGCGAGCCTCGAACTCGCGCCAGGTCTTGCTAGCAAGCGCTCCACGCCCCACGCGCATGCGGGCGGCCACGCTCGGCACGGCGACGATGGGGTCTGTCGCGCGCTGGGCAACGAACACGCGGGCATGCATGGCAGCGGGCTCCAGGGCGGCAAGTGGCCAGCTCTCGAGCCAGCGCAGCTCGACCTG
>CALLZN010000438.1 GCA_937858895.1 uncultured bacterium | reverse complement strand
GGGGTAGGTCGATCAGAAACGGAATGTCCGTGAGCGCTGCGATCGACGGCCGTGTGCCGGCGCGCGCGATTTACGTCGTGTCGATACCCGGGACGAGCATTGTCAAAACACTCCAAGTCGGCGAGGCAGCTGTCCGTGTGAGCGGCACGGTATTCGACACGACAGGCCGTCCAAGTCCCGGTGCTCGTGTTGTGGTCCAACTGCCGCTTCGTGGCCGGGACGCCAAACAAGCCGAACTCATCTATCTCAAAGCGGACGCGCACGGTCGATACGAGAGCTACTCTGTTCCCGCGGGTCGACACGAGTTCTTCGCGTTCACCGAGCATCCCTACGAGGGACATTTCTCAGCCACGCGCAGACCTCGAGAAGTCGTGCGGAGGACTGTAGATCTATCACCCACTGCCAGCAATCAGGTAGATCTCGAACTCCAGCGTGGTGCGACGGTCGTCGGTAGCGTGCAGTCGGCTGACGCAACGAAGCTCGAGGGCCACCATATTCTCGCAAACCTTGCTGAAGTGAAATTGTCCTTGGAGCTCCAAACCGCAGGCGCAGGATCCGCACGATTTGCAAAGAACGGAAAGTACCGCATCGAAGGGCTCCTCGCCGGGAAGTACAAGCTTTCGTCGCGCCTCGGTGACGACACGGTCACGCACGATCTCGTGGTCGAGGACAACGAAGAGTACCGATGGGATCCTGTCCATGGAGTGCTCGCATCCATGCGCATCCGCCTCGTTGACCACTTGCGCAAGCCGTTGAAGGGCTGGCACCCGATGTTGTTCAAAGCAGGCGGCGGCATGGGCCGCGAGAAGCAGACCGATGCGATGGGCCGCTGCAGCTTCGAGAACATGACGAGCGAGGAGTACTTGCTGCAGATCTACTCGCCGAGCAGAGGGTTCCCCGTCCATGCGCAGAAACTGCGAGCTGATGATCACGAGATCGAGATCGTACTTCCGCAGATCTGCATGCCGACGGCACGTCTGCACGGAAGGCTCGTCGCGAATGGCGTGAACCTCGCGGACCTGCAGGTCCGCGTCATGCGTGATTCCCGTGGAGATGCGAACGCGGCCATGCTGGGTCAGGAGCCACAAGAGCTTCGCTTCGACACGGAGACAGGCAAGTTCGACTTCGGGCCCACCATTCCTGGCAGCTACATCGTGGGTGTCGAGATGGGGCGCTCGCCGTTGGTGAGTTCGGGTATCAAGGTGTTGAGCGCAAACTCGGACGTGGACATCGGCGAACTCGTGGTATCAGGTCGTGCGTCGTTGCGGGTCGTCGCAAAGGACTCGCATGGGAAGGACCTGCGTGACTTTGTGGTCTTCGCGCGCTTACCGCCCCGAGAAGACTGGGAGCGCATTCCTGGAGACTTCGACGCGCGCGGCTACTTTACGACGCGCATTCCCCCGATCAGTTTCGAAGTCATGGTTACGACGCCGACGACCGCCCCGGTCTTTCAATCTGCGCAAGTCATCGCCGGGCAGGAGACGATCATCGAGGTGCTCTGTCGGTCGGCGACGCCGTGCCTCTTTGCACTATCAACGGGCGAGAACGGGCTCGAGGCAGCTCGTGTGATCGTGCGTGACACGAACGGTCGGGTCGTCGTTGCAGGGCATCTGAATCAGAACCCGGGGTATCAAGAAATCCGGACCGGGCTCGCGGCAGGTTCATACGAACTCGAGTGTCGTAGTGGGGAACAGATGGATCAGAGCAAGCGACGGCAGATCGTGGTCCCTGCACGAAACGAGTTGTTTCTCGTGGATGTTGGCAAAGCTCGCTGACTCCGTGTTTAGCAACGCGTGGTGTCGCTCATGGCCACGACGGTCTTCCTTCGAAGCTCAGTTCGACATCGTCACGACCCAAACCTCGCCGACGGGTGGCAGTCTTTGACGAATCGCATTCCTGTTCGCTTTGGTGAAGCCGACGTTATGCGTAAGCCCCGGGACATCGATGGACCAGAGCCTCATCGCGCCGCGCGCGTTGCTCACGGAGCTGAGGCCGACCTCGTTGACGGTCTGCGCGAGCCGGAGCAGCGAGCTGTTGCCCGACCACGACGAGCCTTGAATCTGCGACCGCACGCCTTCGACCGGCTTGCCTTCGCTGTCGACGCATTGCACATCGCGAATCGCGAAGGGCGTGAGCTCGACTTCGGTAGGCGCGTCGCTCGAGGCCGTTGTCGGGAGCTCCGCCCAGCCGACGCCTTCGAGGATGGCGAAGAGTTCGCGCGCCTTCTTCGGATCACGGTTCAAGATGGCGACGCGTCCGCGGCGGTCGGCCCGGAGGGCGCGATCTAGGGCATCGCGCGTGTGCGACCCTCCGATGGGGTTGTCGATGATGGCTGCGCCGCGGGCCGGCTGTCCGTCGCTGCGGCGGAGGACGAAGTCGTGGACGACGAGCTGTGACAGATCGAGGATGGCCTCGGTCTTGCCGCCCAAGACTTCGACGCTGACATCGATGCGGGCTGTGGGCATGGCTCGGCTCTCGCGGTGGTAGCGAGCATGAACAGCGGACGGCAGCAACGCGAAGACGCGCAGGCCATCGAGGTTGTGCGGCGCCGTGAAGCGATACCAGCCTTCGGCGTCGGTCTCGACGACCTCGGTGTCGCTACCGAGCCCTGAGTACGAGTTCTTTTCGGTCGACAGGGAAATGTCGCGGCTCATGGCGACCGGGATACCCGCGACGCCCTTGCCGTCAGCATCGACGATGCGACCGCCGACTGGCGGCGACGCTTCGAGGACGACGTCGATCGGACCTTGTTTCGGCCAGTCGGTGAAGGGATGACCGGCGAGGTGTCCCCTCGTACCTTGTTTGTGGACGAAGGCCTCTCTGAAACCCGCTTTGCGCACGCGCAGCGTCCAGCGATGCTCACCCGAGCTAGCGGTCGTGAGCTTCACGATGCCCTCCGCATCTGTCTGGCCATGCACGCGCCACGCACCGCCTCCCCAATACTGATTGGGCACGTCGACGAAGGCGCCGGTCACCGGCTGGCGCTTCGCGTCAAGGACGCGGAGCGCCAGCTCCGGGCTCGTGGCGAGCTTCGTCGACCACTTTCCGACGTTGCCGTGAAGGAGGACCGCCTGTCCGCGACTGAGGACACCGTTGTCGTCGGCCACGAGGATCTTGATGGTGCTGCGTGCCATCGTGAATGGAACCTCGAAGCGCACGGCCTCATCGCTTGCTGGAACGAGCTTCGTGGCCATGTCGAGGCGATTGATCCCATCGACGAGGATCGTCGCGCGTAAGTCGCCCTGGATGCCGAAGAGCGTCCTGTCACCTCGAACCACGACGTCGAGCGTGGCGCCGGCGACATCGCTCCCTTCATCGAGCGAGATGATCTCGCCCTCTTGGCAGGTCTGCAGTGAAGACTGACGTGTGATGGCGTCCTTGTCCTTCCAGGTCGCGACCAGCGAGTAGCGACAACCAACGAGGACGTTCAGGTCGAAGCGACCATCCTCGTCGCTCTTCGCTTCTACGACGTCCGTGATGCCGAAGGTCGTGAAGCCCTCGGCGGTCGGCGCATAGAAAGCGATGACTTTGGCGTCGACCACCGCTTCGCCAGCGGCGTTTCGCACCGATCCGCGCAAGCGGCCACGATGGGCATCGGTGTCGGCCGCGGTCGCTTGCGGCGTGACGGGTGCCGCGAGCAGACAGCCGAGCGCGACGCCGATCAGCGCGCGTCGACGCTCTCGCGGCGACCGTTCGGATAGAAGAGCATCAAGAACACGAAGCATGCGAGCGAACCCCAGAGCGGCCACGAGAAGAGGCCACTGTAATCGGTGATCTTGTCATCGACGGAATATCGCGCAGCGACATCGCCGGCGATCTTGCTGCCGACGATGATACCGACGCCGATGATGACGAGGTTGAAGAGGCTCTGCGCGCTCGCGCGCACGTCCTTCGTCGTCTCTTCGTCGACGATCATGAAGGCCACGAAGATGAAGCAGCCGAAGCAAAGCCCATGCAGCGCGATGCCGAGCATCACGAGGGGCACGCTCTCACCCGCGTAGCTGAAGAGCGCCATGCGCCCCGCATAGGCGAGGAGGCCGATGGCGAGCAGAGACTTGCGCGACCAAGTTTTGGCGACGAGCGGGATGGCTGCGAGGACCGCGATCTCGCTGATCTGTCCGATCGTCATGAGGCCGCCGCCGCCGACGCCGAAGATGACGTTGATCGTGTCGGCGGCCTTGGATTGCAAGGTCCCGAGGAAGCCCGCCGTGTGCACGAAGTAGAACTGGTGGATGCAGCTCACGGGGACCGCCAACAAGAAGAGCGTGAGCAACGGTTGGCGCCGCACTTCCTTGAGGGCTTCGAACGTGGCGTTCGCTTCCTTGCCCTTCATCGGTGGTGTCTTGGGCAGCGCGATGAGGCAGTAGAGGCCCATGAGGACGCCGAGGATGGCGCTGAGCTTGAAGGCGTTGGCCATGCCCGCGTTCCACGACTCCTGGCGGAAGCCAGCGAAGTCGGCTGCCGTGGTGAGCTTCTGGGCGAGCGCGTCGCTGTAGGCAGCCTCGCTCGGTGTATGGAAGTGGTAGAGGAACTGTCCGATCAAGAGCCCCGCGACGATCCAGCCGATCGTCCCCCAGACGCGCACGCGCCCGAAATCGCGGTCGCGGTCTTCGAGGTGGTGGAAGGCCAGCGAGTTCGTCAGCGGCAGGGTCGGTGAGTAGACGAAGGAGTAAGCGAGGCTCAGGCCAAGGAAGGTGCCGTAGCTGTCAGCGCTCGCCAAGAACCAAACGAGGCCAGCGCCGACCAGGTGGCTGATGCCGAGGAACTTCTCGGTGTTGAAATAGCGATCCGCGACCTGTCCGGCGATGAACGGCGCGACGATGGCCCCGATCGCTCCAGCTGCGAACATGTCGCCGATCTCGGCGGCGGAGAAGCTCCGATGCCCATTGAGGAAGGGCCAGAGCAGCGGGAGCCACGCGCCCCAGATCGCATACTGCAAGAACATCATGACCGAGAGGCGGGTCTTCATAGCTTCGGAGAGCTCAGCGCTGTTGTGGAGAGGAGGTGTCGAGAGAAGCTCGGCGAGCACGCGAAGCGCGCTTCAGCCCGCGAAGGCGTCGTCGAAGGCGATCTCGCTGCGCGGGAAGTCGAGGCGGCGCACGAAGGCCGCGGCCTCGGTCGCGCCGTGCTCGCGGTCCATGTTGGGGTCTTCCCACTCGACCGTGAGCGGGCCCTGGTAGTCGATCGCGCCGAGCACGCGGATCAAGGCCTCGAAGTCGACGCGCCCGCGACCAGGGCTTCGGAAGTCCCAAGCGCGTCCATCGACGCCGAAGTCGCTGTGCCCGCCGAAGGTGCCGATCGGCGTCGGCACTTCGCTCCACCAGACGTCCTTCACGTGCACGTTGAAGATGCGCGCGCCGAACTCGCGCAGGAAGCCGAGCATGTCGACGTTCTGGTAGCCGAGGTGCGAGGGGTCGAAGTTGAAGCCGAAGCGCCGGTGCCCGTCGATCGCCGCGAGCGCGCGCCGCGTCGTCACGACGTCGAAGGCGATCTCGGTCGGGTGCACCTCGAGCGCGAAGTTCACGTCGACTTCGTCGAAGACGTCGAGGATCGGGCGCCACCGCCGCGCGAAGTCCTCGAAGCCCGCCTGAAGCTGCCCCTTTTGCACGGGCGGAAACGAATAGAGCAGGTGCCAGATCGAGCTGCCCGTGAAGCCATTGACGACGCGTCGTCCCTTGCTGCGCGCGAGCTGTGCCTTGACGTCGCTCGGCGCCGCTTCGAAGAAGCGCGCCGCGGCGCGCGCCGTCGCCTTCATCTCTTCGGCCGCGCGCTGGCGCACGCCCTCGGGGTCGCCGTCGCCCCAGACCGCGGCCGGCAGGATGGCGCGGTGCCGCTCGTCGATGAGATCGCAGACGGCCTGGCCGACGAGGTGGGCGCTGATCGCGAAGGAGCGCAAGCCGTGCGCCTCGAGGGTGCGCCAGAGCTGCTTGCAGTAGTCCGCTTCTTCGAGGGCGCGGTGGACCTCGAAGTGGTCGCCCCAGCAGGCGAGCTCGAGGCCGTCGTAGCCGAAGGCCTTGGCCTTCTTGGCGAGCACTTCGAGGGGGAGGTCGGCCCACTGGCCGGTGAAGAGGCAGACGGGTCTCGGCATCGTGCAGCTCCCTGGGGTCGCGGGTCCGGTTAGAAGGCGGCGCATCGTAGCGCCGAGGTCGCGGGGTCGCGACGGCGTGCTATTTTCGGCGCCATGAGAGCTGACCTGTTGTTTCGCCGGTGCGGCGGCCGTCGAAGTCGCTGAATCCGACCACCATGAAAACTCTGCGCGAAGTCCAAGCTCGCTTACGAAGCCTCGCGAACCCTGACATCGCGGCGCACTCGCTGCGCTTCTTCAAGACCGGTCCGGGGCAGTATGGCGAGGGCGACCGCTTCCTCGGCATTCGCGTGCCCGAGTTACGCAAGGTGGCTCGAGCGGCGCGCGCAGCCCCGCCTGAAGTGGCCTGGCAACTCGTCGCCTCTGCGTGGCACGAAGAGCGTCTCACGGGCCTCCTCATGCTGGTGCACGCCTTCGAGAAGGGCGATCCTGCACTGCGCGAGGCGATCTTTGCTCGCTATCTCGAAGTTATCGACAGCGGCGTCAACAACTGGGACCTCGTCGACACGTCCGCGCACGTCATCGTCGGCCAGCACCTGCATGGCGCGAGGAACTGCGCGACGACGCTGACGCGGCTCGGCAAGTCAGCTTCGGTCTGGGAGCGTCGCGTTGCGATCATCGCGACCTACGCCTTCATCAAGCAGGGGGACTTCGAGGAGACCCTGCGGCTCGCCGGGCTCTTGCTCGAGGATCCCGAGGACCTCATCCACAAGGCGGTTGGCTGGATGCTGCGCGAGGTGGGCAAGCGAGACGAGGCCGTCCTCGAAGGCTTCCTCGCCCAGCGCTACGCGCGCATGCCGCGCACGATGCTGCGCTACGCCATCGAGCGTTTTCCGGAGGGGCGTCGACGAGCCTATCTGCGTGGAGATCTGTAGCCGGGAAGAACCAACCGGAAGCGGACTATCAGGGGCTCGGCTTGGTTGCTACCGTACGCCGCATGGCAAAAACCTTCACTCTCGTATTTTCTTCTCTGGCCCTCGCGCTCCTCGTCACGAGTTGCTCGCAGGGCGGCGTCGACCTCACGACGCAGACGAGCAAGGTCGGCATCGACGACGAGGGCAGCGGTCACGACGTGGCGCTGCACGGGCCGCTCGATCCGCGCTTTCTCTTCACCGCTGTTCCGGGTGAAAGAGAATTTTCGGGGCGCATGATTGTGCGCCCCCGCCAGTTCACGACCGCGCCGATCGACGAAGTCGAGGCCGCGGCCCAGCGCAAGCAGCGTCAAGTCGCGCTCGACGCCCTCTCGGTCTACCGTCTCGTCAAGCATGTGCAGCAAACCGACGAGTTCTTGATCGAAGTGCCAGAGGGGAGCAGCGAGCGGGAGATTGCGACACGCCTCATGGCGAGCGGCGCGTTCCAGTATGCCGAGCCGGATTGGATCCTCTTCCCGCTCGTGACGCCAAACGACACGTTCTTCTCGAGCCAGTGGCACCACCAGTCAACCATCATGCAGTCCGAGGCGGCATGGGACCTCCACACCGGCAACCCGAGCGTCGGAGTGGGCATCTGTGACACCGGCCTCTTGCTGACGCACGAGGACTTTCAACTCCATCGCCGTGAGGGCTACAACGCTGTCGATGGTTTGTGGGAGTCCAACGGCGGTCAGGTCGGTCCTGTGCATCCACATGGTACGCAGACTACCGGTTGCGCTGCCGCCAACGGCAACAATGGCAAGGGTGTGGCAGGCGTCGGTTGGAATCTCAGCCATCGTATGCTGCGCGTGTCCAATGTGTCGACCGGCAGCGCGCCGCAGAGCACTTTGCAGCACGCCGCCCGCACATCGATCGAAAGCGGCGACAAGGTCGCGAGCGTCAGTTACAGCGGGGCTGACAGCAGCTCGAATCTCACGACGGCAACTTACATCAAATCGATCGGCGGTCTCCTCATCTGGTCGGCCGGTAACGACAGTCGAAATTTGACTTTCGGCAACCGCGACAACGATGACCTCATCGTCGTCGGCGCGACGGACTCGGCCGATGCGCTCTCGAGCTTTTCGGCTTTCGGGCCCTTCGTTGACATCGTGGCGCCGGGCACGAGTGTCGCGACCGCTAGCACGGCGAGCGATGCCTCCTATGTCTTCGCGTCGGGCACGAGCTTCGCGTGTCCGTTGGCGGCCGGGCTCTGCGCGATGATCTGGTCGGCCAATCCCGCGCTCACGCCGAACCAAGTCGAGGCCATGCTCAAGGCGACATGCAACGACCTCGGGGCTACGGGCATTGACGACAACTTCGGCCATGGGCGCATCAACTCTCTGCAAGCGATCAGCGCGGCGTTGGGCACGAACAACCCGCCGGCCGCTGACTTCATCGGAACGCCGACGAGCGGGATCGCGCCTCTGATGGTGCAGTTCACGGATCAGTCGACAGGTAACCCAACGGCGTGGAGCTGGACCTTCGGCGATGGTGGCACCTCTTCTGCCCAGAGCCCAGCGCACACATATGCTGTTGCCGGGACTTACACGGTGGCGATGACGGCTTCGAACAGCGCAGGCGGCAACACGCGCACGCGCGTCGGCTACATCGTGGTTGCTCCTCAGCAGCAAAACCAGCCACCAGTTGTCGACGCAGGTCCAGATCGCACGATCACGTTGCCGGCGAGCGCCAGCCTAGACGGCACGGTCAGCGACGACGGTTTGCCGAACCCTCCCGGCGCAGTGACGACGACCTGGAGCGTCGTGAGTGGGCCTGGGACGGTGGCCTTCGGCAACGTGAACGCGATCGATACGACAGCGAGCTTCAGCGCTGCCGGCACCTACGTCCTGCGCCTCACGGCAAGCGACGGCGCGCTGTCGGCCAACGATTCGATGCAGGTGATCGTCAACGCTGGTGGTGGGACCGAAGTGGTGATTGCCTTCGACGACCTCGACAGCGGCACGGGTAGCGGCGGCCGCGGCTGGGCCGACGTCTGGCGTGGCAACGGCGATGTCGTAATCACGACACGGGATCGTCCGAACAGTCCGAGGTGGCACTTGCGCATGCGCAGCACGGGCTTTGCCCAGCGACTCGTCAATCTCAGCGGAGTGTCCAACGCGAAGCTGGTGTTCTGGGCCAAGCTGCGCTCCTTCGAGAATCGTGACTTGGCCTTCGTCCAGGTCAGTACCGACGGCGGCGTGACCTTCACGACGCTGCGGACCTTCGTCAACGGCGAGGACGACAACGTCTACCGTCGGTACGAGCTACCGCTCGCGAGCACGAGCGCGAACACGGTTCTGCGCTTCCAGGCCGGCATGAGCGCGACGAGCGACTACTACTACGTGGACGACGTCGAAGTGCGTGGCGTGCGCTGAGTCTGCTATCGTCATCGCGTCCCCGTCGGTCACGACATGCGGTGCGCGATGACGACTCAGCCTGTGAGGCCAGCCTTTGTGCTCGGCCCGATCCTGCTCGGGATCGTCTTGGTGATGACTGTTTGCTGGGTCGGTGCTGTCTTCGTGTTTGAGGACAGCGCCCCAGCGCAGCTCGAAGGGCTCGAGGGTGGCAGTCACTCCGGCACTTTGGCTTCGACCACCGGTGTAGACGAAGCGGTGCGTGTTGAAGTCGCTGCCGTCGAGCCGCGTCCCGAGGTCGAGCCGCTGCGGCTACGAGTCGTTCAGCTCGAAGCTCGGCGGAGGCGGGTCGTGCCCGCCGCGGCGATGCGGCTGAGCCTCGAGCGCCTGCTCGATGACTTCGACGGCGCTGCAGCTGATTTCGACCCCTCGCTGCCGCTTCCCACTTTCTACCGGACGACCGACGCGAACGGCATTGCCGACCTTCGCGGTCTGCCTGGCGGACAGTACGAAGTCCGAGCCGTGGACGATTCACGGATTCTCCTTGGCACCTCTGTGCGCGGTGAAATCCCGAAGGGCTGTGTCCACTGCATCGAAGTCGATCTCGCAGCCTTGGCCGACCGCGGACACGAACTCGTTGCGGCGCATCTCGTCGCTGCGGTCGCCCTACCTGTCGCCGACCGTGCGCTCACGTGGCGAACAGCGCTCGACAACGCGAAGTGGTGGCCTCGCCGCCTCGAAGCGCGGATCGCGACGATCGGCGCCACCTTGGCGCAGCGCTTCACAGGGGCCTTGGCACACGTGGGATTCGACTGCGATGGGGTTGAGGGAGCAGCGACGGGCAGCGTGGACTTCATCGTCCTGGGTGCGCGGAGTGGCATCACAGGACATGCGATCCCTTTGCGGCGGCTCGACCGCCTCGAGGCGCCGACGATGATCGACCTGAGGCCGCCGAAACAAGCCGTCTCGACTCTCATGATCCAAGCCGTGAATGCACGAGGGATGCCGATTCGAACCGAGCAGCTCGAGTTGGCTTGCCTCAGCGCCGGCTGTGATCTGCCGCACTTCGCGCTTCCGTGTGGCGTGCCGTGCGAAGTGCCGCCGGGGACCTACTACTTGCACTGCAAGGACGCGAAGTTCCGCGCTGCATTTCGAAAGGAGGTTCCGGATCCAATCAAGCTCGGAGTCGGCGAGCAGCTGCTGCGTGTCGTTCAGCTTCGCTGAGGCCTTCGTTCGCTAGACTAGCGTTGGTCGGCGACGTGGTGCTCATCGCTCCGTGCGTCCATCGTGCTGGCGCCGCTCTTCTCTTCATGGGCACGCTTCGCCAACAAGTAGACGGCCTCTGAGGACGAGAGCAGGCTCTCTGCCCAGGTGAGCCCGACGATCGGCTGACCTGTCGTCGAGTCGAGGAAGGGCATCCTGAAGCCGGGTCCGATCAAGTGGCGGTAGTCGACCGTGATCTCCTCGCCGGGATCGATGGCACGCACCGCAAAGATGAAGCCCAGATGCCACAAGCCGTTCGGTGTAAACGAGTGGTTCATGTAGCACTCGTCAGGCCAGTCGGGTGTCACGGTGCAGTGGTCCTCGAACCAACGGATGGAGCAGTCGGCGAGGGGGTGATCAGGGTCCTGTTCGAACTCCGACCACGGAAGCGTGCTGTCGATGTGGGTCGGCGCGGCAAGGACGCGCCCGGCCTCGACCGCCGCCGTTGTGAACAGTCCCTTGCCGGCGCCCGGCACGAGGGAGTCCTTGACTTCATAGGGTATGCAGAGCATGCCAGCCTTTCTGGTGTTGATGAGCGCAGCATGAAGGAGGCTAAGCGATGAAGCCATGCTCGACTTCGGACCTTGCTGGCCAGCCTTCGAGGTCGTCGACGTCAGAGCGCCATGCGCATCAACGTGCCGGCACGACGACGCTTCGAAGTTGTCCGCTATGCGTCGCGCTTGCCGCACTTGTGCTGCTGAGCTGCGCGAAGTCTTCGAAGCTCAGCGCCGCGCCGAAGCACCCGGCATAGGGTGCGCGACTCGCTGCCAAGTAGCCGAGGGCTGTGACCAGGTCCTCGGGCTCATAGTTGTGTTGGCCGAAGACCGAGAGGCGGCGCCGCACGAGGTCCTCGGGCGCGAGCTCGATGTTCGCGCTCTTGAAGACTGCGCCGACCAAGACCGCGCGGCCGAGGACCGCGAGGCTCGCGATGGCGGTTTGCGCCGCTGCGCTCGAGCCCGAACACTCGAAGGCTGCGTCGAAGCCTTCGGTGCAGAACGCCCGCAGCGACGCCAAGACATCGACGTCTGCGCCGTCGCGTCCGGCTGTCAGCACGACGGCGTCGGCGCCGAAGGCCCGCGCGCGTTCGAGTCGCGTCGCGTCGACGTCGACGGCGACGACGTGCCGCGCGCCAGCTTGTTTTGCAAAGTCGATCAGCGACAGGCCAAGCAAGCCGGTGCCGAAGACCACGACGTGGTCCTCGATCACGCCGCCCGCCCTGCGCAGCGCGGCTGCGGCCGTGGCGCCTGCGCAAGCGGCGCTCGCGGCGAGCGCGTCGTCGAGTCCATTCGGCACGTGGGCGATGGCCGTGCCACGCCGTAGCAAGCAGACTTCGGCGAGGCCGCCACTCCAGGGTGCGCACACGTCGCTCTCGTGGCCGTACTTGAAGCGCGCTGTGCAACCAGCGCTTCGTTGGCGCCGGCAGGCCATGCAGCTTCCGCAGGGCACGACGACGGACCAGGTGACGCGGTCGCCCGGGCTGACCCCGCGCCCGTCGATGCTCTGCACGTCCGTACCACTCACCTCGTCGACGATGCCGACGATCTCGTGGCCGAGGATGGCCGGTGTCGCTGTCGAACGACGTCCGTGCAGCGTGTGCAGGTCGCTGCCACAGATCGTCGTGCAGAGGATGCGCACGCGGACCTGTCCGTCGCTGAGCACGGGCCGCTCATCGCGGGTCGCGACTTCGAGGGGCAGGTCAGGGCCATGGAAGATCAAGGCGCGCATCGCGGAGAACGTGGAGAACGTCGAGTTCGTGTTGTCCACAGAGTCATGTGCGCAGGATGCAGGCCTGCGCGAAGTGGCGGAAGTGCTCGAGCGGCAACGTGCTCGCGTCGACGACCTTGGCCGCTTCGTCGTAGCGGCGCAGAGCGATCGCGGCTCCGGCATGGGGCTCAGCTTCGAAGCGCGCGCAAGCGTCGTCACTCATCGGTCCGCCTTGGGCTTGGAGGCTGTATTCCGAGGCAGCGCTCAGCGTCGCGCGGTAGCCGGGGTCCTTGGTCACGAGGTAGCGCTTGGCTTCGACATGAAGGCGGATCGGCTCGGTCACTCCTGGAGGCAGCACGGCTGCGAGCAGCTTGGCGCCGATGACTTCGTGCCGGTCGTCGCCGGCCGACTCGTCGCTGCCGTCCTCGAGGACGACCAGGTGACCAACGTCGTGCAAGAGACAGGCGACGATGAGGTGAGCGTCTTCACCGGCCTCCTCGGCGAGGGTCGCAGCCTGGAGTGCGTGCTCGACTTGAGTGATGTCTTCACCAAGATATGCGGCGCCGCCCCTCGTGTGCAGAAGGTCGAAGATCGCGTCTAGATCCATGGGCTTCAATTTCATGGAATTTGCTGCTGCCAAGAGAATGCCTACAAGAATATTCCATCAAGAAGCCGTCAGGCTCGCCCTGGTCGGTCGACGTTGCTGCGCGAAGTAGCGCGCCACATAGATTGTCAAGGCGAGCGAAGCGAAGGACAGTGAGACGAGCACGACCTCGAACCACGTGAGAAAGTCCACATTTCCCTTCACCAGGTTGCGGACGACCATGACGACGACGTAGCCGAGGTAGCCGAAGGCGTCGGCGAGATACATGAGGTAGCCGATGTTCGCGCGCTCGCGCAGCACGGCGAGGAGGCGCTCGAAGACCGTAGTGTGAAAGGCGACGTAGGGCACGTAAACGAGGGCACCGCTCATGACCATGAAGGCAAAGCCATCGAGGCCAGCGGCGTGACGCCAGAACACGAGGCCGATCGCGAGCGCAAAGCAGAACGCCATCGAGGCGAGCGCGACGAACAAGGCCCGCACGTTGGAGCCGATGCAGACCGAAGCGCCACTCACGACCAACACGAGCAGGGTCACGACCAGCTCGGTCGAGGCGAAGACCGAAGGCCGACCGCTGACGCCGAGCTCGCGCCAGATCTCGACCGCGAAGTCGTCGCGGACGCTACGCAGGATCGTCAAGAAGAGATAGATCGCGACGAGCGCGACCAAGCCGTGCTTGTGGCGGCGAAAGAAGTCCCGTCGATCTACGGCGCTCATGGGCTCACGCGCGCTGCGCTGCTCGAGGTCCTCTGTGCGGGGCGGCGGGATCTGCGCCAGCATCCAAGTAAAAACGAGCAGTGGCACAAAGAAGATCGCGCCAGTGGCGGCCGGCATCCAGGCCTCCTCGATGCCGCGATGCACGATGAGGTCGCGCCCGACCGACTTGACGACGCCCGACGAGAGGATGAAGCTCGCGCAGAGGCCCGCCGTCAGCGCTTCCGTGAGCCGCCGACCTTCGAGGAAGCCCATGACGAGCCCGAAGCCCATGCCGAGCGGCACGCCGTTGCAAAAGAGCCACAGAGCGTTCCAAGGCGCCGGCGTCACAGCGAAGAGAACGAGCGCTGCTTCGGCCAGCAGTATGAGCGCGATCAAAGTCGTCGCGCGTCGACCAGGACTCATCGACGAGACGATGCGAATGCCGAGGAACTTGGACAGCGTGTAGCCGGCGACCTGCGCTGCGATGAGGATGGTCTTCCACGCGATCCCAGCGACGGCGCTGCCCTCGAAGGTGCCGGCGGTGAAGGGCTTGCGGAAGGCATACATGCAAAAGTAGGTGCCAAAGGCCGCCACGATCACGTAGGCCGCGAAACTCGTCCGCTGCTGTCGCCCAAGCCAAGCTCTTAGCCCGGAGGACTGGATCATGTCGCACGCGTCTCGTGCGGCGCGCTCGAGGCGTTCGCTTCGGGCAGGCCCGCGAGGAGGTCCGCGTCGTTCCAATCGAGCCACATGCGCTCGGCGATGCCGAAGCTCAGCGTCATGCCGTTGCCGCCGAGGCCGTTGACGATGCGCACGTTCGGCAGCACGTCGTGCACGAAGACCGCGTGGCCCCTGCGCACGAGGTAGGTGCCGAGCCAGCGCTCTTCGATCGGCAGCGCGCGGACGAGGAAGCGCCGGTCGAGTTCGTCGAGGATGACCTGGTCGATACGCTCGGAGCGGAAGGGCGTGATCGCGGAGTCGTAGACGTGCGAGTCGCCGAGAACGAGGCGGCCCTCGCGGTCCTGCGCGACCATCACATGGATGCCATAGCGGTCGATCGCAGCGTTCTCGCTCGCGACGCGCCGGTCAAAGTCCATGAAGCGCGCCGGATCGCGCGCCGCGATCCGGAAGGACGGGTAGTGGCGCAGCGTGAGCCCTGTCGCGAGCATCGGCCCCATGTCGAGACCGAGCGCCATCGTGCGCAGCATTTGGAGGCGGCAAGGCACGAGGTCCTGGCCTTCGAAGGCCTCCGGGAAGAGCCGCATCGCGCTCGCGCCTTCGCAGATGACCACGCGCTCCGCGCTGAAGATGCGGCCGCGGTTGGTCGCGACCCCGTCTTCGCTCGCTTCGACGACGCTCTCGTTCCAAGCGATGTCGACGCCGTGCTCGGCGCTGAGCCAGGCGGCGAGCGCTTCCATGGCTTGCCATGGATCGACGCCGGCCTCGGTCGCGCTCAGCATGCCGCCGACGACCGCGTCGGGCCGCACGAGCGATGAAGCGCTGGCACAAGCCGTGCGGTCGAGCCAGGTGAGCTCGAGGCCATCGCCACCCTGATTCCGGGCGAAGTCTTCCATGACTTCGGCCTCGTCATTGTCGATCGCTACGAAGAGCGAGCCGCAATCGCGCAGCGGCAGGGCGGCCGCGCGCGCAAAGTCCAACCAGATGCGCCGGCTCTGGAGCGCGAGCTCGAGTCGCAATCCACGCGGTTGGCCGATCGGCCAGATCATCCCGAAGTTGCGCACGCTCGCGCCGAGGGCGCGAGGGCTTCGTTCGAGGACGAGGACACGTAGGCCGCGCATGGCCGCCGCCCGCGCCTGAGCCAGGCCCTGGATCCCGGCTCCGACGACGACGACATCGTAGGTTTCGTTGCTTCTTGGCATAGCTTTGCTAGCTGTCCCGCGCACCCAGCGGGATCCGTGGCGCGATATGCTCACTGCGATGAATGAAGATTTCGGTCATGCTCTCGGTCATGAGTAGCTCGAGATGATGCGCAGGCATGCCTTCCTCCTGGCGCTCTTCCTTAGCGTCGCGCTCACGCTGGGGGGCGTCGCGCTGATGCTGGGAGGCTTCTTCATCCCCGACGACATCCCAGGTAGCCGATCTGGTCTCGATCTCGCGCGACTGGATGCGCCTGCGGCTGTGCCGGAACTGGGGGATGCGGACGCGAAGGCGCAAGCGGGGGCGCTGGTCGCGCAGCTCGAGCCGAGTCCAGAGCGCACGGTCTCCAAGTCGCTGCGGGTCACATGGCGGCTTCGACTCCTGGATGCCACGACAGGGCTGCCGTGTCCGCGAGCGTCGCTGTGGATCGCCGAAGAAGACCAAGCAAACGCCGCCTTCGAGCATGGGCAGCAGGCCAACATTTCCGACGAGAGCGCCGAACAGTGGCGTTGCTACGCGTGGTGCCGCCAGCATGGCACCAAGTACGCGACCGATGAGAATGGCCGTGCCGACATCCCGGCGGACCCGGAGCTGCGCTACATGTTGTGCGCGAGCAGCAGCAGCGGGGACAAGGCGCGCAGCGTCGTGCTGAGTGTCGATGATCTCGAAAGCGAGGTCGTTGCAGGTGTCGAGGACGCGTTGAGAGATGGCGGGCAAGCGACCATCGATGTGACGGTCACGCTGCATGCCAGCGATCACATCGAAGTCACTTGTGTCGATCGCAGCATGAAAGCGGTCGTTGGTATGCCCTTCGATGTTTTTGCGCTCTCACCCAAGGCCCTGACTGCCTTCGACGAGAGAGTCTCGCCAGTCGCGGACGACGATGGAAGGATCGAGGTCCAAGCCCGAGCTCGGTGCTTCAGCGACGCGCAAGGGCAGCTCACCGTGCCACACGCGCGCCAGCTCCTCGACGATGTCGAGGGCGAGGCGATGAACGCACGCGCGGTACCTCCAGCAGACGAAGACACAGATGAAGATCGAGTCCTAGCCGCAGTCCTCATCGTGGCAGCGGCTCCGTTCCGATCGACACCGCACATCCTGTTGCGCTACGACAGTGCGCGAGGTTTTGGCTCACGAGCCCAGCGCCTGGTCGTCGACGACTATGGGACGATCGAGCTGCGTGTCGTGGCTGCCGATGGCTCGCCGCTCGAGTTTTCGATGCTCAGTTACATTGAATTCGAACCGCTCCGCTTTGGGAAGTTGACGTGTGAGCGTGGGTCGATCGAAGTCCGGCCCGCTCCAGGTAGGCCGCATGTCTATTCGCATGTTGGCGTTGCTAGCGAATTCCTGGTGTCAGCTCATGGTGTCGATGTCGGCTGTGACGCCGGGGGAGAGCTGCTGGGGCCAAGCCGTAGTTTGCTGGTCGAAAGCCGCGTATTGCGCCTCCCTGCCGAAATCGCCATTGCCTGGACAGTGTTACGAGGCTGTCCGCCAGATGTCGACTATCTCGGCGTGCTTTTGGATGGTGCGCATCCATTCAAGACGCGCGTGCAGGCGATCGAAGGTGGTCGCCTCTACTTTGCTTTGCGGAACGTATGGGGAGCTACAGCCAACGCCGACGTTGCTGCGTGGATCATGAGGCCTCCTCGGAGCGCTGGCGGGCTCGAGAATGTGTCTTGTCGACCTGGCACTGTCACACAGTGGCCAGATCTCGTACTCGGACAACCGAGCGGCGCCGTAGTCGGGCGATGTGTGGACACGCGCGGCATGCCAGTCCCGAAAAAGTCCATCGCGGTCGCGTGGGAAGCAGGCCAGAAGCGTCATACCTATATTCCTGGCTGCGTCGCCACTTCTGCATCCGATGGCAGTTTCCGCATGGTTGTCCCAGATTCGTTGAAGACGGAGAAGCTCATTCTCGTCTTCCACGGTGATGCACATCACAGTGCGGTCTCGCTGCCCCTTGTCGGTCCAGAGCCGCGGACCTTGGAGCTCCAGGAGAAGGCGCAGATCGACTTGGAGTTTCGCGCGCCATCCAAGATGTTATTCACATGCGTACTCGAGGATGCTCGAGCAGCGCCTAACAGTCTCGAGAGGCAGTATCAGTTCAAGGTTAGCACCTCGGCAAGCGGGCTGGCTCGGAAGAGCCTCGGCCGACGCGACGCCGGGCCTCTGAAGCTGACGGTGCGCAGTCCGATGATGCTCGGTGTCATCGAAAAACGCTTCGAACCAGGGCCGGGCGCATCGGAGCGCGTCATCGTCGACGTTCGTCAGTTGCATCACTACGACATTCAGTGGTTCGGCAACGAAGTGCCTGCTCGTGCCCCGCGCGTGAACTTGCGCTTGCGGAGTCGGGACGCCAAGGTTGTCGCCAACATCGTCGCCGCAGCACCGACTTCGAACGGCAAGCGCCTCAGCTTTTGGTCGCCGGATGCCACGCTCGACATGACTCTGAGTTTCAGCCGTTATCGCAGCGTCGAGCGTGTCTGGACTCCAGGCCAGCACCAACTCAGCCTCGAGCCAGAGCGAGTGCTTCGAGTCGAGGCTTCTAGCGCGAACTTCGCACGGGCCCGGTCGGTGGTCGTCCGTGCTGTGTCGACGAGTGTCGCGATCGACCGTGACAGGAAGTCCGATACCAGTTTGAAGCACCTCGCCGTCGACCCGAAGGATCCGACGCGCTTGGCTTGCAGTCTCCACTTGTCGGACAGCGACAGCTACAACCTCGACGTGCGCGTCGACGGCACGCCCTTCCAGACGGTCGCGAGCATCAATCCCTTGCGCTTGCCGGAGCGAGTCGTTCTGGACAGTAGCACGAGCGCGCACATGGAATGGTCGCGCTGAGGACATATGAGACTCAAGGCTCAGCGGGCAAGTCGTCGGAGGCAGGAGCGCTAGATGGAGGACATTCGTGGGGCGTCGTTGACAGGTCGCGGCCTCGTCGCTTGTGCCATATTGCTTGTGCTTGTCGCGTGCTCGCTACGCGACGACTGTGGTACGGAAGGGCCATCGCCGCTGGCCGACCTCCTCGCCGACCTGAACAGCGAAGTCGTACGTTCCAGTTGCGACGGCCAAGTCATTGGCATCGCCTGTAGTGACCTCGCGATTCCGACCTTTGGCGTCCACATGAACCAAGTCGTGCACGCGGCCAGCACGATGAAGCTGCCCGTCATGATCGAGTTCTTCCGGCGCGTCGACGCCAGCGACTTCACCCTCGCCACCGAAGTCGTGCTCGAGAATCGCTTTGCGAGCATCGTCGACGGCTCGATGTATGCGCTGTCTCCCAAGGACGACTCGGATGCCGAGCTCTATGAACGAGTCGGCCATAAGGTCGCTCTCGGCGAGCTCTGCCGCCGCATGATCGAACGCAGCAGCAACCTCGCGACGAACGTCCTCATCGAACGTCTCGGCGCCGAGCGTATCCAAGCAACGATCGAAGCGCTCGGCACGAAGCGGACCAAGGTCCTACGCGGAGTGGAAGACCAACTGGCCTACGACCGCGGCTTGTCGAATACGACCTGCGCTCGGGACTTGGCAACTTTGCTCATGTCGCTCGTTCGGAACCAAGCCGCGTCGCCTGACTCGTGTTCCGCGATGATCGCGATCCTCGAAGGCCAGCGCCATCGCTCCATGCTGCCTCAGGGTCTTCCAGTCGGAGCTCGCATCGCACACAAGACGGGTCAGATCACCGCGATCCACCACGATGCCGCCATCATCTGGCGCACAGATGGCCAACCCTTCGTCCTCGTCGTGCTGACGAAGGGCTTCGCCGATGAAGACGCGAGCGCCGCAGTTGGAGCGAGGATTGCTCGATCCGTGTGGTCGGCGCTGACGTCGCCGATCTGGGCTATAGGGGATTCCGGCATGCGCCGCTGAGCTTTGCCGGCGACGGTCCCCCCGCTGTCGCCCAGCCGTGGTCTCGTACGTTCTGGCCGTCGGAGTCGGACCGACGTAGCAGCGTCGGTCTCAGCGGCCCTTTCGGGGCCATCTCAGGTTCTCGATGTGACCAGCCGACCCTACTCCAAGTCGCGAGCCTGGACGGAGTGGAGGTAGTTGGATGGCGAGGATACTCACCGTCGACGATTCGAAGTCGATTCGACAGATGGTTGCGTTCACCCTGCGGGATGCGGGCCATGACGTGACAGAGGCCGAAGACGGGCAGCAGGCGCTCGACCTTGCCCAGCGGCAGGCGTTCGATCTCGTGCTCAGCGACATCAACATGCCGCGCCTCGACGGGATTGCATTGATTCGTGCTCTGCGCGCGCTGCCGGCGTTCAAGTTCACGCCGATCCTGACGCTGACGACAGAGAGCAGCAACGACCGCAAGCTCGAAGGTAAGGCGGCTGGTGCGACCGGCTGGATCGTCAAGCCTTTCGATCCGGAGAAGTTGCTCGCGACCATCAAGAAAGTGCTCGGCTGAAGCTCGAGGCAAGAAGTTCCAGTCATGGGAATCGATATCGCGCAGTTCCGAGAGACCTACTTCGAAGAGTGCTTCGAGGGCCTCGACATCATGGAGAGAGGTCTGCTCGAACTCGGTGAAGGAAGCGCCGACTCGGAGCTCATCAACGAAGTCTTCAGGGCAGCACACTCGATCAAGGGCGGAGCTGGGACCTATGGTTTCGCTGACGTTGGTCGTTTGACGCATGTCATGGAGACGCTTCTCGACGCCTATCGGACGAAGTCGAGCGAGGTCGAGACCGAGGCCGTGCAGGCCCTGCTGGCAGCGGTCGACTGTCTGCGGGAGATGTTCGCTGCGGCCCGCGCTGGGGACACCGCTGCACACGAGCTTCTCGAAGATCTGATCGACAGTATTACAACCTTTTTGGCGGACGACACGACGCAGCAGCAGAGCGTATCCGCATCGCAACCTGGGCCGTCGGAGGAAGCGACCGTCTGGAAAATTCGCTTCCGGCCGTCCGCGGATCTCTTCAAGTCCGGGACCGACCCCTTACGCCTCATCCGCTGCTTACATGAGCTCGGCTCTCTGTCAGTGACGACAGATGTCAGCTCCGTCCCAGACTGGACGAGCTTCGATCCGGAGTGCCCCCCAGTGTCAAGATAGTTGTCGCCTCAACCGTGAACGCCTCGGTAGGCGTTC
>CALLZN010000437.1 GCA_937858895.1 uncultured bacterium | reverse complement strand
TCACGGTCTGCTACCGCTGGCTCGACAACAACAACCCGGTCTTGCCGAAGCAAGTCCAGTTCCGCCTCTGCGCATCCGGAGCAGCGCCGTCGCTGTATCCGCCGACTTCGTCCTATGACCTGATCGGCGTGACGCCGATGACGACGCTCACGACCTGGACCAGCTACACCTTCGCGGATTGGACCGCGCCGAACAACGCCAGCTATCTGACGATCAACCCCGAGAACGGAATCAGCACGAACCATGGTGACTACGTCTCGTGGGGTCAGGTCGACGACATCTGCATCCGCGAACTGCGCTTCTGCCCGGGCACGGTCGTCGCCAACGGTGAAATGTCGAGCGGCCTCGTGCCGGGCTCGATGCCGAGCGGCCAACTCGCCAACTGGTCGCTCTTGACGGCCTCGCCGCAAGTCGTGACCGATACCTGTGACGGCGCGCCCGGCGCCATCCAGATGTGGGGCAACAACGTGGTCGGCGAGTCCGTTCAACAAAAATTGCTGACGCCCATCGTCAAGGGTCGCAAGTATCGCATCACGGTCTGCTACCGCTGGCTCGACAACAACAACCCGGTCTTGCCGAAGCAAGTTCAGTTCCGCCTCTGCGCGTCGGGCGCCGCGCCGACGACCTACCCGGCGACTTCGTCCTACGACGTGATTGGTGTGACGCCGATGACCACGCTCACGACCTGGACCACTTACACCTTCCCGCTTTGGACGGCGCCGAACGACGCGAGCTATCTGACGATCAACCCTGAGAACGGCATCAGCACGAACCACGGTGACTACGTCTCGTGGGGACAGGTCGACGACATCTGTGTGCAAGACATCGCTCGCGCTGCGACGGCCACGCCCTACGGCTGCGGCTGCCGGCTCCACCAGGTGGCATCAGCACCCATCCTTGGTCGCTCGATGACGCTCACCGTGTCGGGCATCCCGACGGACAGCCGGGTTGGCTTCCAGTTCCTCGGCGATGTCCTCGCGACGGGCTTGCCGCTCGACAAGATCGGCATGCATGGCTGCTGGCTCTACGCGACCTCGATCTTCACTCTGCCCTTCGCGGTCACTGGGTCGACGACCGAGATCGAAGTGCCGCTGCCGAATGACGCGAGCCTCATGGGGCTCGTCGTCGGGATGCAGGGCTTGGCCTTGTCGCAGTCGTCGAACTCCTTCGGCTTGCTCGCTTCGAACGGCGTCGAACTCCGACTCGGGCAGTGACGGACCGGCGGCGCTCCCTGCCGCGGTGATGGATGCCGCGGTGCTTACAGAGCCCTTACCCGAAGCGGCCGCGCAGCGTGGTCTCATGTGTCGACAGGAGACAACATGAAGACCGCAAACCGTAGCCATGGACCCGCCGCCGCGCGCTTGCTCTGCTCGCTCGCGGCGACGGCTTTCTGGGTCGGCCAAGCCGCCTTAGCCCAGAGTCCGCGTTGGAACCCGCGAGCCGAGTCCTCAGCGATGGCGCTCACGCACCAGTGGATCGTGCCGAGCCGCTCCGTCCTGGTGCAGCCCGGCACAGCGGCCGTGAAGGTCGTTGCGGCGACCGCCAAGATCCGCATCGTCGACGCGGCGGCGACGACGACGCTCGAGTTCGAAGTGCAGAACCCGTCGAGTCAGCAGCAAGAAGCCGTTCTCTTGCTGCCAGTCCCCGACGGCGCGGCGGTGTCCAACTTCACCTTCGAAGGAGCCGCGTCGGAGCCGACCGCGCGCATCATGCCGCGCGACGAAGCCCGTAAGCTCTACGACCAGATCACACGGCGCTTGAAGGACCCCGCGCTCCTCGAGTTCGCTGGCTACTCGTGCCTGCGGAGCTCGGTCTTTCCGGTGGCGCCGGGGGGCAGCCAGAGGCTGCGCTTGACCTACGACCACGTGCTCGAGGTTGATGGCGCTCGCGTCGACTACGTGCTGCCGCGCAGCGAGATGCTGAGTCTCGATGCACCCTGGTCGATCACGGTCGACCTGCATGCTCGCGCTGAGATCGGCGTTTGCTATTCGCCGAGTCACGAGCTCAGCGTCACGCGACGCGGGGCGACGAAGATGACCTTACAGGTCACCGAGCAAAGTCGCCGCGACCCCGGCGCCTTCCGCCTCTGCTATGCGACGCTGGGTGAAAAGGACAAGCCGACGGCGGCGCTCTTCGCCTATCCCGATCCGACCGTCGGTGGCGGCTACTTTCTCTTGCTCGCGAGCGCGCCTCCGATGCGGCGCTCCAAAGCGCTGCGCCGCGAGGTCACGATCGTCCTCGACCGTTCGGGGAGCATGGCCGGTCGCAAGCTCGAGCAGGCCAAGACGGCGGCGCTGCAAGTGCTCGAAGGCTTGGGCGAGGGCGAGGGGATTCAGATCATCGACTACGGCAACGACGTCGGCAGGGCTTTCGCGCGTCCGCTCGCCAAGGATGCCGCGACCATGCAGCGAGCGCGTGACTATGTGGGGCAGATCCGTCCGCATGGTGGCACGAACCTGCACGATGCCCTGCTCGAAGCCCTGCGCGCCGAGGTCATGCCCGATACCTTGCCGCTCGTGCTCTTCTTGACCGACGGTCTGCCGACGGTCGGGCCGACGAGTGAGCGCGACATCTTCGCGTTGATCGAGAAGGGAAACCCGCACGAGCGCCGCGTGTATTGCTTCGGCGTCGGCAACGACGTCAACGTGCCGCTGCTCGATCGCATGGCGGACGCCACGCGGGCGGTGACGACCTATGTGCTGCCCGAGGAGGACGTCGAGGTCAAGGTGGCGCGCACCTTCGCTCGGCTCGACCACCCGGTGTTGAAGGGTCCGGTCCTGACCACGGTCAACGCCGACAACGAGCCCGTGACGCGCACGGTCGAGGTCTTGCCGCGCAAGCTCGGTGACCTCTTCACGGGCGACCAATTGGTCGTGCTCGGCCAGTATCGGGGCGAAGAGGACCTGCGCTTCGAGCTGCGTGGCGAGTCGCCGGATGGGGAACAGCGCTATCTGTTCACGCTGCCGCTGCGCTCGGCCTCGACCAAGCACGCCTTCGTTGCGCGCTTGTGGGCGAGCCGCCAGATCGGCTTTCTGGTCGACGAGCTGCGGCAACAAGGAGGCGACCTTGGCGCGCCGTTCGGAGCAGCGCGTAGCGATCCATTCAGCAACCCGCGCTTGCGCGAACTGCGCGACGAGATCTTGCGACTGTCGACGCGCTTTGGTGTGCTCGGCGAGTACACGGCCTTCTTGGCGACCGAGGGCAGCCGCCTCGACGACTGGTCGGCGCTGACCGCGGCTTGCCAGAGCAACCTGCATACAAAGGCTGTCGACACGCGCAGCGGCGCCGCTGCTGTGAATCAGGGGCAGAACCTCTGGTTCCAAAAGGGCCAGAACTACGCCAACCCGCGCAACTGCTACATCGACGACGAGAACAAGCGCGTCGAGTTGACGACGATCCAACAGGTCTGTGACCGTGCCTTCTTCAAGCGCGGCAACCGTTGGGTCGACAGCAACAGCGTGCTCAAGAAGAGCATAGAGCCCGACCTGCGCATCGAGGTTGGCAGTGAGCGCTACTTCGAGCTGCTGCGTCGCCTCGAGAACGAGGGCAAGAGCGGTTTGCTCTCCCTGCAGGGTGAGATCCTGCTCGACCTCGACGACAAGAACATCCTCGTGATCAAGCGCGTCGAGCGGGCAGCGCCGCCCGCAGAAAGCCAAGAAGGCGAAGCCGGACCCGGCGCGCCTTCGAATCCCATTCACAAGAACTCGACCAACAAGCAAGAAGGCTACCAAAGGGAGATCCGCTGATGATCCGCACGACTGTTTCTCTGTTTGCCTTGGCTGGCTCCGTGCTCGCCCAAGCTCCGATGTCCACGGTACCGCTTCGCCTCGTGGAGCCCGCGGCCGTCCGTACAGCGTCCGAGCCGTCGCGTGCCATCGATCTCGTGATCTGTCTCGACGTGAGCGGCAGCATGGACGGCTTGCTCAACGCCGCGCGGCAAAACCTCTGGGCGGTCGTCAACGACCTCGCGACGCTGAGGCCACAACCAGACCTGCGCGTGGCGCTCTTGACCTTCGGTTGCCCGGCCTATGGTCAGGAGAGCGGCTTTGTGGCCGTGCAGACCGAGCTGACGAATGACCTTGACTTGGTCAGTCAGAAACTCTTCGCGCTGAAGACGAATGGCGGTGACGAGTATGTCGCCCGCGTCGTGCATCGCGCGCTCGAGGTTCTGGATTGGTCGAAGGACCAGCAGGCCTTGAAGCTGATCTTCGTCGCCGGCAACGAGGCGGCGACGCAGGATCCGCTCTTCGATGCGTTTGTCGAGAGCAAGGCCGCGATCGCGCGCGGCATCCTCGTAAATACGATCTATTGTGGTGATCCGAAGCACGAGCTGGCCAACGCGTGGCGTCAAGTGGCGCGGTCGGCCGATGGCAACTTTGCGTCGATCGAGCAGGACCAGGCGGTCGTGATCGCGACGCCTTTTGACAAGACGCTCGGAGACTTGAGTGCGCGCCTCAACACGACCTACGTGCCCTACGGCAAGCAAGCGGGGGCTTGGGTCCAGAACCAGCTCGAGCAAGACAAGAACGCTTCCGACCTCAACGGCGCCAACGTGGCGCAACGCTGCCAAACCAAGGCTGGTGCTTTGTATTGCAACAGCCAGTGGGACCTGGTTGATGCGTGCAAGGACGCGAACTTCGACTTGGCGAAGGTCACGAAGGAAGACCTAGCCCCTGACTTGCAGAAGCTGTCGATCGACCAACTGAAAGCTCACGTCGCGAAGAAGGCGGCCGAGCGTGCGGCGATCCAGAAGCAGGTGGCCGAGCTCGGCAAGAAGCGCGACGCCTTCGTCGAAGGGGAGCGCAAGAAGCTCGGCGACGCCGGCAAGAAGCTCTTCGAGCTCGCTGTCCTCGAGTCCGTACGCGCCCAGGCGAAGTCACGCGGCTTCGAGCGCAAGGTCGAAGGGACGTCCGAGACCAAGCCCCGTATCGATGTAGACTGAGCCCCGTGACCAAGACCGTCCTCGTCGTCGAAGACGACCCAGCCATCCGTCGCGGCCTGACCGACGCCCTGCAGTTCGCGGGCTACAACGTCATCGCTTGCGCGGACGGCAAGGAAGGCATGGCCATGGCCTTGTCCGCCGACCTCGATTTGGTGATCCTCGACATCATGTTGCCGGGTCACGACGGCTTCGAGATCCTGAGCGAGGTCCGCAAGACGCGTCCGACCCTGCCGATCATCCTCGTGACGGCGCGCGGCGCCGAGCACGATCGCGTGCATGGCTTGCAGAGCGGCGCCGACGACTACGTCGTCAAGCCCTTCTCGAGCAAGGAGGTCTTGGCACGCGTTGGCGCCGTGTTGAGGCGCAGCGCCGAACGCCCGACCGACGTCGTGCGCGTCGAAGTCGCTGGGCGCAGCATCGACTTCGAACGCCGTGAAGTCCGGTGGAAAGACAGCAGTCGCGTGCACTTGTCCGAGCGCGAGGCCGACCTGCTGCGCTATCTCGTGCAGAACCCGGGACGTGCGATTTCGCGCCACGAACTGCTCGAGCGTGTCTGGGGTTTGCCTGGTGGTGGAGCGTCGTCGACGCGCGCCGTGGACATGCACATCGTCAACCTGCGCAACAAGCTCGATGATCCATCGGACGCGCCGCAGGTCGTCTTGACCGTGCGCGGCAAGGGATACATGTTGGCGCAGCCGGAGACACCGTGACTTCGCCTCGGGGACGTGCTCAAGCTTGGTTCGCGCTTGCCGCCGGGGTCATCCTGCTCGTGCTTTCGTGGTTGACGATCGCCCTGCTGCGGCTCGGCGACGACGAGCGTGAAGCGCGGCGGCACGCTGCTGCGCAGGAGCGAAGCCGGCTCGCGCTGTGGCGCATGGATAGTTGGCTTTCGCCACAGATCGCGCGCGAGTCGATGCGACCAGCGAGCGACTACCGGCCTTTTCCATCGGCGCCCAACGTCTGGACGAAGGGCTTCAACCCGATCGGCGCTGACCAGGTGCTGTTGCAGTCGCCGCTGCTCGGTGCGCAGTCCGCGCTCTTCCCACTGCACTTCGAGGTGCAGGGCAAAGCGCAGTATTACAGTCCACAGGTTCCAGTCGGCAATGAGCGTGACTTTGCAGAGGCCAATGGCGTCGCCGCCGAGGTTCTGGACGCGGCAGCGCGACGCTTAGCTGCCGTCCAGAAGCAGCTCTCCTTCGACTTGCTCGTGGCCGCGGTCGGCGGCGCCGAAGCGGCGCTCCCCATGCTCGGTTGCAATGTCACAGGCCCTGAGACTCCCGCACAGGTTCAGCAAAGCGTACAGGAATTGTCGAATCGCCAGCGCGCCTTCACCAATGTCGCCAACGACCTGAACCAATACGCCAACCCCGGCACGTGGATGGTCAAGCCCGAGGAACGGATTGGGCCCATGGTGCCAATTTGGGTCGACTCCGAACCCGACATCCTCTTGTTCGCGCGTCGTGTGCAAGAAGGCGGCAAGGCTCGCATCCAGGCCGTGCTCGTCGACTGGGAAGTGCTGCAGCGCGACTTGTTGAGTTTGG
>CALLZN010000436.1 GCA_937858895.1 uncultured bacterium | reverse complement strand
TGGCTTGGTTCTGGCCGCCTTTCGCGTTGCTCTTCGTCTTGCTGGTCCCGCTGGTCGGGCTCGCGATCTGGGACGTGTGCCAGACCAAGCACGCGATCCTGCGCAACTTCCCGGTTCTCGGCCACTTCCGCTATCTCTTCGAGATGGTGCGGCCGGAGATCATGCAGTACTTCGTCGAGTCCAATACCGACGGCATGCCCTTCAGCCGCGAGCAGCGCTCGCTCGTCTATCAGCGCGCCAAGCAGGACGTCGACACGTTGCCCTTCGGGACCCAACGTGACGTCTATCAAGTCGGCTATGAGTGGATCCACCATTCGATCGCGCCGCTGCACGCGGTCGACCTGCACCCACGGATCACGGTCGGTGAGACGACTTGCGCAAGACCTTATTCGCTCTCGATCTTCAACGTGTCAGCGATGAGCTACGGCTCGTTGAGCGCGAACGCCATCCTCGCCTTGAACGAGGGCGCGCGCCTCGCGGGCTTCGCCCACAACACCGGCGAAGGCGGGGTGAGCCCCTACCACCTCGAACCTGGCGGGGATCTGATCTGGCAGCTTGGCACCGGCTACTTCGGTGCGCGCGCCACGAACGGCGGCTTCGATCGCAGCAAGTTCCGTGACGTGGCGCAGATCGACAACATCAAGATGATCGAGGTCAAGCTGTCACAAGGCGCCAAGCCCGGCCATGGCGGCATCTTGCCGGCCGCCAAGGTGACGCCGGAGATCAGCCGCATCCGTGGTGTGCCGCTCGGTCACGATGTGCTCTCGCCACCCGGACACTCGGCCTTCAAGAATCCGCTCGAGCTCGTGCACTTCATAGCGGAGCTGCGCGAACTCTCCGGCGGCAAGCCCATCGGAATCAAACTGTGCATCGGGAAGCGGCGCCAGTTCGCGGCCCTCTGCAAGGCCATGCTCGAGACCTCGATCACGCCCGACTACATCGCGGTCGACGGCGGCGAAGGCGGAACCGGCGCTGCTCCGCTGGAGTTTTCGAACTCCATCGGCATGCCGCTCGACGATGGACTCGTCTTCGTCCACAACGCCCTCGTCGGCTGCAACTTGCGCGACCGTGTCAAGATCGGCGCCTCCGGCAAGATCATCACGGGCTTTCACTTGGCCGCCAAACTCGCGCTCGGCGCCGACTTCGGATCGTCGGCCCGGGGCATGATGTTCGCTATTGGTTGCATCCAAGCCCTCCGTTGCAACACCAACGATTGTCCGACCGGCGTCGCGACGCAGCGACCCGAACTCACACGCGGCCTCGTTCCGAGTCAAAAGGCCACGCGCGTCGCGAACTTCCACGCCGCCACGCTGAAGAACTTCGCTGAGATCCTCGCCGCCGCCGGCATCGAGAAGCACGAAGACTTGGCGCCGTGGCACATTCAGCGTCGCGTCAGCACGACAGAAGCACGGCACTTGGCCCAGGTTTTCAGCTACATCGAGCCGGGATCACTCCTCTCGCGGCCCTTGCCACCCGGATTCGCGAGACTTTGGTCGGAAGCAGAATCGTCGACTTGGTAAACTCACGGCGTCGCTATTCGTCGAGTCCGTCCACCCCCGGCGTCCTCGACGTATCCACGTTCCGCCGTACCACCCCATGTCGCCAACACGGATCTCCTCGCAAGCCGCCGAGGCTTGCGTGTCGTCGTTTCGTCGTACCGTGACTCGCATCGCAGGCAAGGTCATCTTGCTGGCAGCGGTCGCGTGCAGCCCCCAGCTCGTCGAGCTCGAATCGGACGGCGTCGTCCAGGTCCCGCTCGAAGGCATCAAGTCCGTCGTCGCGAGCGTCCAAGAGGGCAACCTGCGCGTCGAAGCCGTGCAGGTTGCCCTCGATCGCGCCCTCGTGCGCTACCGCGTCCGCGCGGCGGGAGCCACCGAAGCAGAGGCTGAAGAGTGCATGCGCAACATCCAGATCGACCACGAGGTCAGCCCGAGCGGCATCCTGCGCATCGGCTGGCACCTGGTCGGCGCTCGCAAGCCATACTGCTCCGCTGTCGTCGACCTGACGGTCGAGATCCCAGCCACGCTGCCCCTCGAGGCGCAAACGCAAGCTGGCGCACTCGAAGTTCTCGGCAACGCGTCCGCCTGCCGCGCCCGGTCGCGCAGCGGCGACATCCGTCTGACCGGGACGTCCACGGACATCGTCGCGATCTCGGAGTCCGGCAACGTCAGCATCCAAGGCGGCCAAAAAGTAGAGGGCCGTTCGCGCAGCGGGCGCATCCGTCTCAAGGCCAAGGCCCACAGCATCGACCTCGCGTCAGA
>CALLZN010000435.1 GCA_937858895.1 uncultured bacterium | reverse complement strand
CCAGGGCGCGCGGGGCGGCCCGGCGGGGCGGGCCGGCTGTCTGACCCGCCCACGACCTGGCTGGCCCCTGCCCCCGCCTCTTTCGTGTGCGCGAGGACGATCCCTTTTGCCAGCGGCCACTCGCGGTGTCGAGTTGCCTGCACTGCGTGTCGCGCGAGGCTTGGCAGGACGACTCGGTCGTCGCCCGCAACCTCGAGGCCTACGCCGTCGACATGCTGGCCGAGACGCGCGCGTGCACGCGCGTGATCGCGCCGAGCCGCGCGCATGCGAGCGTGGTCGCGCGCTTCTCGAACCTGCCGCAGGACGTCGTGCGCGTGGTCCCGCATCCGCGCACGTGTGAACTCACGCCGCGCCGCGCCGCGCCGGAAGCAAAGGGCACGCGGCCTTCGCTGCACGTGGCGCACTGGGGTCACTTGATCGACTACAAGGGGCCGCACGTCTTGCTCGACGCCATGGAAGGCCTCGCGCGCGCCTGCCCCGATGCACGCTTGCGCCTCAGCCTCTGGGGGCGCGTCGACGACGAGGCGTATCGTGAACGGCTCGAGCGCCTGCTCGCTTCGCTTTGCAGCGCTGGCGTCGCGGTCGAGCGACGCGCGACCTTCACGCATGGTGAACTCGGCGAGCTCGACGCCGACGTCGCGGTCTTCCCGAGCCTTGCGCACGAGTCCTGGTCCTTCGTCGTCGACGAAGCGCTCGCGCTCGCGATGCCGGTCCTCGTGAGTGAGCGCGGCGCGCCGCCCGAGCGCGTCGGTGACGCTGGGCGCAGCTTCGCGCCGGGTGACGCCAGGGCGTTAGAAGCGTGCTTGCGCGACCTTCTGCAGGACCCAACACAACTGACGGCGATGCAAACGGCCTGCGCTACGGCCGGCACTTCGCTCGCGGCCCACGCGCAGGCGCTCGAGGCCATCTACGAAGAGGCCATCGCCGAGGCCCCGAGCGCGCTTCCCTGCGACTTCGCTTCGAAGGTCGCCGCCGCCCGCATCCGGCGCAGCTTCGAGGATCGCGCGCGCTGGCTCGACGCGTTGCGGCGCAGCGCCGAGGCCGAGGTCTTGGCGACGCGCAAGGACGCCGAGCTGTCTTTTTCGCAAGCGAGCCAAGTCGCGGCCCAGAACGCCGCCCACCAAGCCGACATCGCGCGCCTCGTCGAGGCCTTGGCGAAGCGCGACGGACCCGGCAGCGACCGTCCAGCATGACGAAGCTGCGCATTCTCTACGTCGTGCACCAGTTCGTGCCGCGCCACATCGCGGGCACCGAGCTCTACACCGAACACCTCGCGCGCGCGATGCAAGCACGTGGCCACGAGGTCGCGGTCTTTACGACCGAGGCCTACCACGGCGAGGCTCAGTCGACCCTGCGCGAGAAGGACCACGCGGGCCTGCGCGTCTATGAGGCCGTGCACAACAATGCCTTCCCCGACTTCGAAGGCAGCTACATCGACAGCGAAAAGGAAGCGCAGTTCGAGCGCGTCCTCGACAGCTTCGAGCCCGACCTCGTCCACGTGCAGCACCTCTGCATGCACAGCATCGGCGACCTCGCGATCGCCAAGCGCCGGGCGCTGCGAATCGTCTACACCTTGCACGAGTTCTGGCTGCTCTGCGTCCACCATGGCTGGCTCGCGCGACCGGGCTATGTGCTCTGCGACGGCCCAGAAGCGCAGCAATGCGCGAACTGCGCCAAGGTCGCCTGTCCGACACCAAAGCGCGGCGATCACGACGACGCCTGGCTCGCGGCCTGGTGCGCCCGCGACACCTACGTGCGCGACGCTCTCGATAACGTCGACCTCTTCGTGAGCCCCTCGCGCTTCTTGCGCGAGCGCTTCGTCGCGGCCGGCTACATCGATGCACAGCGCATCGTCTTCTCCGACAACGGCATGCCGACACACGCCCACGGATCGCGCAATAGCGAGCGGAGCGGGCCGCTGCGCATCGGCTTCCTCGGGACCCTCGCCGAGTGGAAGGGCGTGCACGTGCTCATCGAGGCGATGAATCGGCTCGGCGAGGACGAAGCGAGCCTGGCGTTGCACGGCGTCCTCGAGTACTTCCCCGACTATGTCGCGCGGCTGCGCGCTCTCGCCCGGCACCCGCGCATCTCGTTCGAAGGCCGCTACGACAACGCGTGCGTCGCCGACATCCTGGCCGGCATCGACGTCCTCGTCGTGCCGAGCCTCTGGTACGAGAACTCGCCGATCACGATCCACGAGGCCTTCCTCGCCGGCGTGCCGGTGCTCGCGAGCGGCGTCGGCGGCATGGCCGAGTTCGTCGACCACGAGAAGAACGGCCTGCACTTCGCGATCGGCGACGCCGACTCCTTGCACGCGGCCCTGCGCCGCCTGCTCGACGAAGCGGGCTTGCTCGCCCGCCTCCGAAGTGGCATGCCTGTCTTCAAGACGATCGAGCGCGACGCCGAAGACCAGGAGCAGCGCTACCGCAGCCTTCTCGCGATGGACCCCAGCGGATGACGAGCCCGTGAAGATCGCCCACGTCCTCAGCGACTATCTACCGGCGAGCCGCGGCGGTACGCAGCTCCACGTCCGCGACCTCACGCGCGCGCTGCGCCGCCTCGGCCACGAGGCCGTGATCTTCGCGGGCGAACGCGGAAGCGGACGCCAAGACTTCGCGACGGCGCGCGACCACTACGACGACGTAACGGTGGAACGCGTGACCTACGAGTTCCGAGACTTCGACCGCTTCGACCGCCTCTACGTCCACCCGAAGATCGATGCACGCTTCCGTGACTTCTTGGTTCGCGAGCAGCCTGACCTCGTGCACGTCCACCACGCGTCAGGCCTCTCGTCGCGCATCGTCTTGGTCGCGAAGGAGCTCGGCCTGCCGGTCGCCCTCACGCTGCACGACCATTGGCTCGTCTGTCCGCGCGGCCAGCGTATTCACCCTGAGACGCTCTTGGTCTGCGAACGCCTCGACCGTGAGCGCTGCCTGCCTTGCCTCGGCAAGCTTTGGCCCCAGCTCTTGCCACAGAGCACGGACGACGAACGCCTCAGGTCCGCGGCGAGCCTCGCGCGTTGGGAAGGCGCCGTGCGCGCGATGTTCGACGCCTGCGATGTCCTGATCGCGCCTTCGGACTTCCACCGCCTGAGCTTTGCCGAGTTCGGCCTCGCGCCAGAACGCATCGTGACCATCGAACACGGCCTCGACCGAGCAGCGCTCGCGGCACCGGCGCGCACGCGGCCACCGAAGCGCATCGGCTTCGTCGGCACGGTCCTGCCGTCGAAGGGCGTCCACGTCCTCGCCGAAGCCATGCGCATCCTCGGACGCCATGACCTCGAGCTCGTGGTCCATGGTGAGGTCGCGAGCTTCCACGGCGACACGTCGTACGAGGCGCGCCTGCGGGCAGCGGCCGGCTCGGTGCCGTTGGCGCTGCGCGGGGGCTACCGGCACGAAGACTTGCCCGGCATCCTCGCCGAGCTCGACGTGCTGGTCGTGCCGTCGATCTGGTGGGAGAGCTTCTGCCTGACGATCCGCGAAGGCGCATTGGCCGGGCTGCCGGTGCTCGCGAGTGACCACGGGGCCATGCACGAAGCGGTGGTCAAGGGCATCGCGCATGGCTTCGTGCCAGGTGACGCGCAGGACCTCGCGCGCGCGTTGGGCGAAGTCCTGGACGACGCGGCTCTTCGCGCGCGCCTCGTCGCTGCCGCGGCGCACGTGCGCTCGATCGACGACTGCGCGCGCGAAACCCTCGACTGCTATGAACGCTGCCGCGGGCAGCGTGGGGCGACGGTCGGGCGATGACGGCGCCGCGGGTCAGCGTCTTCATCCCGACTTGGAACGGCGGGCCTGAGTTCCGGGACAACCTGGCCGTCATCCTCGGCCAGAAGCTCGACCGTCCCTTCGAAGTCGTCGTGATCGACTCGGGCTCGAAGGACGGCACGCTCGAGTTCTTGCAGTCGCAGCCCGTGCGCGTGGAGCAGATCCCGAATCGGGACTTCAATCACGGACTGACGCGCAACCGCGGTATCGAGCTCTGCCGTGGCGACATCGTCGTCTTGACGGTCCAGGATGCGCGGCCCGAGAGCGCGGATTGGTTGCAGCGCATGGTCGACTGCTTCGACGATGCCGCGGTCGTCGGCGCCTTCGGTCGTCAAGTCGCGCGGGCGGATGCCAATCCCTTCATCAAGCACCGGCTTTCGAATTGGGTCGCGGCCGGCACGGAGCCACGTCGCCAGGAAATCGAAAGCGCTGAGGCGTTTTGGCGACTCCAGCCACTCGACCGCCTGCATTGCATTGCGTTTGACAACGTCAACTCGGCGGTGCGGCGCAGCATGATGACGGCGTTTCCGTTTCGCGAACGCAAGTTTGGTGAAGACATCGACTGGTCGCTGCGGGTCATCCTCGCCGGCCACCGCATCGTCTTCGAACCACGGTCGGCGGTCGTGCACAGTCACAACAATTCGGCCTACTACGAGTTCAAGCGCACCTACGCCGACCACGCGAATTTGCACGAGACCCTCGGCGTGCACACAATCCCGACGCGCGAGGCGCTGCGGCGTTGTATCGTCCACCAGGCGAGGGTCTACCGCGGCGTCGTGGACGCGGACGAGCGGCTGCGCGGCGCTTGGACCAAGACCAAGTGGCGCTTGCGCGCCTGGGCCTATTCGATCGCCGAGAACTCGGGGCAGTATTTTGGCGCGAAGTCGAAGCGCAAGCTGGCTGAGGGAAGTCGCTTTTATCGGTGGCTCGATCGCCGCCTGCGTCGCGGAGTCTGACCGCGCACGCCCCGCCCTACGTCGCTCAGCGGCGAGCTACTTTCGTTGCTGTTCGAAGTGTTTCACGACCTCGTCGAAGTCGGAGGTCACGGCGCGCGTGACCATGCCATGAATCAAGGGCGTGAGGAGTTTGGCGAAGAACTTGTAGGGCCTCGCCTCCATCCGGAACGTGAGCTGCGTGCCGTCACGCTCAGGGCGAAGGGTGTAGACGCTGTCCCAGATCGCGCCGCCAGCGTCCGACTCGAAGCGAAGCCGCTCGTTCACTCGCCGCTCCTTGATCTCGAGCACACAAGTGGCCTCGCGCCCGCGCATGAGGCGAGTCTCGCGGAAGCGCTCGACCCGACCCTCCGCGTCGCTGGCCAGGACTTCGACGGCGGTGATGGCAGGTTGAATCGACGCGTAGCGCCGTGGATCACTCAGCGTCTCGAAGACGCGGCTTGGCGTCGCCGCAATCCAGCGTTCGATGATAACGGGCTTTGGCATTGGAGTCTCTTGGCTTGCTGTCGACGATCGTGCACGCGCTAAGCTACGGCAGAGGCAGACCCCCGGAAAGCCCGGCGAGGGCGGCCAACTCTGACGAAGCGAAGAACCGCGCGATGACGCGGGCCATGACGATGCCAAAGCAAGTATCGCGGTGCAGTCACTCTCTTCACGTATCTCTTCTGTGGCTGTCGCTCTTCAGCGTCGGGATGCCTGCGCAAAGCCAGGCCGACGTGGCCGAGCCCAAAGAGGCTAGGGACAGCTTCCAGCGCGGCCTGCGCGTCACCTGGTTTGGTGGCGACTCGACGCTCAGCGGCACACGCCTGATGCGCGACCCGAACGGGAACATCCGCTACAAGGGTGAGTGGTAT
>CALLZN010000434.1 GCA_937858895.1 uncultured bacterium | reverse complement strand
GCGACCTCGCGGTACGCCGTCAGGGGGCTGGCCTTCTCATCTCATCTATCCGTAAACGGCGGCAAGATTCAATGGTTGCCGATCAGCGCGCGCCGATCCTCCCCGAGACTCCGTTGCTCGTGACGAGGCCGAGCGCGTTCACCGGCGGATCGGCGACGAATGCCTGGTGATGGATCATTGCTCCGATGAGTGACGTCTGCGCAGGAATGGCGAGCGCGACCCGACCCTTGCCCGCAACCGGCAAGAGGATGTCCGGACTCGCGAGCAAACTGCAGCCAGACATTCCCGCGCCCGTGAGGTCGAGTGGTAAGGGCAGGACGCCCCAGTTCGTTCGAGAGGCCCCGAGCCAGACAACAGCAAGTAGAGGGCTCGGCGCACTCGTGACATCCATCTCGAAGACGTCCCCGAGCCATGGGCGCGACGCCTCTACGGGTTGCAGCCGAGGCGTACCGACGCTCCCCATGCAGCCGCTTCCGAAGAGCTCCGCGCGGGCAGGGCTCGTCGTCGCATACTCCCAGGTGTGATTGCCGAAGAAGACGATGCGCTCACGGTCGGCGTCGAACGTCATCGAGTTGCCGGGTAGGGAGCGCGGAATGGTCACCACGGTGCGCTGCGACCAGCCCGTCCCGTCCCATTCCCAGGTGTCGTAGAGCTCGCGCTTTGCGCCGAAGTAGCCGCCGTAGAGAACGCCACGCCCACGCAGGGCCTCGTAGGTTAGCGCGTGATCGTATCGCCCCGCCGGCGAGTTGGCGGGCGTGCGACGCGACCATGCAAGGCCATCCCACTCCCAAGTTTCCGTGAGCAGTTTGCCGCCGAGGTCGAAGCCACCGAACATCACGAGACGCTGACGACGTTCGTCGAATGCCATTGCGTGCCCGATGAAGGAGCTTGGCTTGATGGCGTGCGTGCTGTCCGTCCACTTCGCACCATCCCACTCCCAGGTGTCGAACAACGGCCCCGCGGGCCCGACGCCACCTTGGATCACGACGGTGTTGCGCGTCGCGTCGTAGGCGGAAGCGTGCCCGACGCGTCCCGCGGGGCGAACGGTCGGCGAAGCTCGTCTCCAATCACTGCCGTTCCATTCCCACGTGTCGTCGAGCAATGCCGTCCCTGCGTCGCCGCCGAACATCACGAGTGTGCTGCGCTTGCGATCGAAGGCAATCGTCGAGCGTGCTCGCGCGGGCGGATTGGTGAGCGGATACCGCTCCGACCAACTCGTGCCATCCCATTCCCAAGTGCCGGAGGGCTGCGCCGTTCCCGCGAGGTAGCCCCCGTAGCAGATCGTGCGGCGACGCGCGGAGTCGTAGGCGAGCATTCCGCGCACGGGGACGACGTGGGGGGCGAGTCGCGCCCAGTTCGTACCATCGAAACTCCACGTATCCGTGAGGCCGGCGAAGTCCGGTGTACCGCTATTGCCGGAGAACATCAGGACTTGATTGCGCGTCGTGTCGAACGCGATGCCAGGTCGATAGCGCGCGGCAGGCACGGCCGTGGGCTGTTTGCGACTCCACGTCGTGCCGTCCCATTCCCACGTGTCGTCGAGACACTTGCCGCCACCGGTCGGATCTCCACCGAAGACGACCGTGCGCCGACGGACCGGATCGTACGTCATCCCCGGAGCGAAGCGCGCGGGTGCGCTCGCGATCGGCGTGCGCTTCGTCCAGTTGCTTCCGTCCCACTCCCACGTGTCGCCGAAGACCTGACTGCCGTCATTGCCACCGAAGAGCACGCAGACATTCCGTACGCTGTCGTAGGCCATCCCATGGAACCACCTTGCCGGCGGGCGCGTCGTCGGCTTTCGCTCGAGCCAGTTCGAACCGTCCCATTCCCAGGTGTCGTCGAGGTTCGTGCTATCGAAGCCGCCGAAGAGCACGCAGCGTTTGCGGGCCACGTCGTACACCATCGCGTAGCCCCACCGTGTCGACGGCTTAATGGCCGGAGTGCGGCGAATCCAGTTCCCGCCGTCCCACTCCCAGGTGTCGTCGTAGTTCTGGTAAGGCGGGTATTCATTGTGTCCGCCGAAAAAGACGATGCGCTTCCTCGTGCTGTCGTAGGCCATCGCGTGACCGCAGCGAGAAACCGGAGCAGTGGCCGGGGTGAGCGCGGACCACTGGTTCCCGTTCCACTCGTAGGTCTCGCCAAGGCCTGAGAACGCGAGCGCTCGCCCCGTCGTCGAGTCGAAGGCCATCGGGCAGCCCTGCCCGCTCAGCACACGCTTCTGCGTCCAGACCACCTGGCAAGGACTCGACGAGATGGAGAAGCCCGCGGTCACGAGGACCGTCATCAAACGCAGTAGTGTCTTCAAGGTCGTGCCTCCACGCTCATCCGGAAGGCATCCTAGCCGGAATCGCGCGCCTGACGTCGCACATCAGAGCAAGCGGACGACTGCGTGGTGATCGAGTGCAGCACAAATTGAAACTGCAAAGCGCTTTGAGCGGTCGTTGCGCCGCGAGAATCACGCCGCGATCCCCGGCACGAACTTCATCCAGGTCAACGACCGCTCAGAGTTCGGGGACTCACTCGCAGCGGTGTTCGTCGGCGTCGAGATCGGGCTAGCAGGCGCGTACGATCGGCAGCCGCGTGCCTGCACGATCGTCGCCCATGGCCTGCATGCCGGGGCTGACTGAGATCGGGATGCGCGGGCGCGATCTCGAGACCGGAACGACCGAGAAGACCGGCGGGCCGCCCCATGACGCGCCGCGAGCTCAGTTCCAGGGACTGACGTGAAGCCCCGATGCCACGAGGACGACGTTGCCAGCCTCGTCGACGCGGGCCGTGCCGCGCACGACCGCCTTGGCCAGGCGATCGAAGCCGTGGAAACCCGCGAGGCTCGTTTTGCGCAGCCGCTTCCCGTCCTCTTCGCGCAACTCTACCGTGAGCAGGCCCTTGGCCAGCTTGTCACGGTCCTCGCAGCAGTAGTCCCACGGCGTCGGGCAACTGTCGTTCTCACGGTCGTTGCAGGGCACGAGGGCAGCGTCGGCCAAGAAGAACTGGGCCTGCTTGTCGCGATAGTCCTGGATGCGACCGACGACCGTGAGCTCGGCGCCGTCCTTGACTGTGGCGCGCGCAGCGCTGACCCCACTCGCCTCACCCGGTGGAGTCGCGAGCCAGTAGGACTCGGGCAAGGCGTCCGCCGCCTTGGTCGTGCTGTCCTTGACCTCGTCGCCGCCACAAGCCGGAGCCACGAGCACCAGGAGGAGAAGCGCAGGCAGGGTCCAGCGCGAGAGCATCGGGAAGCGTGGTTTCATCGTGTCATCCAGGTCAGTCGTCAGTCGTCAGTGGTCAGTGGTCAGCCTTCCGTAGTCACGGAAGCATGCTGCATCGAAGTTCGAGCGCAAGGCGCTCAGTCATCCTTGAGGGCAAAGGCCACGCGCATGCGCAGGACGCGCACGGCCGCGGGCAGCGTCCCGAGCAAGGCAAGAAAGAGAACGATCCCAAAGGTCATCGCGATCGCCGCGGCATCGACCTCGAGGCGAAAGGCCCCCATGCCGATGCGGAAGGCCGTTCCGCGCACGAAGAACTGAGCCAGCAGAAGGCCTACGAGGGCCCCCGCCGCCGCGAGCACGAGCGCCTCCAAGACGAGCGAAGCGAGGATCGATCGCGGCGCGAAGCCAATCGCACGTAGCGTCGCGAGCTCCGAGCTGCGCTCTTCGACGCTCATCTGCAGAGCATTGGCGCCGCTGAAGACAACCGTCAACGCGATCAGCAGCACCATGACCCAGACCAGGCCGCGGATCGGCCCGAACCAAGCCGCCAGTTCGGCATAGTACTCGCGCGCCACGATCATGATCATCTCGAGGTCGAGGCGGCGACCCGCGAAGGCCTCGAGCGCGTCCATCTCGCCGGGCTCGGCGAAGCGCACGAAGACCGCCGACACGTCGGGGCGGCGGGCCTTGCCCTGCAACTCGTAGAGCGGCGCCCAGATCTCGGCTTCGGTCGTGCTACCGGGAGCTGCGAAGACTCCGGCAATGCGCCAAGTACCGCCTTCCATGTCGAGGCTCTTGCCGGGCGCGATGTCCGCAGGCTCGACGCCGAGGCGGGCGGCGACGAGGCGGCCGACGGCGATCTCACCGACGCCCGGAAAGCGTCCTTCGACGATCGTGACTTCGGGATGCACAAGCAAGGCTCGCTCACTGACGCCACGCACGAAGCCTTGGAGGTCGTCGCTCTTGCCGGCGAGGCGCACGCGCGTCGCCATGTGGATCTCAGGCGAAACGGCTGGCACGCCGTGCACGCGCAGGATGCCGTCGATCTCGGCGGTGACGAGCTCGGCTACTTGCGGCGTCAGTGCCGACCGCACGAGGTCGCGCTGCGCGGCCGCCGACAGCAGGACCGCGACGTCGCTGCGCCCGCTGCGCTGGAAGCTCTTGTCGAGGCCACCGACGAAGGCGAAGGCCGCGACGAGGACGGCCGCGACCAGCGCGCATGCTGCAGCGATGAGCGTGGACCGCGTGCGCCGCCGTGAGAGATTGCGCAGCGGATACTCGAAGGGCAGTCCCATCAAACGGCTCCGAGGAGCTCACCGGCCCGCCGCCGTGCAGCAAAGAAGGCCGGGGGCAGGGTCGCGCAGAGCGACGTCAAGACCGCCAAGGCGACGGCGAGCAAGAGCAAGGTCGGCCGCGCTTCGAAGCGCACCGCGATGCCCTCGACGCCAAGGCTCATCGGGAAGACGCGCAACAACACGAAGGCGAGGCCGACGCCGAGCACGGCACCCACGGCCGTGAGGACGGCCGTCTCCGCGAGGACGAGACCGAAGAGCTCCCGCGTGCCATAGCCGAGCGTGCGGAAGACGCCGAACTCACGTCGTCGCTCGCGCAGGGACATGAGCACGGTGTTCGCGACGAGGATGAGGACGACAAGCACACAGACGATGCCGAAGGCGCGCCCGAAGCGCAGCAGCTCGCGCAGGTCGCGCGTGGCCGTGCCCAAGAACTCGAGCTTGGGCCGCGTGTCGGTCGGCTCTTCGGCCGTCGCGAAGCGCGCGTCGATGACGTCGGCGACGCGCTCTGCGTCGCGCGCATCGGCGAGGCGCACTTCGAACTGAGTCACGGTGCCGAGGCGATCGACGGGCCCCGCGCGCTGCAAGAACTCGAGGTGCGTGAGGATGACGCCTTCGGTCGCCGGCTCGGCGGCCTCGAAGATGCCCGCCACGTCGACGCTCACATCGCCGAAGCGGAAGCGATCCCCGACCTTCATCCCACGCCTCGCTGCGAAGTCACGACCGACGAGGGCAGCCTGTTCCTCGCGGCGGAAGCGCTCGAAGTCGCCGTCGACGACACGCACCTTCTTGTCACGCACGTAGTCGTCGACGTCGGTTCCGTGGAAGGCGATGAGGTCGAGGCTCGCGCGGCAGTTGTTGAGGAAGACCTTGACGGGCAGGGCCGACTCGACGCCTTCGATGCGCGCGATGTCGCTGCGGTAGCGCTCGGGCAAGAACGAGGTCTGCGGACAAAAGCGATTCTTGCGATAGACGATGAGCGTGCGCGCGCTCTCACCCGAACGCAGGGCCATGTCGAGGCCGGTGGCGAGACTCTCGACACCGACGAAGAGCAGCATGGCCGCGGCGACGCCGAGCATCGTCAAGGTCGTGCGAACGGCGTGGCGGCCGAGCTGACGACGCACAAGTTTGATCCAAAATCTCATGACAGGCTTGCCTCGTGAAGAGAACCCTTGTCGAGCCGCAGGACCCGCGAGCCGATGCGCGCGGCGCGCTCATCGTGCGTGACCATCAAAATCGTCTTGCCGAACTCCGTGTGCAGGCGCTGCAGGAGCGCGAGGATGCCGTCGGCGCTCTCGGCGTCGAGGTCGCCCGTCGGCTCGTCGCAGACGAGGATCGCAGGATCGGCGACGAGCGCGCGCGCGATCGCGACGCGCTGCTGCTGTCCACCCGAGAGCTGGCGCGGGAAGTGCTCGGCGCGATCGCTGAGGCCCACGGCTTCGAGGACGAGGGCGATGCGTTCGTGGCGCTCGCGCGCGCTCATCTTGAAGAGATGCAGCGGCAGCTCGACGTTCTCGTAGGCCGAGAGCACGGGCACGAGGTGGTACTGCTGGAAGACGTAGCCGACGTTCTCGGCGCGCCAGCGGCCGAGTTCGCGCTCGCCCAGGTTCTGGAGCTCGACGCCATCGACGCGCAGGCTGCCGTGGTCGACGACGTCGATGCCTGCTACGAGGTTGAGCAACGTCGTCTTGCCCGATCCCGACGGTCCGAGCAAGACGAAGAACTCTCCGCGCGCGACTTCGAGGTCGACGTTTTCGAGCGGCGTGACGACGTGCTCGCCGCGGTGGTAGGACTTGGTCACATGGTCGAACTGGATCATTTCTCTTCGCCCCCTTCCTCTCCCTGCACTCGGACGAGACTGCCGTCGACGACTTCGGTCGGCGCGTCGATGAGGACCTTGTCGCTGATGTCGATGCCGCTCTGCACGGTGACCCAGGTGCGGCCGTCTTCGTTGGTCGTGGTGCCTGCGAGGCTGACGCGGCGCAGGCGTGCGCGCGGGCCATCGGGGTCGAGGACGAAGACGCTGCCGTCGCGGATGCAGGCCTCCGGCACGAGGAGGACCTGCTGCGCGAGTTGTGAGGTTTGCGGCGTCTGCGCTGCTCCGGCAGCTTCGCCTACAGTCTCGACTGTCGACGTCTCGAAGCGCACCTGACAGAGCTGCTCCGGGCGCAGCAAGGCATCGGGATCGAGGACACGCACCTGGACCTCGAGCGTGACCTTCTGGATGTCGGCGCGGTGCAAGACGCGGATCACTTCACCGGCGTAGGGTTTGCCCGGCCGCGCTTCGCTGAAGATGCGCGCGCGCTGGCCGACGCTGGCCTTGGCGATGAACTCTTGGGGCACGTCGACGCGGATGCGCAGCTTGGTCGGATCGTAGAGCGAAACGATGCCGCCCTTGTCGGTGGCTTCGCCGGGCGCGATGTGGCGCTCGAGGACGATGCCGTTGGTCGGCGCGCGCACGACGAGGCGCGCGACGCGGAGCTCGGCGATCGCGACGCGGTTCGCGGCCTCAGCAACCCGGTGCTCGGCGGTCACGAGGGCTGCCTTGGCGCTCTCGACGCGGCGGCGGTCTTCGATGCGGAGTTCGGAGTCCCTTTGCATGCGGTCGCGGCGCGTGCGCGCGACGTCGACCTGCGCGAGTGCGTGCGCGGCCCTGGCCGCGGCGACCTGCATCGCTGCGCGCGTGGATTCGAGGCGCGCTGCAGCGAGCTCGACTTGACGTGCGCCGCTGGCACCCTTGCTGTGCAGCTCTTCTTGGATGCTGAGTTCCTCTCGAGCGGCGCGCACGTCGGCCTCGAGGCGCTGGACAGAAGCTTGGAGGTCGCGGTGCTCGGCGGTCTTGCCCGCGAACTCGGCGACGGTCGTCTGCAGCTTCTCGTCGAGGTCGAGGCGGGCCGCAAAGTCCTGCTCGGCGAAGTCGAGGGCGACGCGCTTCTCGCTCGCTTCGCCGCGCGTGACGTCGAGCATGCGCTTCTTGGCTTCGAGGTCGAGCTCGGCGTCGTCGCGCACGAGCTCGGCGATGGCCTGGCCTTCGACGACGTTGTCGCTCTCCTCGACGAGGATCTTCGCGACGACGCCTTCGGTCAGGGCCGTGACGTGGACGGGGTACGGATCTGGTTCGACCCAGCCGGCCGCCGCGAAGGCGAGGGAAGCAGTCGCCGTCTGCTGGCTCGAAGTCGCAGCGCGCGGCCGCACGACCCGCACCTGGACGCGAGGGCGCAAGACATCGCCGAGCGACCAGAGGAGGAGGGCGGCGAAACCAGCGAGGATCGCGATCGGTAGCGCGAAGCGTCGCCAGGACTTCTTGGGTTGGGACAGCGTCGGGCGTTCGGGCTGCGAGCGCTCGCGCGCGAGGCGGCCCAAGTCGACGTCGCGATTGACCTCAGACATCGCTGCCTCCCTCGGTCACGGGGGTCATGTCGGGGCCCATGGCCTCGCGCCAGTCGAGCCACGCGAAAAACGCCTGGTCGCGGGCGGGAAGGGCCGCGACGACGCCGCCGATGCGACGCTCGAGGGCGTCGTTGAACTGGCCGAGCATGTTGGTGTCGGCCCACCACATTTCCTGCGCTGCAGCAAAGGCTGCGGCTGACGAGCCCTCGACGATGCGGGCTGCTGTGAGCGCAGCCTCGGCCTCGCGGAGACGCGCGGCGCTCGTTTCGATGCGGCTCGCGATTTCGCGCAGGCCCTCCTCGACGACGAAGCGCGCTTCGTCCCGGGCGCGCAGCGCCGCGCGCGTCGCGGCGTCGACGCGCCCCGGCCACGGGAACGAGAAGTCGACGAAGGAACCGAGCAGGTTCATCGGCTCGAGGCGCTGCTTGGCTCCAAGGCGCAGGCGGGGCCAAGCGTCGCTCGCCGCGCGGCGCAGGCGCGCCTCGGCGACCGCGTAGTCGAGCATCAAGGCGTGCAGGTTCGGGTGCGTGGCGAGGAGGCGCGCGGCGGTCTCCTGCTCGCTTGCAGGTGTTGCGTTCGCGGATGCCTGCGCTTCTACCAACGCGGTCGTCGGATACTCATCGAGAACGACGGGCGTGACGGCCTCGAGCGCCGTGGCGTCGGCCATGAGGCCCGCGCGCGCGGCGAGCACTTCCCGCAGCTGGGCAGCTAGGACGCGCTCGTTCTCGAGGTCCTGACCTGCGCGCGCGATGAGGGCACGGGCAGCGGCGAGCGGGCCGCGTGCGAGCCAGTCGCGCTCGACGAAGATCGCCACGCGCACCGAATCGTCGACGCAGTCTTCGACGAGTTGGGCCCGGACAGCGATGCGCGCGCGGCTCGCTGCAAGGCGCACGCGAGCGCGCTCGACGTCGAAGCGCGCCGACCAAAGCGCTCGGTCGAGGCTCGCGAAGGCCGCCCGCGCTTCCGCCGTCGCGAGCGCCTTGGCTGCCTCGTAGGGACCGAGGCCGAGGATGCCGAGGATGTCGACGCTCGCGCGCAGGACGAGGGCGGCGTCGAGGTCTTCGACGTCGTCAACTTCGGCGCCGAGCCCGAGGTCACCGGGGAGACCCGCACCGTCTTGCTCGTGCAGGCGGCGCTGCCAGGTCGCGAGCGCCCGGCGGACGGGAAGGGCGTAGGCCTGGGCGGCGGCGCGCCAATAGGTGACGTGCGCAGGTGCCGCGACGTCCGTCGAAGCGACGGCGCGCGTCGCCGTGGTGCTGACGCTCTCCGGCATCAAGTCGAAGGCTTCGTGCAGGACGCTGGGCTCCTCACGGGCAGCGAGGCCGAGGCTCAGCGCTCGCGCTTCGATCGGCGCTTCGACGGGCAACGCACAAGCCGCAATGGGCAGCGCAGCGACTGCGACGAGCATGAACTTAGCGACGCGGCGGCGACCCCGCGAAGATGGGACGGCCCACGTCGTCGACGTAAGCAACGTTGCGCGCTCACGCGCGCCTCTAAATGGCTTCACGATCCAACTCTCGAAGACTTGCGAACGAGACAGAAGCGGCGCAGAACGCCGGCCCGAGTCGGTCGAGAAGCCTCAGTCGAGAAGCGGGATCAAACGGCCTTCGCGGTG
>CALLZN010000433.1 GCA_937858895.1 uncultured bacterium | reverse complement strand
CAAGAACGCCCCTACCCCCCGGCGGTACTGCGCGCGATGGCGCGTTTGCCGTCGCCCAGGATCTGCACTTCGATGTGGCGCGCCGGGTGGATGAAGCGCTCGAGCAGGACCGTGTCGTCGCCGAAGGCCTGCTTCGCTTCGCGCTGTGCCGCGCGCAAGGCTTCGACGAAGTCTGCTGCCTTCTCGACGAGCCGCATGCCGCGGCCGCCGCCGCCAGCGCTCGCCTTGACGAGCAAGGGAAAGCCGATGCGCTGCGCCTCGCGCTCGAAGCTCGCTTCGCTCGCGTTCGCGCCGCTGCTGTCCTTGCCGTCGTAGCCGGGCACGCAAGGCACGCCGGCCGCCGTCGCGAGCTCTTTGGCGCGGCGCTTGCTCCCGAGCGCATCCATCTGCTCGGCGCTCGGGCCGATGAAGACGATGCCTGCCTTGTCACATGCGCGGACGAAGTCGGCGTTCTCGGACAAGAAGCCGTAGCCCGGGTGGATGGCCTGGGCGCCGCAGTCCTTCGCAGCGTGCAAAATGCGATCGATGTCGAGGTAGCTCGCGGCGGGCTCGGACGGGCCGATGCAGATCACGCGGTCGGCGACGCGGCTGTGGAGGGCGTCGCGGTCCGCTTCGCTGCAAACAGCGATGGCCTCGGCCCCGAGCTCGCGCAGGCCTCGCAAGACGCGGACAGCGATCTCGCCGCGATTGGCGACGAGCACGCGTTCGAAGGCGATGGCTTTCATGACCGTTGCTCCGTCCACGCTGGCGCGCGCTTGTCGAGGAAGGCTGCGAGACCCTCGCGGGCCTCCGAGCTACCACGGATCGAAGCGATCGCACGCGTCGTCGTCGCGACCACGGCCTCGTCCGCGACGGCGCGAGCGCCGACGCTCGCAAGCAGGTCCTTGACACCTGCCAGCGCCTTTGGCCCGCCCTTCATCAGCTCGCCGAGGGCCTTCTCGATTTCGGCGTCGAGGGACGCATCGGGCACGGCCTTGAAGACGAGGCCGATGCGCTCGGCCTCGCGGGCGTCGAAGCGCGAACCGAGGAGGAAGAGCGCCTTCGCTTTGGCGAGGCCTACCTTCTCGATGACGTAGGGCGAGATCACGGCCGGCAGGATGCCGAGCCGCACTTCGGTGAAGCCGAAGACCGTCGACTCGGCCGCGATCGCGATGTCGGCCGCCGCCGTCAAGCCGGTGCCGCCGCCGAGTGCCGCGCCGTGCACGCGCGCGAGCACGGGCTTCTTGCAGTCATGGATGGCGCGGAAGGCGCGCTCCATGCGCTGCGCCCCGGCGAGGTTCGTCGCTTCGTCGCTCGCGCCCTGCTCGCGCATCCACGCGATGTCGGCGCCGGCCGAAAAGCTCTTGCCCTCGCCGCGCAGCAAGACGGCGCGCACCTTTGCATCGTCGTCGATCGCCCGGAAGGCCTCGGTCAGCTCGGCGATGAGCGCATCGTCGAAGGCGTTGTGGCGGTCGGGCCGCGCGAGCGAGACGACCGCGACGCCGTCGTCACGCTGCTGCACCGTCAGTGTTCGAGCTTGCATCGCGAGCAAGCTAGCGCGGCACGCAGCAAGGAGCCTGGCTCTTCTCCGCGATTTTTGGCGCAGCCGCGTGACGCGCATGGGGACCACGAACCTGTCTCGGTGGAGGCGGTGTTCGCCTCCGCGATTCCCATCCCATCACAAAGAGACAAGCATGAAGACAGTACTTTCGTTGGCGGCCGCGGTCGTCCTTCAGTCTGCATTGTACGCGCAGGTCGATCCTCAGAACTTCACCAACAACAACACGACGTCGACGACGATGTTGGGCATCAGCCCGGACGGCACGCGTGTGCTCGCGCAGCAGGGCGGCTTCTACGGGACGATCCCGTGGGGCGGCGGCGCCTTCCAGTCGCTCGGACTTCCGACGCTGAGTGTTCGAAATGCGATTTGGGACACGAACAGCCAAGGCGTGTTCTTCGCTGAAGAAGTGATCTCCGGCACGACGGTCACCGTGAACCTCCGCAGGCGCGACTTGAACCTGAGCACGACGAACGTGCTCATGAATACGAATCCGCCGGTGCGGCTCTTCCTCGTCGATCGGCAACGCGCGTTCCTCTATGGCACGCAGACGACCTTCGTCGCGGGTGTCCAGAACGAATTGATTGTTCGCGTGCCGTTGGCTGGACCTCCGATGATCCAGCAGCTGCGCACGATCAGCGGCGGCACGATCAGTGAGATGGACATCGATCCATCGGGCACGCGCTTGCTCATGCTCTTCCTACCGCAGGGCGGCCCCTTCATTCCGTCGTCGGTCCTCTCTATGCCGTCGACCGGCTTGACTGCGCCGGTGACGCTCGCGACCAACTGGCCAATCCAAAACATTGGCTGGACCAATGGTCAGTCACGCGCGGTCTTCGCCTTCCGGAACGCGGCTGTTACGGGCAACAACTTCTTGCAGATCGGTGCCGTCGACGTTGCGAGCCCTGGCACGATCATTCCTCTCACGGGCGGTCGTCGTGACCACGACAAGCTCGGCGTATCCAATGATCAGAGCTTGCTCGCCTTCGAGGTTCGTGACGGCAACACCGGCACGACGCCTTCCTTCGAGGACGTTGCAGCGGTCATGCCGGCGAGTGGTGGTGGAGAGGTCCTGCTCATGGCTTTGCGGCGCTTCGACATGCTCGGCGGCTCGCGCATGAGCATCAACACCTCGGCGAACGTCACGCGCGTCGCCTACGCGGCGCGCGAGTTCGGCGTCGACAACTTCTTCCAGGTCTACGGTCAGAGCGTCGGAAACGACATCACAGTGACCCCGGCCGCTCGCCTCGGAGCGGTACAAACGATCACCTTCCAGAACCAGGGGGCGCCGTTCTTCTTCATCGCGGTCATGCTCAACCTGACTCGCGTCAACGCGTCGGGCCCGCCCGTGGCGGGTCCGATCCTCGTCGATCCGAACGGCGCGCTCGCGGTCGTCGGCATCACGAATGCGCCAATCGGAACCGGAAGCCTCACGGTGCCGACGGACCCCGTCTTCATCGACGTCAATCTCTACTTCCAGGCAATCACTGGCCTACCGAACGGGCTGTTGCTCGCGTCGCGCATGGTCGAAGCCGCCGTCATTCAGTAGCCTGCGTCGCTCTTGCTGGTCGGGACTACTGAGCTTGGACCCAAGCCATCCCACCACGCATCGAGTTTGGCCCGGAGCTCGGCTACGAGCGCGGGCCGGTCCGCCGCGACGTCGTGTTTCTCCGTGGGATCCGCAACGACGTCATAGAGTTGCGCGGACGCAGCGGGGGCGACAGGCACGATGAGCTTCCAGCGATCGGCTACG
>CALLZN010000432.1 GCA_937858895.1 uncultured bacterium | reverse complement strand
GTGTTACCTATGTCCCCGGTCATAGGTGTTACCTATGTACCCGGGTCGGACCCACCTTGAAGTAGTAGTTCGTGACGAAGTCCCACCCCTTTTGACCGAACTGGTTGCCGCGCGCGAGTTCCTTACAGACACCTGTGTGGGACCAGAGATCGATCGGCCCTCCTCCCACGCCGGGCGTGGGAATACCGGTCACACGCGAAAGAGCGAGACCGGCATTGGCCGTGCCCCAATCGCCGTAGTTTTGCGTCGCTCGCTTCCAGTCGACCAGAAGGTAGTCCGAGTTGGCATTCGTCGCATCGCCAGGATTCCAGCCGAGGACGAATCCGACGATATCGTCGTCGCCGACGCTCTGAATGCTCATGCGGAACTCGAGCTGCGTGACGTTGAAGTCGCTATAGAGAACCGAGCAGTCCGTGATCGTCGAGTTCGTGAAGGAGCAGTAGAGTTTCGGAGCGTCGATCGTCCAGGTACCGGACGAATTGATGTGTTCGATCGTCCACTTGGTGAGATCGATCGTGGGGTTCTGTGCGTTTGCGCCGGCCGCGAGCGCGATGAGGGCAAGGATGCGTGTGAACGTGGATACCATGTGGCTCTCCAACAATGGGTTGATGTGCGTAGCAGTGACTTCGCTGTCACCATCGCCCGTTGTCGTGGCAGCACGTAAAGACAGTGCCGCGATGCGAGAGCTTCACATGGCGCACTCCAAGTCCTTGCGTTGTCGAGACCTGACGGCCGACGCGTGAGGACCGAGCGGCGAACAGAAGCGCGCGCTGTCAGCTCAGAACTGACTCCGCGTCGTCGGCGAAGTCGTGAGCGACAGCCGCGTTCGCAAAGTTCTCACTTCAGCTCGACGACGAGCGAGCCACCGAAGAAGGCGGTTCCGGTCGTTGTCGGTGCCGTCGACCAGATGTAGGTCGCTTCCTTGGATGCCGTCGACGTGCTGGTCGGCATCGTCGCTTGGCGACCATTCGAAACCGCGAGCGGGAAAGCCGTGTTGGTCGGATCCAAGGCCAGGATCTGCGTCACGATCGTCGCGCCTTGGGCGCCCGGGATGTAGGGGAAGCCCATGTAGACGAGGGGCGTGGTCCCGGTCGCCGACGTCATCGTCAGGTATTGGAAGATCGTCGGGACGGCATAGAGGTTCGCGCAGAGACCCGGGATCGGAATGTTGCTCGCCGTGAAGTCGATCATGAGCCAAGCCGGGACAGCAGGCTGCGCGCCACTGACGCTGACGCGGATGCGCATGCCGTTGTTGGGCATGGCCGGGCCGTTGTTCTCGAGCTGCATGGCGTGCAAGAAGTTCGCACAACCGGTACCGACGATCGACGAAGACCCATTGGTCGGCCCGGTGTACTCACGGTCCGTGGTCGCAGAGCCGGTGCTCGTCGAATTTTGGTAGAAGACCGTCCAAGCCAAGGCTCCCGCCGTGTAGGGGAAGGGACGCTGGAACTTGAGCACGAAATCAAAGGGCGCTGGCGAGCCAGCAGCCGTGCTCCAGTCCGGGAAGTTGGCGCCGGTCTGGCTCAGAACAAGGGTCTTGTTCGCGCCATGAATCAGGTTGTGATCGGAGACCACGAAGTTGAGGTTGCCGGTCGACAAGGTGACGTCGACGTCCATCGTCCGCGCAACGCCGCTCGGCGAGCCATCGCGCCGAAAGGCCAGCTGGTTGATGACGCGCGGGCCAGCGAGCGGGCCGATGCCCGACAGGTAGCGCGAGGCGCCCCAGTGGAAGAAGACCGCGTTGCCTTCGGTCGTGTCCAGGCCAACGGGCATCGTGTTGCTGGTCTGAGCGTGAGCGACGGTCGCGAGCGCAAGGACGGACAGTGTCGCAAGAAGCTTGTTTTGCATCTGTTGAACGATGCCAACAAAGGGCATCGCTGTAGGGAACGGTACTTGATTGGCAGAAAGGAGACCGGAGGACTCCGTCGCGATAGCGAGGAGGACACCAATGTCTCTCGTGAAGTAGCATAGACGATCCATGCCTTGTGGGAGGATCCCGAGCTTCCCCCCAAAATCTGAAGTCCTGCCCGTCCGACCAGGCCCACGAGTCGTCCGAGAAGCCGTAGGCAGTTCCGCGGTCAGCTCGGCCGCACCCGCGTCAGGACGGCCTTCGAATAGCACAGCTCCATCGAGGTCCGCCGTGCGTTGCGCTCGGTCGCGAGGCCGGCTGCGCTGTGCATGCAAACATAGCGACAACCCTCATCGAGCCCATGACGGAGTCGAGCCTCGATGAGCGCTCGCTGAATGCCGCGACATCGGAACTTCGGCGTCACTGTCGTCGCGAACAAGCAGGCGACTTCGCCCGCACACTCCATCGCCGTGACGCCGCAGATTTCGCCTTCGAAGCGTACGAGCCAGGCCGCCGTTCGCGGGTGCGCGATGACCCGGTGCAGCAGCTTGCGTTCGGCAGGATTCGCGGGCTTGCCAGTGGTATGAGACCCTCGGGTTCCGACTTCGACGAAGTCCTGCGCAGCATCGCCACGAGCCGTGATGCGTGACATTTCGAGGCCGAGATCCGCCAAACGATCGAGTGTTGGCGTCTCGACGACATGCCTTTGGCCATCAATGGCGAACACAGACTCGATCTCCTTGCAATAGAAGCCCCGGGTTGCAAGACCGCGAAAGCAAGATGCGTCGGCGTGGGCGGCCAGCTCGATTTCGCCCGGCTCGTCGCGAGCATCGTAGAACTCGACGATGCGGTCCAGGTCGGCGTCCGAGATCGGGCCGTGCAATCCGATCCCACAAACCTGGTTCGCCCACACGCCCGGCCCCGCGTACGACATCGTGCCGCCCGCGACGTCGACAGACTCGTCGGCCAGTTCACGAATCGCGATCGCTTGTCGCCCCTCTTCGAGCACGGCCAGAACGCGGGAATCGAGGAAGGCAGCGTCAACCACGGTTTGGAGCGTAGCAGACGACGCGGTGCATGGCAGCGCCGACGAAGCAGCGCCGCAAACCTTGTGCTCGCTTGCCACGGCAGGAGCCCCACGGCGTGAGCTAACGCGGCGAGGCCTTCAGGCGTGCTGCTTCGAGAGCCTTCACGAGCACTGCTGCGCGCTCGCGCCGTATCGTGGCGCTGCACCAATCGATGCCATCCGCGGTCTCGATGTGCACACGCCAGCTCTGCTTGTAGGCGTGCCGCCCTTCGATGCGCCGAACGTTCTCGATCACGACGAACTTGCTGAAGCCAGCGATCAGCGGGACGAGTTCGAAGCGATCGTCTGTCAGTCGCACTTCGTAGTAGCCGTCGAGCGAGCTCGAGTAGATGGCCCACGTGGGGAGGCCGAAGGCGAGTAGGGCAATGCCAAGCGAGAGCGCGAGAGGATGGTCGCGTCGCCAGGATTGTCGAAAGCACTCGGCACCCAAGATCCCGAACAGGCTGCCGAAGAGGAGGAGCACGAACCAAGCACCGCCGCGGCTTCGGACTTCGAGAACGGCGTCGCCGACGGAAGGGCCGACAGAGTTGCCCACGAAGTCGAGGAGGTCCACGAGTCCCAACACTGGGATCTCATCGGCAATCGCTCTATCGGAACTGACTTGGTCGTGGACCTAGGCTAGGACGTGCGATTCAGGAGCACCGAAGGCGCCTGCGTCGAGCGTGCTGGCTATCCTGCCTTCTATGCTCGCAGCACTCTCCGTTGCTTTCTCGCTCGCGCTTCCCCAGACGAACCGCGCGAATACCATGACGGACGTCGCAGCCGTGATCCCCGGCGCATCGTTCGGCGTCACCGCCATGACCGCCTACGACGGCGCTTCCCCGGCTGCGCAAGCGCCGGTCCTCGTCGCAGGATGGCCCAAGCAGATCACGACGAGCTTCAACTTCGCGACGACGCGCGGTCTCTGCTTCGAGGACCTCGACGGCGATGGCAAGAAGGAGATCATCCGCAGCTACTGCAACAGCGACAACAGCACAGGGTCCGTCTACGTATGGCGTCACGACGGTAGCGTTCAGACCGGTTGGCCCCGGCAGACGATCGGCATGGCGCAGTATGTCCCCACGGTCGCCGACCTTGACGGAGATGGACGCTTCGAGATCATCATCACGACGCGTGGACTGACCAGCGGCGGTCGCCTCTATGCCTTCCGCGACGATGGGAGCTCCTTGCCAGGCTGGCCGAAGAACCTCAACGGCAACAACGTTTCGCAAGCCGCGACGGCGGCCGACCTCGACGGCGATGGCAAGCTCGAGGTCATCGCGCTCGAACGCGCCTACCCGCTCGGCAAAGTGCACGTGTTCCGCTTCGACGGCAGCGCCTACCCGGGCGCTTGGCCGGTCACGCTCGATCACGTTCCCGCGACGAGCGCGTCGGTCGCTGACATCGACGCCGACGGCAAGCTCGAGATCGTGGTCGCAAGCTACAACTCGCTCTACTGCATCGCCGACGACGGGACGATCGAAGCTGGCTGGCCCTACGCCATGAAGACCAAGCACAACGCGAACTTCTCGTACCAGTCGCCCGCGATCGCTGACATCAGCGGCAATGGAAAACTCGAGATCGTCGTGTGCACGCATCAAGCAGGTTCAGGTTGCTACGTCTTCGACGCCAGCGGCGCAGTCCTGAGCGGCTGGCCACAGTCGTTCGGAGGCACTTGGAGCTACTGCGCGCCTTCGATCGTCGACATCGACGGCGATGGCAAACTCGATGTGCTCGCTGGCCGCGACACACAGATCAGCAACAACCCAGCGGTTTGGGCATGGGACGCAGCGGGCGCTACCAAGACGGGATTTCCGATCACGAAGACGGGCGGCGCGCAAGGACCGCTGTCGGTCGCGGACATCGACGGTGATGGGAGCTACGAGTTCTTCGTTGACTCGAGCTACATGAACTCCAACCAGGGTTTCCTCGATTGCTATGACAAGAGCGGCAAGAGCGTTGTCGGCTTTCCGCTGAGGACGCCAGGCTTCACCTACATGAACGGCGCGACGATCGGCGACGTCGATGGCGACGGCGACCTCGAGATCGGCGTCATCGTGCGTGACCGCAACACGACGACCAACGTCGGCACCGACACGATCTACCTCTACGAGCTGCCGGGGCCGACGACCCCGCCCGGCGGCGCGGGGGAAGGCTACCTCGCCGCGAACGAGCGTCGCGGCACGGCTGGCGAGACCGATCGCTTCGTGACTTCGGGCACGGCGACCACGATGGGCGAACTGCGCCTCGCTTTTCGAGGCGGCGCCCCGAGCATCGGCGTCGCCTTCGTCGGCGTAGCTCCTGCCGTCGTCCCCGTGCCGACGTTCGGCGTACTGCGACTCGACCCCGCTGGCGGCATCTTCGTGCTCGCCTCGGCCGTGCTGACGACGGGTCGAAGCGAAGTCAAGCTCCCCATTCCGAACGACCCCACGCTTCGCGGCGTGAACTTGTGGTTGCAAGGCGCGAACATCGAGAGCAACAAGCTGCGGCTGGACGAGCTGCGGGCGTTTCGGATTCGCTGAGCAGTCACGGCGTCAACGACGCTTGCTTGGCAACAACATCCTGCGCGCCAAGAAACGCGCGCGCGAGGCGTCCATGGCGGCATCGCGCCGAGCCCTCGCCACTTATGCTCGGGCGCTTGCTTCGTCACGTGCAGAGCCTCGACAAGAACGCTGAGACAGGGAGGGATGGGCTAGCTGCGCCGCGCCTGAGTTCGCTCGCGGCGGCGCTCTTGCGCCTCGTCTGCGGGCGCGTCGGCGCTTTGCTGCTCGCGACGCTGACCCTCGTCACTGTTCGCGGCGCGCTCGAACCGGCGGCGGCGCGCGACTTCTTCGTCGCCTTGCTCGCGCATGGCTTGGTCGCGACGGCGGCGCTGGCTGGGCTCGCTTCGACCCTCGTGCCGGACCTCGTTCGCCATGCTCCGCCATCGACTTCGCGCGACCAAGTCATCGAAGCGACGCTCCTCCGCGCTACGCGACGAGCTGCGGCCGCGGCCCTCGTGTTCGTATTGCTCATGGTCGCCCTCGGCACGGATGCGAAGATCGCTTGCGTCGGCGTCGCGCTCTTCGGCCTGCCCTACTTGCTGCACGCGAGCGCCTCGCTCGCTGTGGGTGACACGCGGGTCGTGGTCGCGATCGAAGTCCTTGGGCGCTTCGTGACCTTGGCCCTGACTCTCGTCTTGTCGCTTTGCGCAGTGAACGAAGCGACGGCCTACCTCGCGTGTTGGATCCTGCCACAGCTCGTCGTCGCGAGGCTGGCCAGGCGAAGGCTCGCGCCAGCCGATCGCTTGGCCTTTGCACGCGGCATGCGCAGAGCCTTCGTGCTCGGCGGTCCGACACCGCGCGCGTCGGACATGGAGCCGCACGACCGCGAACACGCGCTCTCGGTCTCGCGCGCGACGCAAGGCGACCTCCTGCGCGCGGGCTACTTCCACGGTGCCCCGCTCTTGCTCGCGGCCATGGTCGGCGAGGCCTTCGCGGACTTCGGCTTTGCGCACCGGCTCTTCGCCATCGCGGCCCTTGTCCCAGCGGCGCTGACGACGACCTTGGCCGGTCCGCTTGGACTCGTGACGGCACCACGCGGTGCAGCGCTCGGGCGCGCGATCGCCATCCTCGGCGCCCTCGGCCTCGTCCTTGCTGGCTGTCTCGTTGCCGGTGGACAGATCGTGAGTGAGAGTTCCGCCGTGCACGACCACGTGCTGCGACTCGCGGCGGCTCTGCCGGCGCTCTGCGTGGCAGCTCTCGCGCTGCCGTTTCTCATCGCGCATCGCGAGCTGGGCGCGGTGCTGCGCTGCTCGGCGCTGGGCTGCGTCACGACCTTCGCCGCGATGCTCGGCCTGCAAGCGAGCTACGGGCTCGCGGGCGCCGCGATCGGCATCGTCGTTGGCGAAGTCAGCGTCGCCGTGTTCGCGGTCCTCGCCGTCGCGCGCTCGAGCAACGCAGACAACGCGAGCAACGCGAGCAACTCGAGCAAGAGGACCGCGTGATCATGGTCCGCGTCGGCATCGACTACAGGCCTGCACTCTTCTCACGCAGCGGCATTGCGCGCAGCGTCCGCGAGCTCGCCCTCGCGCTCGCCCAGACGAACGCAACAGAGCTCGAGCTCTTCGCCCACGGCTACCAGCGACCGCAGCAAGACGAACTCGCCCTCGCGCAAGCGTCGCACGGTCCAGCCTTGCATCGAAGTCGCTTGCCCGGGCGCAGCCTCGCCTTGCTCGCGCGGGTCGGCATCGATGCCAGTCGACTCGTCGCGACGCGGCGGCGCGAACCCATCGCGCTCTTCCACTGGACCGACTACGTCTATCCGCCGGTGCGCGATTGCCTGCCGGTCACGATGACCGTGCACGACGTCGCCTTCCGCGAGGACCCGAGCCACCATGGCGAAGCCGCGAGTGCGAGGCTCGCTGCGCGCTTCGAGGCGGCGCTCGGGCGGGCCGCGGCCGTCGTCTGTCCGACCGAAGCGACGGCAGCGCGCCTGCGCACTGCGTGGCCCGATGCGCCGGCGGCGACGGTCATTCCCTTTGGCGTGGACCATGTGCGCCGCTTCCTCGAAACGGCCGCGCCACAGGCAAGCGCTACGCACGGGCGCGCGCTCGCCCAGCGCCTGCTCGGAGTCGACGAGCCCTACCTGATCGCGGTCGGCACGATCGAGCCGCGCAAGAACCACCGCTGCCTCCTCGACGCCCTCGACGTCTTGGCAAAGAACGGCCGCCGCATCCCTCTGCTCGTCGTCGGCGCCCCGGGTTGGCTCTGCGAGGACGTCGTTGCTCGCTTGCGCGAAAAAGCTCGCCACCCCTTGCGCTGGCTCGAGACTGCCGATGACGCGACGACCTTCGCCCTCGTCGCCGGCGCGCGCTGCCTCCTCTACCCATCGAAGCACGAGGGTTTCGGCTTCCCGCCGCTCGAAGCCCTCGAGTGCGGCGTGCCGGCCATCGTCGGTCCTTGCTCGGCACTCATGGAGACCTGCGGTGACGCCGGCTTCCGTGTGGACGCGGACGACTGCGAGGCGCTGGCCGCGGCCATCGTCACGCTCTTCGATGACGACGACCTGCGGCGCGACAAGCTCGAACATTGGGCGCTGCGACGCCCGCGCTTCACTTGGCGAGCCTGTGCGCAGGCCCACTCCGCCTTCTGGGAGAAGCACGCGTGAGCTCCTGCATCGCCTTCGACGGGTCCTGCCTCGGCGGCGCGCGACCGACCGGCGTCGAGCGGGCCTTCTTGCGCACCTTGCAGGCCCTTGCTCGGATGTCGCCGCAACGGCTCGTGCTCTTCGTCCCGCGCGACTGCCACCCGTCGATCCGGGTTGGCGCCAATGGTGACTGCGCGCTGCCTGCGCGCGTCGAGGTCCGCCGACTTCCGCGCCTCCCCTTGCCCTTGTGGCGACGCATGCTCCTGCCGCGCCAGCTCGAAGAAGTCGAAGCAGCAGTGTTGCTCTCCCCAACGACTGCGCTGCCACCGCATGCACCCTGCCCGATGGTTGCGACCGTCCATGAACTGCCGCCGAAGAAGCGTGATGACGGCGAAGACTCGTTGCTCCGCGCGCTGCGCCAGCGCCGCGCGCGACTCGCGCTCGTGCCGCGTGCCGTGAGAGTCATCGTCCCGTCGGACAAGACGCGCGCAGCCCTCATCGCCGAGAACCCCGCGCTCGCCGACCGTGTCGCTGTGATCGCGCAGCCACTCGGCGCGGCCGTCCTGGAGGAAGCCCGGACACGCCTCGCAAGGGCAGTAAAGGGAGCAGTCGGCAGCACGACGCCATACGGCAGCGGCCTCGTCTTCTTGGGCGCGGCGCGACGGCGCAAGAACCTCGCCCGTATCGCCGAGGCCTACGACCAAGTCCCAGCGACCCTACGAGCAGGACATCCCTTCACCTGGATCGGCTACGAGGAGCACGCTCCGTTCGCGCCGAGGAGCGCGTGGCGCCTCCTGCCACCGCTCGACGACAGCGCCTTGTGCAAGGAGCTCTGCGCGGCCAAGGGCCTCGTGCTCGCCTCGTGCAGCGAGGGCTTCGGTCTACCGGCGCTCGAGGCGCTCGCCTTCGGCGTGCCCCCGCTCGTGGCGCGCGCTTCCGCCCCAGCGGAGTACTGCGCGCAGCTTGCGGTCACCTCCGATCCGTATGACGTGGCGAGCATCACGGAAGGGCTCCAAAGGCTGCTCGAGGACGAAGCCGTCGCCGAACGCGCGAGCCGCCTCGGACCTTCGCTCGCAAGCGCCTTCACGCCCGAAGCCACGGCCGCGGCGTGGCTCGCGCTCTTCGACGAGGTCCGCACGAGGCAAGCGCCGTGAAGCGCCACCGCATCGCGCTCCAGGGCTGGATCTTCGACGCCGCCGATGCCCAGGCGTGCTCGGGTGCCAAGAACAGGCTCCTGGCCTTGCTCCGTGGTCTCGCAAGCGAACCCCGCAGAGACCGCTTCTCGATCACGCTGCTTGCAGGCAGGGACCCCGACCCCGAGCTCGTGGCAGCGGTCGCCGCTCTGCCGCACGGCGCGACGCGCTGCACGGCGCTGCGCGCGGGGCCGCCGCTCGCGAGGGTGGCCTCGGAAGCGCGGCTGCTCGGGCGCCTCGCCCGCGACTTCGACCTCGTCGAGCTGGCCACGTTGCCGCTGCCTCGCCTCAGGTCGCGGACGGCGTTGTTGCTTCATGACACGCGTGACCTCGGCCCGCTCGCGCGCTCTGTCCTCCACCGCGTGGCGGCGCGCCGCGCGCTGCGGACGGCGCTTGCGCGGGCGAGCGTGACGATGGTGCCCTCGACAGCGATCCGAGACCAAGTCGCGAGCCTCAGCCCTCGTCGCATCGAAGTCGTCCCCGCGGCCGTCGAGCCGCTGCCTCGAGACGCGTGGCCGCCGATCGATCGCTTGCCGCAGGGAGCCTTCGTGAGCCTCGCGCGGCCAGAGGCGCGCAAGCGGCTCGACCTACTCGTGCGCGCCTATGCACTTGGTCGCCGCAGGTCTCCAGCGCTGCCGCGTCTCTTGCTCGCGGGTCCGCCGTCGAAGGGCTGGGCTGGCCTCGCGGCCCTCGCGAGCGAGCTCGGCGTCGAGGCCGCGATCACGATTCGCAACGACGTCCGCGATGACGAGCGCTGGCCGCTGCTCGCTGCGGCGAGCGCGCTGTGTTTTCCTTCGACCCTCGAAGGCTTCGGCTTGCCGGGCGTCGAGGCGGCCCTCGTTGGTTGTCCCGTCCTCGTCGCACGGGATGGCGTCCCACACGAGGTTCTCGGCGAAGCTGCGATCGCAGTGGACGAAGGCGTCGAGGCCTGGGCCGCGGCCATGGTCGAAGTCACGCAAGCCGCAGCGCAGAGCGCACGATCGCGACTGCGCCTCGCCCAGGAAGAAGTCGCCGCGCGTTACTCGCCGCTGCGCGCAGCGGCCGCCTGGGTCGATGCCTGGGAACGTGCCCTCGCGATCTCGTCGCGCGCGGTCGGGTAGACAAGGAAGGCCAGGCCGCCAGCGAGCAAGAGGACGCCGGGGATGACGAAGTCGTCGTCGACGGTGCCGGCCAGGACGAGGAAGGCCGACCCGATGAAGGTCGCGATGAGGCCGACGAAGAGGAGCCCTGAACCTGCAGCCTTCCCGTCAGCTTGGACGGTAGGCGCGCCCGCCGAAGCGAAGACGACTTGGGCCCCCGCCGCGTCCGTCACCTTGCTGCCCTTGCCGTTTTGCAGGGTCCCCGAGAACTTGGCCTCGACGACACGCGCGACGAGGGCCGGATCACCGAGGCGGTCGACGAGGTCGCGCTTGAGGTCCGCTTCGATCCTCGCGATGCGCACCTCGCGGCTCGCGGCGGCGATTTTGCCGATGACCTCGACGACCGCGAAGATCGACAGTGCGATCACGATGAAAACCCAGAAGCTCATGGTCGGAAGTGCTCCATGCGTGGATGACGGGACAATGAAGAGGAGAGGCAGCGAGACTGGCGAAGCGGCGGCCTGCGCCACTGCTGAGAGAATATCTGGAAAGGTCGCGCCTGCCTCCGGCTCGGCGTCAGCGCACGGCCTCGAAGATGAGCCAGAAGACGGTCGCAGCGACCGCGACCGCCCCAAGGACCATGAGCAGCTTGGGCAGGCCGCCCTGCTGGCCGAGGTCCTCGGCTAGCAAGCCTCCCTTGCGACTGGCAGCCACGCGCGGCACCAAGGTCTTGGGGGATGGCGCGGCCTTTGGTGCCGGGCCAGCCTTCGGAGCCTGGGCGGCCGGCGCGGCCTTCGGGCGGACCTCGACGATCGGGGGACTTGCCGCGGCGGGCGGCGCGGCGGGCGCGCCCCGAACCCCGATTTTGAGGGCTTTGAAGCCGACCGCGGCGGCGGGCGCCGAAAACGGCCGTGACAACGGCGCTTTCAGAGGCGGCGGCTCCGCTGTCGGGGCCAGGCCAGCGACCTTGACGCGGACCTTGACCTTGCCGAGCTCGAAGACGTCACCGTCCTGCAGCCGCACCTCACGCACGCGTTGGCCGCCAACCTTGGTCCCGTTGCTCGATCCGAGGTCCTCGAGCCAGATCGAATCGGCCTCGAGCCGGACCTTCGCGTGTTGCCGCGACACGCCGCCATCCTCGAGGCAGAGGGCGCAGTCAGGGCTGCGGCCGAGTATGGCCTCCCCGTCGACCTGCACTTCATCGCCGACACGCGAACCACTCAGAAGAATCAGTCGAACTTGCATTGGTGCTCCTTGCCTATCGTAGCAAGATCGAACGATGCACAGCCTACGAGCTTTGGCGCAGGGGACGCCTGCGAGAGTGCTGCAGAAGTGATGGCTGCAGA
>CALLZN010000431.1 GCA_937858895.1 uncultured bacterium | reverse complement strand
GCTCACGTAGAGTCCCCGTCCGGTCGGCGAAGTGCCCCCTGCCTCGGCCGTGACCCAGAGGCGGTCGTCGAGCCAGGCCAAGCCGCTCGGATTGGAGCTCGCGGGACCGACTTCGAGATCGACGAGCATCGTCGTGCCCGCCGCCGTGCCATCGCTGACCCACAGTTCGCGTCCGTTGCTGCCGTCGTCGGCGACGAAGTAGAGACGGTCGCGAACCAGCAGCAAGTCGCTCGGTGCGCTGCTGCCGCTGCCGCTCACGATGTCGAGGACGCGCTGCGTGCCCGTGACGCTGCCATCGCTGGTCCAGAGTTCACGGCCGTGCATGCTGTCCTCGGCGACGAACCAAAGGCGCCCGTGGCTCGCGACGAGCTCACTCGGATTCGAGGACGCCGCTCCAACTTCGATGTCGGCGACGAGCTTCGTGCCGGCGGCCGTTCCGTCGCTTTGCCAAAGCTCACGGCCGACCAGGCCATCGTCGGCCGTGAACCAGAGGGTCTTGCGTTCGACGGTCATGTCGCGCACTTGGCTGCTCGCCGCAAGTGGCGCGATGTCGAGCACGAGTTTCGTGCCGGCCGTCGTGCCATCCGACGACCAGAGTTCGTCGCCATGCGTGCCGTCATCGGCGAGGAACCAGAAGCGGTCGAAGCCCGCGACGAGGCTCGTCGGCGCAGAAGCGAGTGAGTTGCCGCCCGGCAAAAGGTCAGCCAAGAGCTGCGTTCCCTGGACCGTGCCGTCGCTTTGGAAGAGCTCACGACCCGTGCTCTTCGTCGTCGCCGCAAAGAGGAAGCCCGACGAAGTCAGCGTGAGGTCGCGCGGATTCGAGCTCGCGCTTCCTGCATCGACGTCGACGAAGAGCGCAGTGCCCGTCGACGAACCGTCGGTCTTCCACAGCTCGCGACCTTTGCCAACGGGTCCGATCTCGAGTGCCGAAAAATACACATCGCTGCCGACGAGCAGGAAGTCGGCGGGGCACGACGACTTCTCGCCGGGGTCGATGTCGACCACGAGCTCGGTCCCGAGCGTCGTTCCATCGCTGATCCAGAGCTCCTCGCCGAGCGGCAGCGAGCTGCTGTCGACGGCCCGCGCCGAAAAGAGCATCGAGCTGCCATATGCAAAAAAGTTGCGTGGCTCGCCGCCACCAGCGCCAGGCACGAGGTCGGCGATGCGTGTCGTACCGAGGGCGCTGCCGTCGCTGCAGTAGAGTTCGCGTCCACTGCTGCCATCGTCGGCTGAGAACCACGCCTTGCCTTGGAGCACGATCGCGTGTGAGAGGTCGGGCAAGGAGCTCGCGCTCCCGCTGCGCAGGTCGGCGACCTCGACCGTGCCGGCGGCGCTGCCGTCGGTCTTCCACAGCTCGACGCCGTTTGCGCCAGCGGCGGCGAAGAGAATGCCCGACGCGAAGGGCAGAAGGTGATCCGGGAACGAGCTCGCCGCACCAGTTGCGATGTCGCTCACGAGTAAGGTCCCGGCCGTCGTGCCGTCGGTCTTGAAGAGCTCGAAGCCGTTACTGCCATCGTTGGCGCGGAAGTAGATCGTCGTGCCCGCGAGGTCCTTCTGCAGGAAGCTCGGGAAGGAGCCGCTCGTGCCCGGCCGCAAGTCGATCACGCGCTTGGTCCCTGCAGCGCTGCCGTCGCTCTCGAAAAGCTCGTAGTCGTTCGTCGTGTCGCGCGCGGCGAAGTAGAGCTTCGAACCCAGCGTTTCGAACCAAGTGGGGAAGGAGCCATCCTCTCCCATGAAAATGTCGGCAACGAGGACTGTGCCGGTGACACTGCCATCGCTCTTCCAGACTTCGCTGCCGTGCACGCCGTCGTCTGCGCGGAAGAAGAGCGTCGAGCCAAGGACCGTGAGTTCGGAGATGTTGGACGACAAGGGACCCGGACGGATGTCCTTGACGAGTTCTGCCGTGCGTGCCGTCCCCTGAGTGCGCCAGAGCTCGGCACCTTCGTCGGGCGTGCTCGCGACGAAGTAGTACCACGGGCCGACCTGCAGAAAGCCACGCACCTCGCGATTGCCGGGCCGAGCGCGGACGTTCTCGGGACTTCCCGATCGAGCCTCGGTGACGGTGTTGATGTCGAGCAGGAGAGCAGCTCCGGTCGACTGTGCGCTCAGGGGTGTCAAGCGCGCGAGGCCGAAGAGACAGGCAAACGTCGTCACGAGCGACAGCCCGTTAGTAGGAACAATCATGGAACGCAGCTTCGATCAGCAGGAATCGGGGTTGGCAGGACTCGACTTACGCATTGGCAACGTCGAGGTCTCGTTGGCAATGTCACGGTCAAGGACTTGCGGACCGTCAGGCGCGGTCAGCAGGGTGGAGACGAAGTCGAAGGCGATGAGACTCTAGCAGGTCACGCCGCATGCGTGAACCAGGGGGGCGGGCGCGGCATGATGCCCGCCATGCGTGGAAGAAGGTTCGTCGCTCCTGTCTTGGCCCTGGCCGTGCTCCCCTCGTGTGCCCAGCGGTCCTTCGCACCGGGTCAAGGGCGTGGCCTCACGACCGAGCTCGGCGCCGTGCCCCTCGGCATCGAGGTCGCCGAGCGGCCGCAATGGAAGGTCGGCGATCGCTTCGTCTACCGCCGTGGCGGCGTCCTTCGCATCGAGCAAGCCGTGGTCGAAGCGGGCGACGGCGGCTTCGTGCTCGAAGAGGCGCTCTCGCGCCTGCGCACGCGCATGGGGCCGAGCTTCGAACAAGTCGGTCAGGAGTCGCCCGATGATCCGTGGTTGGCGAAGGAGCTCGCTCCCGGCGACTGGCAGCTCGCCTTCCCACTCTGGCCGGGCAAGCAATGGGCTTGCGAGTTCTTGCTCAAGACACCAGGGGATGCGGCGATGCCGATCCTCGCCAAGTATGTGTGCGATCGCAGCGAGGAGGTCGAGACGCCCGCTGGCCGCTTCAAGTGCTTGCGCATCTGGCGCAGGGCGCAGCCCATGCTCGAAGGCCGGCGCTTCCTCGACCAAGTCGCCTTGACTTGGTACGCACCTGAGCTCGGCTACTTCGTGCGGCGCCTCGAGGACGGTGTCGTGACCGAACTCGAATCCTACGTGCGTCAGTAAGCGCCAACGAAAAGGCGCGCGAACGCGAGATGCGTTGCGCGCGCCCTTCTTGAGCTAGACCGAAGACTAGCTAGCGATCGGTCATGATCCTGCGGCGCTCGCGCGCCGCCGGGTCACATCTTCTCGCCGTGGATCTCGAGGAACTTGCCGCCGTCGACGAGCAGGCTCTTCATGTTGCGGGCCGAGTTGTCCTGGTAGTGGACGAAGCCCGTGCCGCCCTTGCCGGCGAAGGCGTCCTTGAGCCAGAACGTGTAGGCGTCCGTCACGAAGAAGTCGGCGATACCAGCACCGAACTTGGCGATGGGGACGACGGGGATGATATTGAGCGCCGCATCGAGCCACGGGCTCTCGACGTACATCTTGCGGTCCCAGTCGTCGACCGTGCGCGACAACTGGTGGGGTCCGACGATGCAGCTGCCGAGGCCGGTGCTGAGGGCGAGCAATGCAGCAAGAGCGATCTTCCGCATGATTCTATTCCTTGTATGTCCTTCTCTAGGAACTGACGAAAGGGATACGCCGAGGAGCTTGATTGCTGTGCCGTGTTGACTGCAGCCTTGCTGACCGCAGCCTCGCTGGCTGCACCTCCGCTCCCTCTGCGTAGGCCTGTATCAGGCCGCGACGCTAAGCGGCCGGCCGCGGCGAACCAAGGAAAACCGTCCCCGATGCGAGAAATTGCGGGCTAGGGCTAGGAGCTAGGACGCCGTCGCCTATTCCTCGTCGCCTTCGAGGCGGTTGCGCAGGCGGCTCAGGTCGATGCCCTTGTTCTCGTCGTCGTCGCTGCCGAACTCGATGCCTTCGACGTCGACCGTGCCGTCTTCGTCCTCCTCGTGGTAGCTGCCGAAGAGGTCGATGTCGTCGTCTTCGTCGTCATCGTGGACGAAGCGATTCCGCGCACCGCCGCGGACCTTCTCGGGCGGCCGACCTTGGGTGGTGCCGCCTGGGCCGCCGCCCGGCGCCTTGCGCGGCCGATCGTCGTTCGGTGGCGTCTTGCGCTTGGGTTCGCGGCGACGTGCCTCCTCCGCCGACTCTTCGCCCGGAGCTGCGCGACGCGGAGGCCGATCGCCCATGCCGGGTCGCGGGCCACGATCCGGGCCGCCGGGTCGAGGTCCACCGCGGTCGGAGAAGCCAGGCCGCGGACCGCGGTCCGCGCCTCCGCGATCCGCGCCACCGTAGCCACCGCGGTCGGGGCGCGGGGGACGATCACCGTAGCCGCCGCCGCCACCGCCGCCGCCGCCGCCGTAGCCGCCACCGCCGCCGTAGCCGCCACCTGATCCGCCCCGCGGACCAGGAGCAGCTTCGCGATCGCGTGGCCCGCGCCGATCCCCGCCACCAGGTCCAGCGCCTGGACCGGGTCCACCTTGTCCGCCGGGGCCGCGGGGTTCGGCTTCGCGCAGTCGCAATTGCCGACCCTTGAGATCGCGACCATCGAGGGCCTCGATGGCGCGCTTGCCGTTGTCGTCACCTTCGATTTCAACGAACCCGAAGCCGCGTGACTTACCTGTATCGCGATCAAGGATGACGCGGGCAAAGGTGACTTGCCCAAACTCAGAAAAGGCTTCGCGAAGGTCGTCGTCGGTGACCTGAAAAGCGAGATTGCCGGCGAAGATCCGGAATGACATGGTCGTAGCTTGCGGAACGTCGAGCTCTTCTGAGCACGCGTTAGACGGTTGCGGTCAGGGAAAGCCCGGCAGCATAGCAGTCAGGGCTAGGACGAACGCAAGGGGGGGCGGCTCGACTTGCTGAGAATTGCTCGGCTGTCTTGGTCCACTTCGGGCTCTCGTTCTGGCTCTCGACCCGTTTCCTGTCTGCGTTGCTCGGCGTCATCCAGGTATAGTCGCGCCGCCCTGTGCCGGTCAGGCATGGCGAGCCTCACAGGTCAACCACGCACGCAGCCTTGCGGAGTGTGGATCGCGACTAGGCGGACCGCATGGTCCTTGATGGAGGGAGCGAGCGCGCGTGCGAGACTTCTTTGCGAACGCGGCGGATGTGGCCTGGGGCCTGCCGTTCATCCTCATGCTCGGCGGAGTCGGGCTCTGGTTCACCTTACGCCTCGGCTTGCCGCAGCTGCGCAACTTCGGCCACGCCCTGGCCATTGGTCGCGGCAAGTATGACGAAGCCGACGACCCTGGTGACGTCACCCACTTCCAGGCGCTCTGCGCTGCTCTCTCGGCGACCGTCGGTGTCGGCAACATCGGCGGCGTCGCGACCGCGATCTGGTACGGCGGACCAGGGGCCGCCGTGTGGATGGCCATCTTCGGCGTCTTCGGCATGATGACGAAGTTCGCGTCGTGCACGCTCGCGCTGCGCTATCGCGTCTTCGATCCCGCCGGTCGCATCCTCGGTGGTCCGATGGAGTCGCTCTCACGCGGCCTCGGTAAGAACTTCCGTTGGCTCGCGGTGGCCTTCGCGATCTGCGCCGTCATCTCGTCGTTCGGCGGCGGCAACATGGTGCAGGCCAATCAGATGGCCGGCGCCTTCGTCGACGAATTCGGATCCAAGATCGGAGAGCTCGCGCCACCGCTCATGGCCGACATCACGATCGCTGGTGCTGGCGACGACGCCGTCACGACGACGGGCTTGCGGCTCATCCTCGGCCTCGTGCTGGCCTTGCTCGTCGGCATGGTCATCATCGGCGGCATTCAACGCGTCGGCAAAGTCGCTGGCATCCTCGTCCCGGTCATGGCCGCGCTCTACGTCGGTGGCGCGATGACGGTCATCCTCATCCACCTCGATGAAGTGCCGGCCATGCTCGCCGACATGTTCTCCATGGCCTTCGGTGGGTCCATCGAGCGCAAGGTCGCTGGTGGGGCCGTCGGCATGACCTTCGTGCAGGCCTTGACTTGGGGGGCCAAGCGCGCGGTCTTCTCGAACGAAGCGGGGCTCGGTTCTGCTCCGATCGCGCACGCCGCAGCCAAGACCAAGGAGCCCGTCCGAGAAGGCCTCGTCGCCATGCTCGAACCCTTCATCGACACGGTCATGATCTGCATGATGACGGCCCTCGTGATCTCCTTG
>CALLZN010000430.1 GCA_937858895.1 uncultured bacterium | reverse complement strand
TTTCGTCGTGATGGAGCAGCGCGCGCGGCCTCTGCTCACCGGCCGCGCCGTCCGGCGGCGCTTGGCAGGAAAGGAGCTCGTCGAGGCGGAGATAGCTGCCGTAGCTCGGGGGAATCCGTTCGGCCATGGCGCGACGCTAGGAGCGGCGCACGCGCGAACAAGAGAAAGAACCGGGCGCGAGACAATCTGCCCCGCGCCCGGTCCACCTCATGTTCTCGACAGGCCCATGCACCCCGCCGAGTTGAAGCGATAAGAAAGCCTATAGGAAGAGTTCCTGCCAGGGGCGGGAGGCGGCTTTCTTGGCACGAGGCGCAAAAAAAATCCCGGCAGTCGCGCCGAAGCGTGACTTCCGCGACCACCTCCGCTCTCTCGCGACGGGTTCCTCAACCCATCGCAGGCCGCCATCTAGGCCATGCCGGAGCCAGGGTTTCAGATTTTTCGAAATTTCTTCCAGTTCTTGTCCCGCCTGGCACGGACACCTCTCCGCGACGTCGGGGCAAGCGCGAGCCGCCTTCGAGCCCCGGTCTTGTTGTTGGGCCAAGAATCCGCGACAAGGGGGGCATGCAAGCTTCCCCACTGCCGGAGCTGAGAAAGCGGTCCCTGACCTTCGTGCCGCTCTGCCTCGCGACGGCTCTCGCGCTGGCCCTGCTCATGCTCGACGTCGTCGACAGCGGCCTCCTCGGCCGCGTGCTCGCGGTTCTGAGTGGCCTCTTCGCCGGCAAAGCCCTGGTCGTTCTCGCTGCCTTGGCCGCCGCGGCCGTCGTCGCGGTCTTGGTTTCGCCGCTACTGCGCGCGCACTTGCGGCTCGCCGCGGCGAAGGTCGGGCGCAAGCTGCACTTCGACACCAAGACCGCGCGCGACCTCCGGGCCCGCCTCGTCGACTTCGAGAACGCCGCCGACTTGACCTCGCTGGCCCGCCTCTACCTGGATGCAGGGCGAACGCGCGAGGCCCTGCCCCTCTTGGCCCGCGCCTTCGAACTCGAAGGCGACCACGCGCGGACGGCCTGGCTCTTCGGGCGGGCGCTCGACGCCCATGGTCAACCGCAGCAGGCGGCCATGGCCTTCGAGGCGGCGCTCGCCCGCGACCCCGACATCGGCTTCGGCGAGGGCCTCCTCGATCGCGGCCGCAACGCGGTCCGGCTCCACGACGCGGAGGCCGCGCGTTGGACGGCCGAGGCGCACGAACGCCGCAACGGACCGACGCTTCAGAACCTCTGGCTCCAGGCCGAAGCCGCGAGGATCGCCGGCGACGCCACACGGCGCGAGGCCATATTGCGCCGCGCCCTCGAAGTCGCTGGCCCAAGCGCAGCCGGTGCAGGACCTGAGGACGCGATCTGCTTGGCGCAGCTTCGGGCGGCGCTGCGCTCGGTTCCGAAGGGTGGTGCCCAGTGAAGGCGACACCTGCCAGCTTCGTTCTGCTCGCGACCTACGTCCTCGTCTTCTTGCGCTTCGAGCTCGCAAACCCGAGCGAGAGCGCCCTGATCGCCGCGGGCGCGGCCTTGCCTGGGCGCATCGTGGCCGGCGAGTGGTGGCGCCTGTTATCAGCCCAAGTCGTCCACATCGGCTTCGTTCACTTGCTGATGAACGGCTATGCGCTCTTCGTCCTCGGACCGATCCTCGAACACGCGCTCGGCACGACGCGCTTCGTGATGCTCTACGTGCTCGGCGGCCTCGCTGGCAACATCGCGACGAGCCTGCTCTACGAGCCATGGCAAATCAGCGCCGGCGGGTCGACCTCGCTCTTCGGCTTCATGTGGGCCATGGGCGTCATGGCCTACCGCAATGGACGCTCGGTGCGGGACTTCTTCCCGAACCCGGGCTCGCGCTCGCTCATCCTCGCCAACCTCGTCTATGGCTGGCTCGTCCCCTTCATCAGCCAGACTGGCCACCTCGGCGGCCTCTTCGGCGGGGCCTTCGTCTGCACACTCTTCCGCCTGGCCGAGGCTGGTGGGCCCCCGCGCGCGCGACCGCTGCGAGAGCGGGTCGTCGTCGTGGCCTTCTTCGTGACCTTTCTTGCCCTTGCACTGCGTCCGGTGCACACGGTCTGGTTCACGGCGCGGCAGCTGTGGTTCGCTGAAACGCCGGAGCGTGCGGCGGCCCTCCGTGAGCACCTCGAAGCGCGTGGCGTGCCGGCGTCGGTTGCACGCTTCGTCCACTTCGCGGGCCGAGCCCGCCGTGATCGCAGTGCGCCGCTCACGAGCGTCGAGGCCGATGCCCTCATCGACGCGTACGACCCGGACTGGCTCGCGACGGTCGGCGTCGACGAGGACAAGCACCTCCGTATCCGCCGCATCCTCAAGGACCTGGTAACGAGCAACGAGGACGGAACGCGCGAGCTACCACAGGACCCATGGTTCCGCGAGGCTCGAGACTGAGGGAGCGCAGCGCACTCTTGATTCCGCAGGCACGCAACGGGACGATGCGGCGACGTGCGCGGGCGTAGCTCAGTTGGTAGAGCGTCAGCTTCCCAAGCTGAATGTCGTGGGTTCGAGTCCCATCGCCCGCTCCATTCACGCCGCGATCGCAACGGAGCTGGAGCGCGACGCGCTGCGAACTTCGTCCAACTGCGCAGCCGAGGTCACCAACTCAACGCGCAGGTCCAGCCAGGCTGCCACTAGCAATCCGGGCCGACCCTTCCGCGAAAGCAGCCCAGATCCACCCCACGCGTGTCGATAGATTCGACATGAAGAGGATCGTCGACGCCTACATCCGCGATTGGCGCGAACTCGCCGCTGGCGAGCTTCGCTATTACAAGAGTCAGGGAAGCCTTGATGGAGTCATCGCCACGATGTGCGAACAGCGCAACGGGAAGCGCCATTCCCATCAACGCCGCATCCCGAGTTCCAGCATCGAGGAGGCTAGGCGGCGCCTATCGAGCACGGACCTAGAACGCGCTCGTTCGTTCGACGAACTGCACGCCGCGATCGAGAAAGCCATCGGCGATATCCACAAGATCGGCGATCTGGCCGTCTACGACATCGCGCATCGGCTCGGCGCCGTGTTGGATCTCGAACCGGATCTCGTCTACCTGCACTGCGGCTCGCTCAAGGGGGCCCGCGCTCTCGGGCTCCGCGGCAAGGCGTTGGGGATGTGGGAACTGCCACCAGAGTTCAGCGAACTTGCGCCATACGAGGCCGAGGACGTCTTGTGTCTCTACGCCAACGAGTTGGTCGGCGCGGCGAGAGGTGAGTCCCGCTGCTTTGCGCGAGCATCCGGCGGCTGCTAGGCGAGTCAGATTCGGCAAGATCGTCGTCGATGCTCTCCAATTGCTGCATCAAAAGCTGTAGGTGGCGCAAGATTCTGTGACATTTAGCACATGGCGCCGCACTTCGCCATTCGATTGCTGCACGTCAAGCACCCAGCGAGCAGGCGGCAGCAACTTACCAAATCTTGTTTGCGGAACGGTAGACTTATTAGCGATATAGGCACTGGAACCGTCCACATACAACTTGTAGCTGTAGATAACCGGCTCTTCGCTGACACGCACTTCGACCTTTGAAGTACGTGCAAGGCGAATTCTGACCTCCGTCTCGACGGATCCGCTTACTATTGCAGTTATCGGAACCGACATCCATTCATTGCCGGCTGCCGCAACACAAGTATAAATCCCATCCTTCAAGCCTCGAACAACCACGCTGGACTTCCCGCGAAATTCAGGATCGCCCAGCCATGCGCTGCAGCAGCAAAATCCGTCTGAATCATAGACAATCAACATTGGCTCGCTGCCTCTCTTCAAGGCATTCAAAACGGCGTCCGGAACCCCATCGAATGAACAACGGATTGAGCCACCATCAGGCAAGTGTAGCTGCACAGTATTCGCGGCATCAGCAACGACATCATTATAAATGTAGCTGTTCCCCGTCAAACTGTTCTTAACAGCAATGTCAAAGGGACCAGAATCTGCACCTGAGACCACAAACGATGAGGAACACTTGCTGTTTAGCAAGGGGCGATCCGCGCACCGCAGAGCTTTCCATCCGGATAACACCGTCCCAAACAGGCGCATTTCGTCAGGGGAACCCCAATAAGCGCTGCCCTCGCGGCGGTTCGCTTATACAGCTCCTTCGAGTACGTGACGACGACCTCAATTTCACGCCCTGATTCTGGATAATAGCGACCTGCATCCATAGTGAGCAAGGTGCCGGCGTCGTCAGCGGACCTCGACCATACAACCTGAGCAACGCTTTCAGTTCCCCGATTGCCGCGACTTGCATGCAGTTCGAAGGAGATACTGTTCAAGCTCGTCGCATGCTCAAAAACAGCATCCGGCCAGGCTACACGCACATTCTTTGCCACAACTTGGCCATGCTCTGCCAATGCTCGCTCGAGCTCTTCGCCGTGCATCATCGCCGTGAGCGTTAAGTCGCCCGGTCGCAGCGTGTGATGCAAGTTGACGATGCGTCCGCGGATCGTGACGGCGCGGTCCGGCGCGCCCGTCCGCTCGCTTGCATCACGGGCAGGCTGCGCGTCATGGGTTGTGTCCTCGACTTGAAGCGGCGCAGACGCCTCTTCGTGTTCAGGCGCCATCGACAACGATCCGCCTGACGACGGTCCGCTCGACCACGCACTCCAGGCCCATGCGCAGAACGCAGCCCCGAGAGCAACTGTCAATAGGATCCATGTCCTCTTCCGACTCGCGTTTTGCATGCTACCTCTATGTGGGTCCCCGGATCCTATCGGCCTTGCTCACTGCACGGACCACGGCCTCTTCAAGGCGGGGCCGCTGCAGGATAGCACCAGCGAACAGGGCGTCGAGCTGACCTCAGATCTGCGGCAGGGTTCCGCCGTCGATCACGTACTCACTCCCGTGGATCGACGCGGCGCGCGGGCTCACGAGGAAGGCGACGAGCTCGGCGACCTCCTCCGGGCGCCCAGGTCGCCCGATGGGGATTCCGCCCAGGGAGTCCATGAGCCCTTGACGAGCTGAAGCGTGGTCGGTGCCGGCGTTCTCGGCGAGGCGCACGATGAGGTCGTGGGCGGCCGGCGTTTCGATGAAGCCGGGAGCGATACTGACGACGCGCACGCCTTTGGGGCCGACCTCCTTCGAGAGGCCCTTGCTGTAGACGGTGAGCGCCGCCTTGGCCGCCGCGTAAGCGAGCGTCGCGTCGTGGAGCGGCATCGTGCGCTGGATCGACGAGATGTGGACGATCACGCCGGATCGCTGCGCCAGCATCTTTGGCAAGAGAGCGCGGTCGAGGCGGACGGCGGCGAGGAGGTTGGCGTCGAGCGCGCGCTGCCATTCGTCGTCGGTGAGCGCGGCGTGTCCGCCCCCAGGGGCACTCGACCCGCCGACGTTGTGGACCAGGATGTCGACGCCACCCAGGCGCTCCACCACTCTCGACGCGACTGCACCCGCACCCGACGCCGTGCTGATGTCCGCCTGGACGAAGTTGTCGGGCCGCGGCAAGTCCTCGGGCAGCGCGCGCCCCGTGGTGAAGACCGTCGCGCCGGCGTTCCACAGGCGCTCGACGATCGCTTTGCCGATCCCCCGCGTGCCACCGGTGACGAGCACGCGCTTGCCCGTGAGCTCGCCCCGCTCGCGGGCCAAGCCGCAGGTCAGGTTCGAGATCTTGTCTCCAGCGAGCGTTATGCGGTGCTCGACCAAAACTGGGTCAGGCAGCCCGCTGCGATCGAAGTCGCCCTCGACTCGAGACGTGACGACCGTCACTTCGCCGCGAACGGCAGCTGCAAGGACCTCGAGCTCGACGTTCACGGCGAAGATCTCGCGCGCGCTCCACTCTCGAATCGCATCGATGCCGCGCCAGAAGCGGCCCGCGTCGTGGACAACAGCGTCAAGGTGGAAGCAGGCGAGCAAGGCCTCCCTATCGTGGAGGTTGGTGCTCGTGAGGTAGGCCGAGATCGTCGGGTGAAGGCCGTTCAGATTGGTGTTCATCGTGTGTCTCCTCAGTGGCGGGCTCAGCCCATCCGTCCTCGTAGACACAGCACGGACCCGACCGTGACAAACGTCGGGTCTCATTTCTCAAGAAAGGTCCAACGCGGATCGGACTTCGTCCCGCGCCAGCAGCCCGCGGACCCAAGCGACCTGGTCCGAAGGGCGCAGGAACGGATGCTCGCGGTAGACCTCGGCGTGGCGCGCGGCAACGGCGTCTTCGATCTCGCGGAACCTCGCCGGGGCCACGTCGCGGATCCGCTCGGCGTGCTCGGGGACGAACCGGAGTTGCTGCGGATCCACATGACCCGCTTCGATGAAGCCGCGGGTCTTCTTGGGGCAGCGACACGGATTGGCCTCGTTCACGAGACCGCACTGGCCGTTCATGAACTGGTAGAGGTCGCGTCGCGCACGAGCAAGGGACTGGCGAAAGTTGTCCGCACTCATCTCGAGGACCTCGCCTCCGACGGCATCGCTGGCGCCAAGGATCTCGCCGAGCGTGAACACGAGCCGTTGTTTGCGCACGAGACATAGCAGCATGCCCATGGTGCAAGCGACTTTGGCCTCCTCGACCAGGAGCGGCAGATCGACGGGCACGCTGTCCGGATCGGGGACGTCGAGACTGGAAAGGTCGAGATCGGGGGTGCCATTGATCGCTGCGCCGTACGCGTCGAAGGACCCGGCCTCAGCTTCTCTGTCGCGGCGCCTCATGTTGAGGACGTGGTTCGCGACGATCCTGTAGAGCCAAGTGCGGAAGCGACTCTCCCCCCGGAAGCTCGCCAGCCTGGTGATGACCTTCACCAGCACCTCCTGCGTGACTTCCTCAGCATCCTGCGGCTGGAAGACCATGCGGACCGCGATGTTGTAGATCCACGCCTGGTGCCGATGGACCAGGCGCTCGAGCGCCTCGCGATCGCCGCCCAAGGCCTTCTCGACGAGGATGGCGTCGGCGTCCTCGCCGCCGGCTTCTTCGGTGAACGGATGGAACATGGCTCGCACCAAAGCTCGATAGCTCTCCGTGCCGTGCGTGGATGGGAAAAGCCCGGACCCCCTCGAGCCCGATCCCAGTCAGACGACTCTCCCAACATTGCGGCCCCTCGTCAACGATGCGTGCGCAGGCTGGGCTTCGCGCCCTAAAGAGTGCGATGTCGCAGGGACGATCAGCTAGCAATGTTGGGATTTCAGCGTAGTGTCCGAGAGCGGCGAGAGGCAGACATTGCCGTGAGCGAGAGCGGAGCGATCGAGACAGGCCGGCGCGAGGCCGCAGCAGCTCACAACGAGACCGCGTTGCTCGACGCGATCCGTCGCTGCCAAGCGGTCATCGAGTTTACGCCGGACGGCGAGATACGTGCCGCGAACGAGCTCATGTTGGCCACGCTCGGTTACAGCAGCGAGGAGCTCATCGGCCAGCACCACTCGATCTTGGTCGAGGTCGCGGAACGCCAAAGCGCTGGCTACGGCGAGTTCTGGCGGGAGCTTCGCAGTGGCACCTTCCGGTCGGGCATCTTTCGCCGTGTCGCCAAAGGGCAGCGCCCGATCTGGTTGCAAGCCTCCTACAACCCGATCATCGAAGCCGGCCGCGTGACGGGCGTGATCAAGGTCGCGGCCGACATCACGGCGCGAAAGCGACGCGAGGCCGAAGCGCTCGATCGTTCCCAGGCCTACATCGAGTTCACGCCCGACGGGACGATCGTCGACGCGAACCAGAACTTCTTGCAGACGATGGGTTACAGCCTCGATGAGATCCGCGGGCGACACCATCGCATCTTCGTCGACGCGGAGTTTGCTAGCAGCCGAGAGTACGCGGACTTCTGGCGACAGCTCGGCGAAGGCGCCTACCAACAGGACGACTTCCGCCGTGTCGACAAGCAGGGTCGCACGGTCTGGATTCGCGGCACCTACAGCCCCGTGCTGGACGACGCCGGCAAGGTCACGGGCGTCGTCAAGATCGCCAGCAACGTCACCAGCGAACTCGCGATGCGAGAGAACGCACGCCGCTTGACAGCTACCCTCACGAGCGGCCTCCAAGACTTGACGCAATCGGCCTCGTTCATCTCGGGGCGCATCACCGCCAACGCCGAACTCGCGCGTGGCGCGACCGCGCACATGCTGGACAGCTCGCGCCTCATTGCTGTCCTCGACGAGAGCAGTCGCAACGTCGGCGCGATCAGCGATACCATCCGAGAGATCGCGGAGAAGACCAAGCTCCTCGCCCTCAACGCCACGATCGAAGCTGCGCGAGCCGGCGAAAGCGGTCGCGGCTTCGCTGTCGTCGCGAACGAAGTCAAAGACCCCGCGCGCCAGACCCGAGAGGCCACCGCCGAGATCTCGACCCGCATCCAGAGCATCAAGGACCAGGTCCGCTCGGCGGTCGAAGCCTTCGATTCGGTCCGAGCCGAGCTCGACGGCGTCTCGCAGAACACGGCTGAGGTCGCAACGACCATCGAACAACAGGGCACGGTGATCCACGACCTGGCTCGGGCGAGCCGCTCCTTGGTCGAAGGGTGACTCCGAGATCGCAATCGCAGCCGAGCGAGCTGGGAAAGCGGCAACATGCTTCCACTTCGCCTGCCCGAAGGACCAGGCACGCGAATCCGCGTGCCGAGCAGCGCGAAAATGGATTTATTTCCTGGTCCTGCCGGCTCGGACAAGCCGCTACAAGATGAAGTGACTCGAGGCCTCTGGAACACCCCCCCACAGTCGCTGAAGAGTATCCAACCCGTTGCGAAGGAGTTCATGCATGCGCGGAGTCATTCGGCCCCAGTCCGAGGATCTCATCTACTACGTGACCGAGCCAAGTGCCCGTGTCGCGGTCGCGATTAGGAATCGCGGCACCAAGGCGATCGAAGTCATCGCCAAGGACGTTGGCAAGAAGGGCGAAGCGGCGCACCTCGAGCCGAACTCGACCGTGATCATGAGCGCCGGCTCGATCCGGGTGCGTAACCCGCACAAGGAAGCGATCGAGATCGCGATCGACACCCTGGGCGGCGGCACTGCGTAGCGCGCGCTTCGACGCGACGATACAGGTAGCCAGCGTCACTGCTTCTTGCATCGCGCCTAGCGGGCTCGATGCTCGTTGCGATGCTACTCTTCTACACACCTGGAACGTGCGCGCTCGGCTGCATTGCTTGGCTGCGCTTCACGAAGCTCGGCTTCTCCCTCTGTCACGTCACGCGCGACGAGCGCTTCGGTCCCGTCTACCGGCGCGTCAACCCGCGATCTCAAGTCCCCGCCATGGCCGTCGAAGGACGCGTCCTGACCGAGAACGCTGCCATCCTCTTGCACATCGCGGCGCGCGCCGGTGCGGAGCACCTGCCCGCGGATGGCACGACCGCGCGCGACGACCTGAACTTCTGGCTCAGTTGGCTCGATAGCGGCTTCCACGTTGCCTTCTATCCCTTCTTCAAGCCGCAGCGCTATCTGCCCGACGAGGCCCGGCACCCCGATCTGCGCGAAGCCGCCAAGCCTGTGATCCGTGATGCCTACGACACGCTCGAGCGGCACTTGTCGAAGCACGACTTCATGCAGGACGCTTATGGCCTCCTCGACCCCTATGTGTTCGCGATGACGCGCTGGGGCATGACGGTCTTCGGGTCCATCGAGGACTGGCCGGCCGTCCAGGCCCATCGCGAGCGCATGCTCGAACGAGAAGAGCTTCGCTTCGCGCTCGCCGTCGAGGCCGGAGAGCAGCGCGCGGCCGACGGCCCCTACTTGGGTCACGTCGATCTGGCGACGGCCGCAGCCAAGCTGTGATCGCAAACACCAATTCTTGATCTGCGTCACACGAGGGCTTGTCGGTGCCCACCGATAAACCTCGCCTGCATGCAGCGTTCACGTAGCGCCAAAATATCTCTGCTCCAGAAGCTCGTCCTGCAAGAGGACTTCAACTTCCTGGTCACCAACCGCATTCCTCGGCGCCTGGCGACGCGCTTCATGGGTTGGTTCAGCAAGCTCGACAGCAGTCTGCTGGCGCGGACTTCGATCGCGCTGTGGCGACGCTTCGCGCCGGACCTGGATCTCTCGGAAGCCAAGCTGCAACGCTTCCGCAGCCTTCACGATTGCTTCATTCGCGAGCTCAAGGACGGGTCGCGACCGATCGATCCGGATCCACTCGTCGTCACGAGCCCGTGCGACGCCATCGTCGGTGCCTTTGGTGAGGTCGAGGACGGCATGGCCTTCCAGGCCAAGGGCTTTCCCTACCGCATCCGCGACCTCCTCGCCGACGACGCCCTCGTCGAACGCTACGCGCGCAGTGGCAAGTTCGTGACCTTGCGGCTCAAGTCGAGCTTCTACCATCGCTTCCATGCGCCGTGCGATGGCGACCTTTCACGTGTCATTTACATTGCAGGTGACACCTGGAACGTCAACGACATCGCTTGCGAGCGGATCGAGCGGCTCTTCTGCAAGAACGAACGTGCGGTCCTCGACATCGAAACCGCGGCCCCAGGACTCGGCCTGACCCTCGTCCCTGTTGCTGCGATCCTGGTCGCGAGCATTCGGCTGCATTGCCTGCCGCACGTCCTCGACATGCGCTACCGCGGGCCGGAGTTCATCGACTGCGACGCGAGCTTCACCAAAGGTGACGAGCTCGGTTGGTTCGAACACGGCTCGACGATCATCGCTTTTGCGAGCAGTGACTTTTCCTTCGACGACGCGATTCAAAAAGGCGCGCGCCTGCGCGTCGGTCAACCCCTCTTCCACAGCCCCGTTTCCCTGCGGCGTCCCCCAGAGGCGTCCGAAGCGAGACCTACTCCAGAACCGAGCGCATGATGACGCGACCCGAACACGAACTCTCCTTCCTCGAAGAACTGCACGTTCAGCGTTGGGACGACCACCGTTACTACCACCAGAGCCGCATCAACCAGAGCCTCCACTTCGTGAGCGCGATGAGCTTCCTTGCGGCTTACGTCAGCGTACCCTTCAATCCGATCCTCGCGGCGTTCCTCGGCTGGTTCGTGGCCATGCTCACGCGCCAGTCGGGTCACTTCTTCTTCGAGCCCAAGGGCTATGACGAGATCAATGAAGCGACACACGAGCACAAAGAAGCGATCAAGGTCGGCTACAACCTCGAGCGCAAGGTCGTCCTGCTGAGCGCTTGGGCCTTGTGCCCGCTGCTGCTCTGGATTTCACCGACCTTCTTCGGTGTCTTCGAGCCGCGGGTCGACGGCTATCTCTACAACCTGAGTCAACTGTGGCTCAGTCTGGCGGCCATCGCCGTCGCGCTGCGCGTCCTATGGCTCGCCGCGACACAGGGCTTGCAGACCGGCCTGGTGTGGGCGACGAAGATCCTCACGGACCCCTTCCACGACGTCCGGCTCTACTACAAGGCGCCGTTGCACGTCCTGCGCGGTGACCTCCTCGATCCGATGACGGATTGGCCGGCGCGCCGCGGCACGTCTTGATCGGCCGCGACCTGAGCTGTCGGAACTGAGCTGTCGAAACTGCGCGGGCTAGGCTAAGCCGTCTGACTGCGCGTTCGCTGCAGGCGAGCCTTGACGATCTCGCGCACGAGATTGCGTCGTATCGACTTGCTGGTGAGCTGCTCATCGCCCCACCACCAGCCGCCATCTTGCATCGCGAGGACGGCCGCCGTCATGCGGACGACAACCTCTTCGAAGTCCTCGTCACTGTAGTCGTGACTGAAGATGAAGCGCCCCGTCCCGATCCAGCTGGTGACGAGGCCCGCGTCGCGCAAGTAGTACTGCAAGAGCCAGTGATAGCGCCCGGGCTTCACGAAGAGCGTCGTCCAGACCGACAGGAGATTGACGAAGCGCACGGGCGCGTCGATCTCCTCCATGCGAGCGTTCACCATCGCGACCCGCCGCGCCCAGATGTCCTCGAGAGACGCGTAGTGCAGTCGCACGGCTGGCTCGTCGAGGTGCCGCAAGAAGACGTTCATCGCCGTCATCACGTAGGGGTGTGACTGGAACGTCCCGCGCGCAAAGCAGATGTCCGTCGGACGATCATCGCGGAAGCGCTTCATCCAACGCGCCTTGCCGCAGACCACCCCGATGGGCAGCCCACCGCCCAAGGTCTTGCCGTACGTCACGAGATCCGCCTCGACGCCGTAGTATTCCTGCGTGCCGCCCCGCGCGACGCGGAAGCCGAGGAAGACATCGTCGATGATCAGCGCGATGTCGCGCTCACTGCAAACCGCACGCAAGTCGCGCAGCCAGCGCCCGTAGGTCTCCTTGTCGGCGCGTGCGCCCACGCGCTGCGAAACGAGCGAGCTATCGCTCGGCGCACCCTTGTTCGGATGCAAGGCCTGTAAAGGATTGACGAGCACACAAGCAATGTCCTTGCGAGTGCGCAGAACTTCGAGCGTTGCATCGCTCAGCTCTTCCAGGGTGTAGACATCGTCGACCCGCCTGGGGTTGCCGACACCGGGCTGGACACCGTCCCACCAGCCGTGATAGGCGCCGCAGAAGCGCACCAAGTGCGTCCGCTTGGTGTGATAACGCGCGAGCCGCACAGCTTGCATGACGGCTTCGGTCCCCGACATGTGGAACGAAACTTCGTCTTGGCCCGCGATCTCGAGCAGGCGACTGACGTTGTCGCGCACGACCGGGTGGTAGCGGCCCAAGACCGGGCCGAGAGGTGCTGCCGCGGCGACGGCCTGGGCGAGGCAGTCCTTGTAGAACTCGTGTCCGAAGACGTTGACACCATAAGACCCCGTCAGGTCAAAGCCCTCGTTGCCGTCGAGGTCGGTCATGCGCACGGCATCCGTCGACTCGAGGAAGAGCGAAGCCGGTAGGCGGTCGCGCACGAGCGCTCGAAACTGAAAGGGAACACGGTATGCGTTCGTGAAGTCCACGTCCGAGACCTTCGCTTCGAGGTCGCGACTCATCTGCAGCGTCCGAGGCGCCTTGCTCGCGAGCCGTGCAGCCAATTCGTCGAAGGATCGACGCCGCAAGGCAACGACCTCCGCGGGCGCATCGTCAACAGAGAAGGCACGCGAGTCTCCGTACTCATAGAAGGGCAAGAGCCGCGCGATACGCCGCGACATCTTCGAGTGTCCCGTGAGCGACGGGTGCTTGGCACGCGAAAGCTGCAAACGCCGATACAGCCGCCGACCCAAGAAGAGCGCCGCTGCGCCCAGCGCAGTACCAACCAAGAAGTCCGACGCCAGTAGATTGATTGCCAAGTGCACGTGAAGGACTCCTTGCGACTCAGTGTAGAGAATAATAGAGCGAGTCTTCGCCGCTGCTGACCGCCGCTACCTGCGGAAGCGCCGTCGCTACGACCTGGGCGTCGTCCTCCGGCTTGCTTGCCTTGGCACGAGCCCGGTACTCGTCGGCATCGAGGATGGCCATGAAGGGTTCTTCGACAGCGTTGTCGACCACGAAGCTCCGCGCCCGCGCGGCCATCGCGGCACGCCGCGGCGCATCCATCAGAAGCTCCATCGCGAGCAATAGCGCGCCCGCATCCCGCCCCGCGACGCGGTAGCCCGTCTCACCGTCAATCATGAGCTCCTGCGGCCCACCGCGGTCGGAGACAATGACCGGCAAGCCAGAGGCCTGAGCCTCGAGCGGGGCGTTGCCCCATGTGTCCGTCGTGCTGGGGAAGAGCTTGACGTCGGCGCTGGCGACAGCACTTTGCAAGTCCCGCCCCGACAAGAAGCCGGTGAAGGTCGCAGCACAGCCTGTCAACCGTTTCTCGAGCTCCTTGCGATACGGTCCATCACCGACAACGATCAAGTGGACATCGTCGCGCGTCGCGCTCAGCTGCTGGAACGCGTCGGCCATCACGTCGAGGTTCTTCTCGAGCCCAACACGTCCGACATAGATGAACTTGACGAGGCGCTCGGCATCCTCGAGACCGTAGCTCCGCCAGAAGCCGGCGTCTCGATGCTGCGGGTGGAAGGCCTGGGTATCGACCCAGCGGTCGAGAACGAGGAGCTTGCGCTTGCGCAGGCCGCGATCGCGCAGCAAGCGGGCGATGAACTTCGAAGGTACCACGACCTCGTCGACCGAGTGGTAGAAGAGCAGCATGTACTTCCAAGTCAAAGCCTCGAGGCTCAAGTCGCGCGTGTAGTCCTCCACATACTCAGGAAAACTCGTGTGATAAGTAGCTGCCGTTTCGAGCTGCAGGAGCTTGCCAGCCAGCAGCCCGGTCAAGCCGACTGGACCTGGCGTCGAGATCTGCACCTTCGTGAAGCCCTCGCGCTGCGCCCAATCGAGGACCTCGAGCAGTGGGGGCAAGCGCAGGGGCAGGCCTTCGTACTCGGGAAAATCGAGATTGACGACCGACTCGAAGATGCGCAGGCGACCGTTGTCGACCCAACGCGCGATCGCTGCATCCGCTAGACAAGCAGCGCGCTCTTCTTTGCCGAGGCAGGTTGCGACGACGAAGTCAACGCCGCGCTTCTCGGCCTCGAAGAGCACCTTGCGGATCGTCCGCGCGACGCCGTTGACCTCGAAGAGTGTGTCGGTCACGAGGAGCAGCTTCTCGCCTTCGTGCAGGTCGAAGCGTGCGCGCACGTCGCGCGCGATGTAGCGATCCGAGCTCTGTGACACGTAGCTCAGGAAGTATGGCAACGACACGAAGAGATTCGAAGTGACGAGCGCGACGATCTCCTTGATCGACTGGATCAAGTCGCAAGCCCCCTGGCTGCGGATGCGCTGGACGTAGGTCGCGAAGACCCGATTGAGCAACGAGCTGATGATCAAGAAGATCTTGTCATCGGTGCGCGTGCAGGCTTCGATCCGCGTGCGCATCGTCGGGTCAGCGAGCAGAGCGTGGGCCTCGATCGTCAACAGGTCCTCGAAGGTCGCGCGCTTGCCAGGCACGAGGCGCAGCCGTCGCTTGAGCGCGGTGAGCGCGAAGCGCAGCTGTCGCCGCGAACGCGCGACAACGCCTCCCGAACCACCTGAACCCGATGCCCCAGAGCCAAAGGCATAATCGAGCAACATCTCGATCGGGCCACTGAGGCGGACGGCCTTCGTGCCGTTGACCTTCTCTTGGTGCTGGCCGTCGTGCAGCAGCTTGAAGACCGCGTGGGCGAGCGTGATGGGCCCACCGTATCCGCCCTCGGGCCGCGTCTCGCGGCGTCGCATGGCGACGATGAGATCGTTGGCAGTGGCCTTTTCACCGACATAGGGAAAGGTCGTCCAAGTCTGGCCCTGGTTGAGACCGCTGTGATCGTCCGACCCGCCGACGATGGCCTTGATCCAGGGCGTCTCCCCCTTCGGCGCAATTCCGTGCTCGTTCGCGAGACGCTCCATCACCTTGCGGTCGAGCGACGAGAAGAGGTGACAGGTCAGGTCATTGAGCGACTTGGTCCTCGTCCCGTTGCGCCCTTCGAGGATATTGAAGAGCAGAAGCGCCTTCTCGATGTGCTTGACACTGAGTGAGCCCTCACGACCGTATGGCCGGTTTTGGGTGCTCATCAGCGGATGCGTCATGAAGTAGGCGATCTTGTTGCCTGCTGGCGAGCGCTCTTCTTCAGCGATCTGGTCTTCGAGGTAGGCGAGCATCTCGTAGACGTTCGGACGCAGACGGTCGGCCTCCCGGAACTGCGCTTCGGTGACGTTGGCGATCGTCACGTGGATGTTGCAGCCATCCTCCGGAAACGTCGTCGTCATCTCGGCGCTGATGAAAACATCCGGCAAGCCCTTGGCCAGCATCTCGAGCACACCATCGATCGAGTTGTGATCGGTCAGCGTGACGAGGTCCATGCCACAGCCCTTCAGCGCCTTGTAGGTCGCGATCGGGTCCGAGTACGACTCCGGAATGGCAAAGCGATTGGCCGCGTAGTAGTCCGTCACATTCGACGCGTACGAATGAATGTGGAAGTCGACTCTTCCACTGTGTGAGATCTTCATAGTAGGTCAGCTGCTCCCGAGCGCCCCTTCGCGCGCCTACCGCAAGACGCGGTGCGACGCCGTCGAAGTCCCGCGCAAGTAAGTACGAAGACTGTGTTGAAGCGACGGATTTGACTTGAAGACTCAGCAAAGAAGGCGAGGCCCACCGATGAAGACGTGCTCTCCCAAGGCGATCGCAGCACTGCTCTGCGGCACTGTGCTCAGTGGCACCGTGCTCAGCGGCCTCCTCACCTGCAGCGCCACGACGCGAGCGGACGAAGCGCGCCACGCGCGGGCGAGCTCGCCGACCCGGCCCAACATCCTCTTCATCTTCAGCGACGACCATGCGCCGCACGCCATCGGCGCTTACGGCTCGCGCTTCGCAGCCCTCGATCCGACACCTCACATCGACGCCCTCGCGCGCCAGGGCATGCTCTTCAAGAACAGCTTCTGCACGAACGCCATCTGCGGCCCGAGCCGCGCGGTCATCCTCACCGGCCTGCACAGCCACAAGAATGGCTTCCGCAAGAACGGTGACCGCTTCGATGCCAGCCAGACGACGTTTCCGAAGGTCCTCAGGGCTCAGGGCTACGAGACCGCGCTCTTCGGCAAGTGGCACCTGCAGAGCGACCCCGAGGGCTTCGACACTTGGCGCGTCTTGCCTGGCCAAGGCGACTACTACAACCCTGTCCTCTACGGCAACGACGATGTCGACGAGGCTGGCAAGCCGCAGCGCAGCGTCACGCAGGGTCATTGCACGGACATCGTCACCGACCTCGCTGTACGCTTCCTCGAGCGGCGGCACCAAGAGAAGCGCGACCAGCCTTTCTTGCTCATGTGTCAACACAAGGCGCCGCATCGCAACTGGATGCCCGCGCCGCGCCACCTCGGGCTCTGGGAAGACCAGAACCTCCCCGAACCGACGACCCTCTTCGACCAGCATGACGACGACGCAAGCCCGGCGCGTTTGCAAGAGATGGAGATCGCCATCCACCTCGACCTCGTCTACGACCTCTTTGCGCCGCCGCCTCCGGCCTGGGATCCGAAGGCGGGTCGCGCCCTCGACACCTCGGGCTACCAGAACTTGAAGCGCATGACCAAGAGTCAGCGCGCGCTCTGGGATGCGGCTTTCCGCGCCAGTAACGACCGCTTCGTGGTCGACGCGCCGAGCGGGGCGGCTTTGCTGCGCTTCAAGTACCAGCGCTACATCAAGAACTACCTACGCACGGCGCGCGGCGTCGACGACAGCGTCGGTGCGCTCGTAGCCAAACTCGATGAGCTCGGCATCAGCGACAACACGATCGTGGTCTACAGCTCGGACCAGGGCTTCTTCCTCGGCGACCATGGCTACTACGACAAGCGCTTCATGTACGACGAAGCGCTCGCGATTCCGCTCATCGTGCGCTGGCCCGGAGTCACGCGCCCAGGATCCACCTGCGAGGCTCTCGTGCAGAACCTCGACTATGCGGCGACCTTCCTCGAAGCCGCTGGTGTCGAGGAGGCGCCGAAAACACAGGGCAAGTCCCTCGTGCCACTTCTCAGCGGCAGCAAGCCCAGCGGCTGGCGCGACGCAATTTACTATCACTACCACGGCTTCCCTGATGTGCACCGCGTAGCGCGGCACAACGGCGTGCGCACGGCTCGGCACAAGCTCCTACACTTCTACCAATTCGAAGAGTGGGAGTTCTACGACCTCGAGCGGGACCCCGATGAAGCCCACAACCTCTTCGAGGACCCGGCGTACGCGGAGCTCGTGGCTTCCATGCAAGAACGGCTCGGGCGCATGGCGGCCGACTGCGAGGATGACACGGACCGAAGCCGCTTCTCGCCAGACGAAGAGGCCCAGTGGCGCGGACGCATGCGCGCGAAACGCTGACCGCAGCCCGGCGCTGCAGCCATCACCGACCGATTCCACTGGCCAAGCCAGAGCCACGTGCGTAGCGTCGAAGTCGATGAAAGGACTGCTCGAACTCGTCGGTCGCCTGGCTCTCTCGGCCATCTTCCTCGCCAGCGGCGTGCAGAAGATCTTCAACTTCGACGCCACGGCCGAACTCATGGCCAAAGAAGGGGTGCCCGAGCCGCGCTACCTACTCATCGCCGCGATTGCGGCCTTGATCGTCGGATCTGTGCTGCTCATCGTCGGGCTGAAGACTCGTCTCGGCGCGACCATGCTCTTTTGCTTTCTCGCGCTCGCTACCTATTGGTTCCATGACTTCTGGAACCTGCCAGCGGACATGGCCGACAAGGTCCAGGGCGAGCAGATCCACTTCATGAAGAACCTCGCGCTCATGGGCGCCATGCTCTTCGTGATCGAGCGCGGTGCCGGCGCGATGAGCCTCGACGCCAAGCGTCGCGCCCACGGCCACGGCCACAAGTAAGCGGGCTTCAGAAGAGCCGCTCTCGAGCGCATGGACGTCGTCCTCGTGCACCCTGAGATCCCGCACAACAGCGGCTGCGCGGCACGGCTTTGTGCGGCGACGGGCGCGACCTTGCACCTCGTCGAGCCCTTGGGCTTCGCGCTCGAAGACCGCTACCTCAAGCGCGCGGGCCTGGACTATTGGCCAGACGTCGACCTCGTGGTTCACTCGAACTGGTCGGCGCTGCGCAGCGCTGTCGAGCCTCAGTCAGCGCGCAGCTTCGCCGAGCGACTCAAGCTCTTCAGCGCCCGCGGCGGTCGCTCGCTCTTCGAAGCCGAGTTCGCGCAAGACGACCTCCTGGTCTTTGGCTCGGAGACCAAGGGCCTCCCGACTGAGGTCTTCGACGAAGCCCAGCAAGGCGGCGAGCGCGTCTATGTTCCGATCCGCGACTGCGTGCGCAGCCTCAACCTCGCCAACGTCGTCTGCCTCGCCCTTTATACCGCGATGGACCGCGCTGGCGTTCCCATGCCGGCGAACGATGGTAGCTACCGAGCAGAGGCCCGAGAGCGGCGGCACCTTCCTGCCGACGTCGCGAAGAAGAATCCGCGCGACGCCTGAGGGGTCACGCGCGCACGCCCTTCACTTCTCGACGTCTTCGCGCGGCGCGATCTCGGCTTCCGCGCGCGGCGCCACTTCTGGCTTGTCAGGGACAAGCGGCGGCTGCTTGGGCAAGGAGCGCAGCTTGCGCGAACGACGTTTGAGTCGCTTCTCGGGGATGAGGCCCTTCATCGATGCGAGCTGCCCGAAGCAGAGCAACTTGTCGCCGCGCCGGATGACGAGCTGTGCGCTCGGGTTGGGCAGGACCTCCTCGCCGACCCGCTGCAGCGTGAGGACGTGGACGCCGAGGTCATGGAGTCCCGACTGGGCGATCGACACGTTCTCTAGCGGTGAGTTCTCGGTGATCGGGACCTCCGCGACGCCATAGCCGGGACTCACCGTCAGGCGCTGGCGCAGGTCGATCTCCGGAAACTGCACCTGGTCGACGATGTAGTCGATGACAGCACCTGCGATGTCGAGCTGCGTCGCGGTCTCGATTCCCTCGAGTCCAGGCGAAGAGTTGACCTCCATCACCTGCGGGCCTTCAGCGGCCTCCAGGATGTCGACGCCCGCCACGCGAAGTCCCAGAATCTGAGCCGCGCGCACCGCCGTCGACCGGTAGCTCTCGTCGAGTTCGACCGGCTCGGCCTTGCCGCCGAGATGCACGTTGCTCCGAAACTCTTGACCCTGCGCGACGCGCCGCACCGAAGCCACGACGCGGTCGCCGATGACGAAGGCGCGGATGTCACGACCGCGGCTCTCGGACACGAACTTCTGGATGAGCACGTTCTGCCGCGTCGACTGGAGTGTTTGAATGATGGCCTCCGCGATCTCGGCCGTGTGCGCGAGGATGACGCCGACGCCTTGCGTGCCTTCGAGGAGCTTGATGATGACGGGCGCGCCGCCGACGCGTTCGATCGCTGGCAGCACGTCTTCTTTGCGACGCACGAAGGCCGTCTCCGGAATGCCGACGTCATGGCGACTCAGGATCTGCAAGGCGCGCAGCTTGTCGCGTGAGTTC
>CALLZN010000429.1 GCA_937858895.1 uncultured bacterium | reverse complement strand
CCGAAGACATGGGCAGACGGCCTCCTCACAGGTCTTGGCGAGCCGAACTTTCGCATCCTGCGAGAACTGGGGGTCCGCATCATCACCGTCGACGAAGCCTGCATCGTGGCTGCTGCACGCTTTTTCTTGGAGCGCATGAAGCTCGTCGTCGAGCCAAGTGCTGCGACCGTGCTCGCAGCGCTTCGCGCCCTGGGACCGGCAGTGGCGGGTAAGCGGGTCGGCGCGATCTTGAGTGGTGGCAATACCGACTTCGCCTGGCTCGAGCACTGAGATCGGCGACCGCGCTGAAGCTCGCTGCCATGGGCGCTCGACACAGCGAGCCTACTTGTGCTCAGTGGCCTTGGCCTCCGATAGCCGTCGCTTGCGCATGTCGGGGAAACCCCTTTTCCGCAAGGAAGCATGGAGACCCCTTCAATGTCGAACTTACTCGTACCACTTCTGAGTCTCGCCGCCCTCGCCGCTCCGGCCTTGGGCCATGATCAGGCGCAAGGTGCCGAGCGCGGCCTTCCAGGGCGAACCCCTGGGACCGAGAGCTGGATCGTGCACTTCTCTTCGCGCCCATTCGATCTCGAGGCGCTACGCGCAGAGATGCACGGCGGCAAAGACGCAGCCAAGGTCGCGGTGATCGTGGCCGAACTCGAGGCCAAAGTCCTCGCGCACCAACGCGACTTCGTGACGGACGTTGAAGCGCTCGGCGGTCGCGTGACACACCAATGGTGGATCATCAACGCCTGCGCGATCGAAGTGGAGCCACGACACCTACCGACGATCAAATCCATGAGCAACGTCGCGCGCTTGCAGCCCGACCTCGCGGCGGGACCAGCGCTGCGCAAGTCCACCAACAAGTTCAACCACGCGAGCGATGCGTTGAACAGTCGTAGCGTAACTGGAGCTGGCGTCGCCTGCGCGATCATTGACTCTGGTCAAGACTCCAATCGCGGCGGCTCCGGCCTTCCACACATCACCTACAGCCGACGCGGCACGTCCGTGTCGCGGCTGCTGGCGAACGTTCAAGTCGGGGCGATGCCCGCCGACGATGTCCACGGTCACGGCACCGGCGTCGCGAGCATCGCGGCGGGATGGAAGTGGTCCTCGCAAGCGGCTGACCATGGTCACGCCTACGACGCCGGCATCGTCGGCTATGCGATCGCCAACGACCTCAATGGAAACTCGAGCACTGCCGTGCAGACGAGCGCCTTCCAGCGAGCAGCCGCTGACGCGGCGCGCTACGGAATCGTGGCCGCCAACATGTCCTACGGCGGCGACCAGGATCCACGCTCCGCTGTCAATCTGGCCATGGACAGCGCTGCCTTGAACGCAGACCTACTCAACGCGACTGCTGCGGGCAACAACGGCAGCGACGTGACGAAGAGCGTGCCCAACCTCAACGGACTTTCGGTCGGTGCCGTCGAAGCGGACACGCATAGCCTCGCGAGCTTCAGCACGCGTGGGATTCAGGGTGGGCGCCTCTTTCCCAACATGTGCGCCAACGGCGTGCAAACCGAGATGGCCAAGCGAGACGACGAGTTCGGCGACTATGTCTCGGACGGAACTTCGATGGCGTCACCGCAAGTCTGTGGTGCTGCAACCCTCATCCGCGCCGCCAACCGTTCGCTTCGCGCTGACGAGACGCGCGCCATCCTGCTCGCCTCGACGGACCAGAACCCTGGAGCTGGCACGGGCCTCAACTCCACTGGCACCGGAGCGGGCTACTTGCGTGACGATGTCGCTTACGACGTGGCGATGAGCCCGAACAGCCACGGACGCGCAAGCGTCGATGCCACCACTCGCACCTGGCGTCGCTCGATTCCAGTGCAGCAGGGCAACAGGGTCCAGATCGCGATCGCCTGGAACAGGCTCGAACTCTCGAGCGGACAGAGCTGGACGAATCTCGATCTCGCGGTGAAGCGCGGCTCGACGACAGTCGCCAGTTCGGCGACGAGCCTCAACACCGTTGAGTTCGTGCGCTTCGACGCGACGCAAACCGAAACGTTGACGATCGAGGTCACGCTTCAAGGCAGCGTCATTGGTTCGAGCACGCAGCCTTTCGGATGGGCCAGTCACATCCACGTGCCGGCCGAGTACAGTGTCTACGGGAACGGCTGCGCAGGCTCCGGTCGCGTCGCTGCGAGCGCGGGCGTTCTGCCTGCTGGCCTGGATCGCAACTGGGGGGCAGGTGGCAACTCTTATCCCTTCGGCGTCTCGCCGATGCGCTACATGCAAGCTCATGCCGCCAATCAATTTGGTGGGGCAATTACGCTACGCGGCCTCGCCTTCCGATCTGGCCAAGGCTTGGTGCAGCACGCCAACGCGCTGAGCATCGTGCTCAAGGCAGGCTACACCCGGCAGAATCCCCAGTTCTTGAACAACAGCTTCGACGCCAATTGGTGGGGGAGCCCGATGACGGTCTTCCAGGGAACTCTCAACGTCCCAGCGATGCCAGCGATGTCGTCGCCGCAGCAGTTCACGCTCAAGATCCCGTTTCAAAGCGCCTTCGTGTATTCGCCGTCGAACGGGCACTTGCTCTGGGAATGTCAGAACGCCGGGCAAACGAGCGCGCGAACGAATTACTACGACTCGTTCTCGAGCACGACCAATCCGTCGTGCCGTGTCTTCTATGGCGGGAGCTCCACCTCACAACTCGGGATCATCGATCCTGGCTTCAGCCTCGTGACCCAGTTCTTGGTGGACGGTGGACCGGGAGCGATCGTGACCCTGGGCAACGCGGGCTTGCCAGCCCTCGGTTCGACCCTGCGGGTCACGCTCGATGGCGCCGCACAGAACAGCGTGGCCATCCTCTGGCTTGGCGCCCAAAGCAGCAACATCACGCTCGGGACCGCCGCACCGGGCTGCTCGCTCTACACGAGCTTCGACCTCGCCTTGGGCGCAATCGCGACGGGCCCGACCGGCTATGGCGGCATCCATGCGCCGCTACCGAGCGACCCGTTCCTGAGCGGACTGCGTTTCTACAACCAATGGCTGGTGCTCGATGCGTCTGCCAACCGCATCGGGGTAACGCTCTCGAACGGCGGTGCTGGCGGGATCGGACGCTGAGCGCAACGAGCGCAGAGCAGCGCGCCGTTCACGCGCTCGGGAAGCCGTTGAACTGCACGGTCTTGGGCACCATCCCGCTGCCCTTGAAGTGCACCTTGACCTTCGCGCTCAAGCGGCGGCCGCTCTCGAGTTCGAGGCCCGGCTTGATCTTGACGACGACGCGCCAGAGCTTGTGAGCGGGAACGCGCATGTCCATCCGATTGGGGATCTCGACCTCTTCGGTGCTGCCGTTTGCGCCCACGGCTGCGGGTGGCACGATTTCGTAGTCGATGCCTCCGCTCTTGTAGTTGCTCTCGGCGACCTCGACGCGATCGACTTCGATCGCGTCATTGGCGAGGTCGTTGGGCCAAATGAAGATCGTCTGATCGGCGCCTACCGACTTCTTGAAGCGATTGAAGGAGAAGAAGCCCGGCGTGAGCACGACCTTCGACTTGACCTCAGCACGCACTCCAACCAGAACATTGCGCTCGTCGCGGTTGCTCTTGAAGAGGAGATTGCCGCCGAGCGCACCTTCATCGAGGTCGGGCCCATAGATACCCTTGACCTCGTAGAACTTGCCACGCTCGTCGTTCCCGACCTGCACCGACTCGATGCGCATACCCGGCGTGACCGGATCGAGCGGCTTTTCCGCGATCTCGAAGTCTCCCTCGAGCATGCAACGGATCTTGACCGACCACGGCTTGGCCTCGATCGGCGACATCTTGCCGAGCTCGACGATCGGCGGCTCAACGAGGAAGGCGGGATCAACGACTGCGTCGCAAGTCAGGTTGAAGTTCGACATCTTCGGGTCGGTCGTCACGACCTGGATGTATCCCGACCGTGAACCTGCTGCGCCCGAAACGTCGAAGACGAGCTTGATCTTGCCGCGTGCCCCCTTCGGGACTTTGACCGGCGTCTTCAAGGACTGCTCGGCGTCGAGGCTGCGCTCGAGCACTTGCTTTTCGCCGTTGACGTAGAGCTCGAGCTCTTGGCACTTGCAGCTCGACGTCAGCACCCGGATCTCTTGATCGGCTCCGCTCTTGTTCTCGAAGTCGTATTCCCCCTTGAGCCGAATCGGTTCGGTCGACTCCGGATGCTTGCCGAAACCGATATGTATGGTCTCGAACCAGTTGCCCTCGGGAATAGGCTTCTTGTCGTTGGTCGGGAGATCGCCTCCGCCCTGGACTTCACCAGGCACGGGTTCTTGGCAACCGAGACTTCGTGCTGCCGGCACGAATGAGAAGGTCAGAGCAGCAGCGACGACCAAGACGGAAGAACGATGGTAGAACGGATTCATGGGAAGCTTCGAAGCGAGAAGACAGCTCAGCGCAGGCCGGACGTGGCCCACATAGACGATCGGGGGAAGAACGACCGCAAGGCCGCGCGAAGGCAGGATAACGAAGTACCCCCGCTCGTGCTCCCCCCTCGTCGCCCTCGTTTCGATCCGAGTCTTCGCATGGATCGCTCGCGACCTATGCTCTGTCGCATGCCACCCAGATTGACCGCCTTCTCCCTGGCGATCCTGATCGGATCGACGATGCTGCCGCAAGGCTTGCCATCAGCACATGCGCAGCTCGGCCGCCCCGTTGCCCGCTTCTCGGTCGAGAACCAGGCGCCTACGATTCGGCAAGAGATCGTTCGTGCTTCGATCCCCTTTGCGGAGGGAGCCTACAAGTCGCTGAGCAACCTTCAGGTGCGCGGCATCGATACAGCCTGGCTACCGCTGACTTATTGGCCCGACGGCTCGATCCAATGGGCGCAAGCCCAGTTCTTCGACCTCCTCGACCCGAGCGCGATCCACAACTATCAGATCACGGTCGGCAAGGCGATACCTGCAGATCGCTTGACGATCGCTGCGCCATGGCTGCTCGAGCCGATCCTCCAGGGCAAGATCCGCACCGAGGTCGAGGACATCTACGGAACGGTCTACGACGCGGGCCTCGAACTCGACTACAGCGCAGGTCCCCACGGCGTGGTGGCCTCCACTCCGTATCTGATTACCTACAGGCTACGCAGCTACCACCGCCCGAAAGATCCGAAGAAGCGTGGAATCGACCGCGATTTCTTGTCGTTGACCGCCTACCTGACCTTCTTCCACTTTTGTGCGCACGCCGAGTTCACACTCGTCCTCGGCAACGACTACCTCGGAGCCGACGACCCAAAGGGCTCGAAGGACCCCAACCTCTATCCGTTGGGAGACGTTCGCTTCCGGCGCTTCTCCCTCGTGATCCTCGGCAAGGAGCTGGCCTTCGTGCCTCGCTTCGTGCACGAGAATCAACTCGAACAACCGATCGAGATCGTCGGGGACGATGGCCCGATCGGCTGGCGACAGAACCTGATCGGCCCGGGCAAATCGCACTATCTGGGCGATGCTTGCACCAAGCTCTTTGACTTCGTGCTCTTCGCACCGTTGGGTAACCCGCGTATCCGCAGCACGAACGAAGAGGAGCAACGACGTCGCGACAGCGCTCACGCTCTCGCCGCCGCGCCGTTGATCCCCATGATCGACGTCGATGACCTAAGGCGGACACGCGCTGCCAACGCGCACGGCGGTCCTGCACCTGCGACACCGCGGGCAAGGTCCGCCGCCGAGTCGGCCTACTTTCAGTGGCTCGATCGCGAGCATTTCGGTCCATTCGGCACGTGGGGCGATGCGCCCTCGACGCATCAGACCGGCACGCCACGCAACACTCCGATCGCGCTCCACGCTGCCTACCGTGCTCGACACGCCGGCTTGATGAGCATGGCTCTTGCCCAAGCTTTGCAGCAATCGGTACGTCCGTATCACCTCTTCGGTCTCCAAGTCGAACCAGACCAGGACATCTATCTCGAAGGGCTGCCGATGCGCCGTGGCGACACGTGGGTGTCGCGCGAGACCCTCGGTCGCAGCCATCTGCCGGAAGCTGCCGAGTTGCACAGAAAGGAGCTGCTACTTCCGTACGGCGGCCCCCACGGCTTCAACGCCTTCGACTATGAGCACTTCACGGTCGACTTGATCTACGAGTGCTATTGCATGACAGGCATGCCGTGGCTCAAGGACGAACTCGCGATGCTCGGCGAGCAGCTCAAGGGCATGCTGCGGCCGGCCAAGTATTACTTCTCGAAGGCACGACACAGCCGCGGCGAGGGCTGGTGCATGAAGGCCCTCGCCCTCATCCATCGCGCAACTCGAAACCCATCGCTCCGCCAGCTCGCGATCGAGCGCATCCCCATCCTCGAAGAGGCACAAACGGCTTCGGGCGCTGCCGTCGCCCAATTCGGCGACCGACGAGCGGTTGGGGAAGGAGTCGACTTCGACGCGCCCTGGCAGCAGGCCATCTACGTCATGGGCATGGTCGCCGCATACCGAGAGTTCCAGGACCCGCGCTTCGCGGAGCTCGCCTTGACAGTTTGTCGCGTCATGGCCACTGACGGCTGGCAAGACGGCGCTGGCCCGAAGCACGCCTATGCCATCGGCGCACCCGAGAAGTTCCTCCCCGGCGGCGGAATCGGCTGCCAAGAGTTCACGAGTCCCGCCCTCGTTCTCGCAGCCGAGCTCGCCGAGGAGCTCGAGCGCGCCGATGACCGCAATCTGTTCTTGAAGCGCGCCCACGAGTTGTGGGAGGCCCATCGAGGCGCCGGGACCGAGCGCCTCGCGTCGAGTAAGTGGTGGCAGATCCACCTCGATCGCTTCCCATCGGGGCGGGGATTCGACTGACCCTCGAGTTTGCAAGCTGGCGCAAGGCATGAGTTGGTTCCAAAGTCACCGCCATGGAGACACGAAGCGAACTGGAGAGATCGGAAGAGCGTCGTGTAGGGAAAGAGTGTAGATCTCGGTGGCCGCCGTAT
>CALLZN010000428.1 GCA_937858895.1 uncultured bacterium | reverse complement strand
GACGACGTCGACCCCGTGCGCTTCCACTGGAAGAACGACGTGAAGCCGCCATTCTTGTCACCGGCGGAGCGACTGCGCTGCACGACCTGCCACGTCGTGCACCGCGATGGAGACCCGACGCTCGCCGCCCGAGACCTCGTCGAAACTGCAAGCGGCGACGCGAGCGCCGAGAACCGCAGCTGCTATGCCTGCCACGCGGAGGCATTTGGCCCTGCCCACATCGGCGGCACGACGCACAGCGAGCTCGCCCGCCTCGACCTGCCCCCGGGGCAAGGCTGCGTCGCCTGCCACAGCGGTGCCGCCGACCACGCGCGATCAGGCGGCGCCAAGGACCTCGTCGTGTCGCTTCGTGACGTGAACGCGGCAACGGTCGCGCAGGCCTGCAATGCCTGCCACGGCGGGGATCGTTCGGTCTGCGGTTTCTCGCTCGGCGCGCATGGGCGCGCGAAGACCTCGTGCATCGACTGCCACTCACCGGGCTCGGGCCTCAGCAAGCGCGATCGCGTCCTCGACGCCAACAAGAACTGCGCGAACTGCCACGCAGCGACGGCCCTCGACTTCCAACACGTCAACCGCCACCCGATCGGCGAAGGCACGTTTCATTGTTCTTCGTGCCACGACCCCCACCATCCGGTCGAGACGGGGCCGTCGTCGGCCCGGCGCATGGCACGGACCTGCGTCGACTGCCACAAGGAGTTCCGGGGGCCCTTCGTCTTCCCGCACCACGCCGACAAGGCGCTTGGCTGCATGGCCTGCCACAAGCCCCACGGCTCGCCGAACCGCAAGCTGCTCGACCAGGTGCGGGCGCGCGACAACTGCTTGCAGTGTCACGCGGACCTGCCGGCCTTCCACGACATGAGTCCGGGCTCGCGCTACCAGAACTGTCTCGACTGCCACGTCAAGGTGCATGGCAGCAATCGCAATCGCTTCTTCTTCCGCTGAGCCCCAGACATGAGCATCGACTTGGCGGGCGCGCTTGCGCTCTTTGGGCTTCCGTTCGCGACTCTGGCTCTCTTTCTCGGCTCTGACGGCGCTGACAGCGCTGGCCTGCAGGACGTGAGGTTGGCCGCAGCGGCTGCGGTGACGGCACCTTCGTGCACGGTCTGCCACCCAGGTGAACACAAGAGCCTCGAGCGCAGCGTGCACGCGAGCTTCCTCGACGCTTCGCTGGACCCGCGCTACGGCAAGGAGGCCTCGTGTCTGCTCTGTCACCAGAATGGCCTCGCGCACCAGAAGGCACCGCGCAGCACACTGCTCCAAGACAAGCCCGGGAGCGGCGCCAAGGCGTGCATCGAATGCCACACGCGCCTCGATCCAGTGACCGGGTCGCCGCTGGCCGCTTCGCACCCGTCGCGTGAGTTGGCGATCCGCATCCTGGCTGAGAAGAGCGAGGCTCTGAAGCGTCAGTCCGAGCAGAGCGGCGAGCGCTCGCTAGGCGCGCCAGCGCCTTTGCCGGCAGAAGCACGGACCTTGCCGCAACTGGAGCGTGAAGCATCAGGAATCGACTTCTCGGGCCTCGCGCGTTTTGGCGCCCGCTTCGTCTCGGTGTCGGGGAACGAGCGCCTCTTCGACCACGACTTCGACCTCGACAAAGGGCCACGCCTCGACGCGATCGAGCTGCGCGCGAAACGCGATGGGCGCGAGCTCGCAGCCATCGAAGGCGGTGGGCTCGAGGATCGCTCGTCGTGGTTGCGCGCGAGCTCCCAGGCCTTCGATGGCTTCGAAGTCGACGGCGGCACGAGGCGCACGCGTTGGGTCTACGACGCGACCGGCGACTGGGCGAGCCTCTCGTCCAAGCGCGACCAGAGCGATGCGCTGCTCGGCATCGACTTCGCCGCGACGCGTTTCGAGCTCATGTGGGACCGCGTCGACCATGACGAGCGCACGCTCGCCTCGTCGATCGGCAACCCCGACAGCTCGCCGCTCGTGCCGGCAACCGGCATCCCGGTTGATCGTCGCCTGGTGAGCGATCGGGTCGCCATCGGAAGCGAGTCGGTCCTCGGCGCAGCGAGTGACGCGACCTTGGCCTTGGAGCTCGGCTGGGAGACGACGCGGCAGCGCGACGAGCTGCGCTACGCGCGGCCGAGCCCTGACGCGCCGAGCTTCACCGAGCGGGAAGCGAGCCAGAGCCGCGCGTCGCGCCGCGGCCTCGATGGCAGTCTGCGCTTTGCCTGGGGTGAAGCCGAGGCTCGCGAGCTGCGCGCGGTCTTCTTCGGCCTCGACCACGACGTGCGCGTCGTCGAGCGCGGAGAGCTCGAGGCCTTCGACACGGTGGCCTTCAGGCCCGAGACAAGCGGCTTGGGCCGCGGGTCGCAGCGCTTCTTGTCGGGCGAAGTCGACTACGCCGAGCCCATCGCTGCGAAGAGCCGCTTGCTCCTCGAGCTTGCCTGGCGCGACTTGCGAGACCGCCTCGACCTCGACCTCACCGAGACGACGATCCGTTCGTCAACGACCCTGATTGACCGGGCGCGGCAAGTGACGCGTGTGCGCTCAACCGACCGCGAGGGTCGTCTCGCGATCGAGCAGCGCCTCCTCGATGACGACGCCCTCGAGCTCGTCGCCGGCTACCGCTACCTCGAGCAAGACCTCGAGGTCCCCGACCTCGCCGCGCTCGACCGCGACTTCCGTGCCGGCAAGATCCGCACGCATGGCCCCGAACTCAGCTTCGACTACCGCCCGACTACCGACTGGCGCATCCGCGGTGACTTCCGCTGGCAGGGCACGGACGACGCCTTGCCGACCGAGACCCAACCCGAAGTCGGGCACTTCGGCAAGCTGCGCGTGCGCCGCCGCTTGTCGGCGGACGGCGACGATGGCCACATCGAGGCTTGGGCCAAGTGGCGACGCGGCGAGAACGACGTTGCTTCGACCGAGATCGACACCCAGCAGTACGGGGTCGGCGCGGGCTTCCAACCCTATGCGGGCGCGCGCGCGTCCACGCGAGTCGGCTTCACGCGCACGCGCTCCCAGACGCTCACGAACTTCTACTTCGCGCCGGCGATCACGCCGGTGCCGCGCCTGATTCGCTTCCGCGGAGATGCCGTCCTCGCGGACCTGCTCTTCGAGACGCCGATCGTCGGCAAGCTGCACTCGACGACGGCCTTCTCGATGACGGACACCGATGGCAGCCTCGACTCGACCTTCTTCCAGGTCCGCGAGGAGCTACGTTGCCGCCTCGACGAGCAGATGACGCTCGGGCTGCGGGCGAGCTACTTCGACTATGAGGGTCAGACGATCGCGGCGCGGGACGAAGGCTATCGGGCGCGCGTGCTCTTCGTCTTTGCTGAGTTCCGGTTCTGAGCCAGCGACGCTCGCTTCGCTCGACGCGTCCTCAGCGAATCTCGCTTCGCTCAAGGGGTCTCAGCGAATCTCGCTGCGCTCGACGGTGATCCAGGTCTTGCCCTTGTCGAAGACCTCGTTCTTCGTGACGTCGAACTCGTCGCCGACGCGGTGGAAGGCGAGCTGGACCTCGGTCTTCTCGCGCCAGGCCTTCTTGCCTTCGACGTAGACGCTGTTCGTCAGGCCGCCCACGCGCACGTGGATGAAGTGGGCTAGGTCCGAGATGCGACTGAAGACGACGGCCACGCTCTTGGACTCACCGTCACCGATCTCGCCGCTGAGCGCGAGGATGTTGACGAGGTCTTCCTTGCCGACCTTCTTCGCGATCTTCTGCGTGGCCTCGGGGTGCAGGCCGGGCAAGGACTCGGAGTTCTTCTTGTCCTCGGGGTGCAGTGCACGGGCGACGAGGTCGAGCTTGCGCGCGGCGCCGGTCTTGTTCGTGACTTCGAGGATCGTGTACCAGTAGACGCGGTCCTTGCCAACCGCCGACGTCACGACGAGCGGCGCGAGCTTCGAGTACTTGACGTCGAGGTACCAACGCTTGCCGTGGTCCTCGTCCTGCGCGATCACCGCGGGAGCCTGGGCGAGGACGGCGACGAAACCGAGGATGAAGAGCTTCGATGTCATGCGATTCAGCGGGTCCTTACGATTCTCGTGGAGGATTCGAATGAGGGGTTTGAGGCGAAGGTAGAGGCGGACGGCGAGGCGAAGAGAAACGGAGGCGTCCTGGCCCGGACGCCTCATGCGACTCAGTCGATCGTGAGCTTGGACAAGTCCTTGTGCACCGATCCCTCCCCGGTCGTCAGCACGAAGTCGGGGTCGTCCGTCGGCCAGATGCCCGCGTCTTCGAGGTCGGTCTTGAGCAGGAGCTTGACGCTGCCGTCGCCATAGAGCACGACAGTGTTGCCCGTCTTGTGGTTCATCACGCCATCGTTCGCATCAGCGATGATGGCCTCGCTCGCCTTGTCCATGCCACGCTTGTGTTTCGGGGCGCGGGCAGCGTAGGACATGGCCTCGCGGGGTAGGTCCTCTTCTTGCTTCCAGAAGTCTGCGGCCGACGACTTGAGGTCGACTAGATCCTGAGCCGCCGAGAGAACCTCGGGACAGAAGAACATGCGCCGGTTGTTGTCGCTGTGCTCGAGTTCGCGCCAGATCGACCACAGGAACTTACGTCCGCCGCCGGCCGGATAGCTGCCCGAGTGCTTGAGCTTGTAGTTCTGGATGCCGCCGTAGAGGTTGCGGAGATTGCTCTGGCACTGGAACTCGATCGCCGATTGGTTCGCAGTCCCGACTTGCGTCAGCAGGACGGTCGCGAGGATGCCAATGATGAAAATGACGACGAGGAGCTCGATGAGCGTGAAGCCTGCTTGGCGCAACTTGGATCCCGACATGGCAAGAGTCTCGCGATACGGCCGCCGGTGCAGCCGTGCTCAATCGTGAGGCCTACGGGGGACGCAGACCTCACGCGCGGAAAGAGACAGCCTAACTGCCGCCCCTGCCAAGGGAAAGCTCCGGACCGAGGCTCCGGAGAAAAATGCGGCTCAGTAGCGGTAGTGCTCGGGCTTGTAGGGGCCTTCCAGCGGCACGCCCAGGTACTCGGCCTGCTCCTTGGTGAGCTTCGAGAGCTTGATGCCGAGCTTGTCGAGGTGCAGGCGCGCGACCTCTTCGTCGAGGTGCTTGGGCAGGACGTAGAGGCCGACCTGGTACTGGCCCTTCTTTTCCCAGAGCTCGATCTGCGCGAGGACCTGGTTCGTGAAGGACGTCGACATCACGAAGCTCGGGTGGCCGGTCGCGCAGCCGAGGTTCACGAGGCGGCCTTCGGCCAGCAAGATGATGCTGTGACCATCGGGCCAGGTGTAGCGGTCGACCTGGGGCTTGATCTCGAGCTTCTCGATGTCCGAGCGGCCTTCGAGGTAGGCGACGTCGATCTCGTTGTCGAAGTGCCCGATGTTGCAGACGATGGCCTCGTCCTTCATGCGGTCGAGGTGCTCGCTGCGGATGACGTCACAGCAACCCGTCGTCGTGACGAAGATGTCACCCATCGGGGCGGCTTCTTCGAGGGTCGTGACCTCGAAGCCAGCCATCGCTGCCTGGAGCGCGCAGATCGGGTCGATCTCGGTAACGAGGACACGAGCACCGAAGCCCTTCATCGACGCTGCCGAGCCCTTGCCGACGTCGCCGTAGCCACAGATCACGACGACCTTGCCAGCCATCATGATGTCGGTCGCGCGCTTGATGCCGTCAGCCAGCGACTCGCGGCAGCCGTAGAGGTTGTCGAACTTGGACTTGGTGACCGAGTCGTTGACGTTGAAGGCCGGGACCTTGAGTTGACCGCGGTCGAGCATCTGCTGCAGGCGGTGCACCCCGGTCGTCGTCTCCTCGGAGATGCCGCGGATGTTCGTGAGCAGCTCCGGGAAGCGCTCGTGGACCATCATCGTGAGGTCGCCGCCGTCATCGAGGATCATGTTGAGGGGCTCGCCGCTCGGGAAGTTGAGCGTCTGCTCGATGCACCACTCGTATTCTTCCTCGGTCATGCCCTTCCACGCGAAGACTGGGATTCCGGCCTTGGCGATGGCCGCTGCCGCGTGGTCTTGCGTCGAGAAGATGTTGCACGACGACCAGGTGACTTCGGCACCGAGTTCGATCAGCGTCTCGATCAAGACCGCGGTCTGGATCGTCATGTGCAGGCAGCCCGCGATGCGAGCGCCCTTGAGCGGCTTCTTGGTCGCGTACTTCTCGCGCAGCGCCATGAGGCCGGGCATTTCCTTCTCGGCAAGGCGGATCTCGCGGCGGCCCCAATCAGCCAGCGCGAGGTCCTTGACCTTGAAATTCACCTTTTCGCTCGTGTCGACCATGCTTTCCTTCGCCGTGCTTTGGCGTCGTGGTTCAGTGGCTTCACCAATGGTTCGGCCAGGGGATGCAGGCAGCTTGTGTGCAGGACCGCGCCCAGCGCGATCAATCTATCTATAGCGAAAGAACGATGGATGCACCAGTCGAGGTCGCCGAAAGAAGCGCGGCGGTCGCTGCACATTGTCGCTCCGCTGGGCGCAGCGGCCTTCACACGGGCTTCTTGGCTGCCTGAGCGCGCAGGGCGTCGACGCGATTCAAAGCTTCCCAGGGGAAGACATCGCGGCCGAAGTGGCCGTAGGAACTCGACTGCGTGTAGATCGGGCGCAGGAGATCGAGCGCTTCGATGATCGCCTTCGGCCGCAGGTCGAAGGTGGAGCGGACCAGGGCCTCGAGCTGCGTGTCGGGCAGCGTCGACGTGCCAAAACTGTCGACGCGGATCGACGTCGGCTGGGCGACACCGATGGCGTAACTGACCTGCACTTCGCAGCGATCGGCGAGGCCCGCAGCGACGAGGTTCTTCGCGACCCAGCGCGCGGCGTAGGCGGCCGAGCGGTCGACCTTGCTCGGGTCCTTGCCCGAGAAGGCCCCGCCGCCGTGACGTCCCATCCCGCCGTAGGTGTCGACGATGATCTTGCGGCCGGTCAGGCCGCAGTCGCCCTGCG
>CALLZN010000427.1 GCA_937858895.1 uncultured bacterium | reverse complement strand
CCCGGGCGCATCCGGCCAGCCTCGCTCGAATCAGAGCTCGAGCGGCGGCTCCGGCGGCAGCGGATCGGGCACGAGAGCGGCTTCGCCGCCCGCAGTCGTGGCGTCGCAGTGTCGGGTGGTCCAGCGTTTCCTAGCCCAGCCGTTGTTGTCGCTGACGTGAATATGAGTAGCCGCTGTTAACGGGAAGGCGCACATTCTTTAATAGCGGGTACGGCGGAGGCGACGACGAGACCTTCCAAGCCGGGACCACGACCGGGCCCGCCTTGCGTCGGCACAGGGGCCGGCTCGACCTCGAGGATCCTCGCACGCGCGATTATTGCGGAGCCGCGCAACGCGCCGAGGCGGACCTATCATGTCGCGCGAGATCGCGACCATCGCTTCGACGAGTGCTGGCTCGACCCCATGAGGTTTCCGCGTCATGAAACGAGAGTCGATCGCCCGCCACCGCCAGCTCTTCCTCGCTGCACTCGAAGTTCCGAAGGATCAACGCTCGGCCTTCCTGCGGACCCACTGCGGCGACGACGACGAGCTGCGTCGTGGCGTCGAAGAACTTCTCGCGCTCGACGACGAGGTCGCAGCGGAGGGTCGCGGATCAGCCCCGCCCGGCGGCGCCCCACCCCGCAGCAACGAACACGGCGGGACGGTCCACGGATCGTCGATAGGTGATTTCACGCTCATCGAAGAACTTGGACGCGGCGGCATCGGTGTCGTGTGGCTCGCCGAGCAAAGGACCCTTGGCCGCCGTGTTGCGCTCAAGCTCCTGCGCCCGGGACTCGAGTCCGAGGAGCTCCTGCAACGCTTCCGCCAAGAGGCAGCGATTCTCGGTCGGCTGCAACATCCCGGCATTGCGCATGTCTACGACATCGGGACGACTACGGCCGGCGAAGCACCGTTCCGGGTCGAACAGCCGTACATCGCGATGGAGTACGTCCGCGGTGTTTCGCTGTCCCGCTACGCCGAGGACCAGCAGCTCGACATCCAGGGGCGCTTGCGACTGATCGCACAGGTTTGTGATGCCGTGGACTACGCACACCGAAAAGGCGTGATCCACAGAGACCTCAAGCCGGACAACATTCTTGTTTGCGAGACCGGACGAGTCGTGGTGCTCGACTTTGGGATCGCTCGAGTGACGGAATCGGACCTCATGACGGCATCGCTGAACACGATGCCCGGTCAGATCATGGGGACCTTGCCCTACATGAGCCCCGAACAAGTCGCCGGCCGCGTCGACTTGATCGATGCGCAATCCGACGTCTACTCACTCGGCGTCGTCATGTTCGAGTTGCTCAGCGGTCAAGTACCGATCGATGTCCAGGGACGTTCGATCGCGGTCGCCGCGGACTGGATTCGTAGCAAGGAGCCGACTCCGCTGCGCAGCATCAACGCGCTGATCCGCAAGGACGTCGAGACGATTCAACAAGTGGCGCTCGAGAAGCAACGTTCACGGCGTTACGCGTCGGCGGCCGAACTCGCGGCGGACATTCGCCGCTACCTCGCGGACGAACCGATCCTCGCGCGCCCCACAACGAGCGCCTATCGCTTCGTGAAATTCGCTCGACGACACCGCGGTGTCGTCGTGGGCGCAGCCGCGACCTTCGTGTCGCTGGTCACTGGGACTGTGATTGCGATCTTCTTCGCGATTCGCGCCGATCGAAACGCCGTGCATGCACAGCGCGCGGAACGAAGCCTCGATCGATCGACGAGCAGCCTCGTCGTCGCGAACTTGCTCGACACCGCAGCCACGACCGCATCGCTCTACGAAGTCGCTGCCAACGCGCGACGGCAGGACTGGATCCATGCCGCGACGGAGGTTCGCGGGCGCATCGATGCGCTCGAGCTGGATCCAGAGGACGAGGTCCAACGAGAGGCACGCGCGCTCCTGCCGACGCTCGAGAGGCATCGCCGAGCCTTCGAGGACTATCACGCGAAGTGGGCTTTGTTCAAAAATGCGATTGCCGCGAGCGGAAGAGCCGACTTGACTTCACTGGGCAGCGATATGGACGACACCTTGCTTCCACTCGGCGTCGACGCCCAGTCGGGATGTTGGGAGTTCTTGGCTGGAGGCACCGGCTCTATTCCAGCGTGGGAAGGTCCACTCACGAGCGGCCGCGCCGTGATTGGTACCGACCACGGCGTGATCCTCGTCCTGCTGCCGGAGAATTTCTTGATAGCCAAGACCGAGCTCACGCGGAATCAGTGGCAGCGCTTGATCGGTGGTCAAACGGTAGCCGCCGGTGATCTGCCGCAGAGCAATATCACCTACTTCGACTGCATCGAGTGGCTCGCGCCCCGCGGCCTGTCCATGCCGACATCCAAGCAGTGGCACTACGCAGCCCGCGCGGGCGCCACGACGCGTTACTGGGCCGGAGATGCAGAGTCCGATCTTGCGCGCATTGGTTGGTACAGAAAAAACTCCGGGCGGCGTTTGCATCGCATTGCAGAGTTGCCTGCGAATGCCTTCGGACTTCACGACGTGCATGGAAATCTATGGGAGTGGTTGCAAGGCGATGATGCCCCCGCGCAGCGCTTCGTCGGAGGTGGAAGTCTCACGGAGGCTGAAGACACAGAGTTCGAACGGTACAACAACCTCAATCTCTCGTCGCTCGCAAGCAATCACGTCGGCGTGCGTCCGGTTCGCAGTGCGTGGGTACATCCCGACATCGACACCGCAACAGTCGACGGCCGCCTCTTCGTCATCCAAGACGACCGACTCTACGCGGTCGGTGACGATGGCACGCGCACGCGGCTCGGGCACCAGTGTAGCTGGCGCGGAAGTATCGCAATGACCGCCCTCGGCGATAGCCTCTTCGTCATTCAAGACGACAGACTGCACAGCGTCGACCCGAGTGACGGATCCTACGAGGTCCTCGGCGAGCGCCGATGGACGGGAACGGCTGCAATCGCCGCTTGGGGAACGATGCTCTTCGTGGTTCAACACGACGACTTGTTGGTCGTGAACCCCCAAGACGGCAGCTATCGAAGAATCGGTTCCGCCGGCGCGTGGCCTACAACCTCGACCATGACGTGCCTGCAAGACAAGCTCTGCATCGCGTGTGATACTGGCCTCAATCTCGTGGATCCCAGCACGGGCCTTGGCACGCGAATCGAGACGGAGCGCTTCAAAGGTGTCACAACCCTCGTCGCTCGAGAGGGTCAGCTCTACACCATGGAAAATCGATCGCTCTACTCCATCGATCCGTCGACGGGGAAGGAAACTCGCCTGGGCGAAGAAGGCCCCTGGAGCCCCGGCGCCGCGCTCGCAGTGCTTGGCAAGCGGCTAGTCGTCACGTCGCGCCGAAGCGTCTTCGAAGTCGCGCACGCGTCTGGGAACTTCACGAGGCTTGGCGGCGGCGTGCGCTAGTCCTATCGAACGCCCGGTTCCGTGCAACGAGGACCCGCGGGCCGGACCTGGTTCGTTTGGACGGATTCGATTTTGCTTTACTGAACTTGCAGCTCGAGCGGGTTGCTCGCGCTCCACGGGCCTGCACCGGTGCACGCTGTCGTGTTCAGCCAGACATACTGCGTTGCGAAGCGCGTGCCGGGCTGCAGGTTGGCAGGCAGAGGTAGCGGGGTCGTCACCTCGCCGTTCGCGTCCGTGCTCACGGGCAAGAACACAGGTGACAAGGCCAGGTCGAGATAGAAATCGATGCCGACGATCGGCAGACCGGTCGGATACGCGACACCGAGTCCGAGCAACCCGACAGCCAAAGGCGGCGCCGAGCGGCAACGTAACTGGAACGCCGGGTTCGGCGTTGTCGGGACGTCAGCAGTCGTCTGCCGAATGTCGCCGCGGCAAGCCGGCGTGCTGCGGCCGTAGCTGCGCACGCCGCGCGGCAACCGCGTGACTTCGACGATCCGCCGCAGGTTCGGCGTCGCGCTGCCGGCAATCAGTCCTTGGTCGAAGCCCAACGCGCCACCGCTCAGGTGCAGCTCGTACGGGCCAGTGCCGGTGCCGGTGATCTCGATGCGATAGTCGCCAACCGCGGCCTGCGGGATGCGCAACCACTTCGCGGCGTCCGGCTTGGTCCAAACTCGCTCCGTCGGCGGCTCGTCGTCGAGGGTCGAGTAGCTGTCCTCCTCGTAGTAGTCAGCGCCTGGAATCTCGCGGTATGTCTGCCGCATCGAATCGATGCCAAGTCGCCGCCCCTGCGGATCGACCAGAAGAACATCGACTGGTGAAGCGACGTAGATCGCGCTCGTCGGCTGATACGCCGGCAGTCGTGTAATCGGCACGGTGCCATACAAGTAAACACGGTAGCGCGGCTGCGGGCTCGTGCCCTGAGTACGATTCTGCTCGAACCAACCGGGATCCGAGCTGTCGTAGCCCTTCTTGCGGCCATAATCACCAAGGGTGCGCATGCCGCTGTTGCCCGGATCGTGGATGAGCACGTCGTCCGCGCTGAGCGCGCTGTCTGCAGTGTTGGGGTTCTTCAGCGCATAGGCCAACACGTAGTGGCCGAAGCGGTCGTAGCCGGCGCCCTGGCCGTTCGGCACCCGCAGCTTGACGGCTTGGCCATCGCGCAGACTGCGAATTACGCGGTCAAGGTTCTCGCGACCGTTGGTCGCCTGGTTGCGGTAAATCCCCAAGAATTCTACGAACAGGTTCGGGCCGCTGACACCAGCACGCTCCAACGTGTAACGCGTCACGAAGTCTTCGTCGAAGTCGTTGGTCGCCTTGCGCACGTAGCGGTTCTTTTCGGCGGCTGTCGTAGCCGCTTGCCAGCCATCGTTCAGCCAACGCTGCAGCTCGATCGGCGTAACGGGGAAGCCGTGAAAGGTCAGCAGGTTCGCCGTCGACGTCAAGTTGCATCCGGCGCTTGCGAGCGTGACGCTCGCCTTGAACGGCACGCCGCTGTTCGGCACGGCACGGAGCAAGTAGCCGGTGCGCTGAGCCTTGGTCGCGCTCCACCAGCTCGGTCGAACCGGGCTCTCGACCACCTTCGTCTGGTACGACGCTCGATTGCGACGCAGCAGCCACTGGTCGCTAACGCTACCCACCGTCACGTCCGCAACAACCGCAATTTGACCGGCCTCCGAGAGCGCATCCCAGTGCGCCAAGCCGGTGACGACTGCGCGCTCCGTGCCGATCGCCAGCGTATCGTTTACCGCCAACAACTCCTGCATCGCGCCGAGGTTTGTCGAGTAGAGTGCAAGCTTCGCGTCGGCATTGAAGGCGACAAAGGCAACCTGGTTCAGGTCGTTCACCGCAATCCGGTTCAGGCTTGCGTAGGATGCCGGCGCAAAGCCGACCATTGGGCTGTTCGACGGCTGGCCAAAGCTACCGGCGAACCTCGTGACAGGGCTCGCGCCTCCCGACCACAGGAACACACCCTCACCACTCGCGCGCTGACCATAGAACGCGACGGTGCCTTGGCTGTTGGTTGCAGGCCGCGAGCCGGTCACTGTCCAGCCAGCACGATCGGTCGCGACGGCGGATGACCCTTGGCTGCTGAAGATGCCGGTACCGAATGTTGGCGAAACACCGCGGAATACGACATGCGCGCCATCGACCGATGCATCGACGTAGGCATCGAGATTCGAGAACGCGCCGCCCTGCGTGCTGGCGAGCTTCGGAGCGGCAGTCGGCGACGTGATCTCAGTCGCCGACAGGAAGATCGCTTTGAAATTCGTCGTGGTACCCCACTCGCCATAAAGCGCAAGTCGCCCTGTGCTATCGAGGTCGAGGATATTGCCCACGAAAGTAAACGGCAGTGTCGTCGGTCCCCCTTGCGCAATCCGCGTGTATGTGTAGCCCGGCGGGACATGATGACCGACTGTACTGAAGCCGTTCGCCAGCGTGAACCGGGCAACCAGGCCACTGGCGTTCACTACGGGAAACGAGTTCAGGATCCACGACGAGCTCGTCGAGCCCACTACGACGCTCGGTGGCGTCGATCCGTTGTTGGCCACTTGGGCGCTGTCAGGAAACACCGAGAGGTCGTTGCCGGCGTTGTTGCGCCGCCGCACGACGAGGTCGCCGACGGCGTTCATCGAAGGCGGTAAGAGAAAGCTGGCCTGCGGCATCTGTGAACGCTTCGCGACGAGAAACCATACGTCGCCGTCGTGGCCCTGAGCCGCCATGAGAGGAGAGGCGAACGCAATCGCCGCGATCGCGGCCCACCAGAAACACGACCGGGCTGCAAAGTGCAAAGTCGCTCGTCGGCCTAAGGCAGCGAGGCCTACGGATTCGGCGGTCGAAACACGTGTCTTGGAAGCAAGCTCAGTGAATAGTATCGAGTCCATTGCACAAGGATGACGAGATGAGATGAAGGGACGAGCGCTTAGCATACTCGGACTGGATGACGGGACAAGCGCATCCACGCCATGGTTCAGGCTTCTGCCGGAGTGGCGATAGGCCCGATTCCTAGCCTCGCCCGGCGGGCAAGGGACAAGGAATTGTCGTGACGTGCTCACGACGAAGAACACCGCAGCGCGCAGTTCGAAGCCCTCGAACAACTCGCCCCGCTCGCTGAGCGCAGCTCAGCCGCCACGTGGCAACTCAGGCGAGGATGAAGAACGAGTCGTCAACCTTGTTAAAGAAGTCGGCGACGTCGGAGTGTCGATCGCAACGTAACTCTTCGATGTCCGTGGTCGAACGGTTTCCGAGCCGAATCCAAATATCCTTGGGCGGATGGCCCTCGACGAAGCTGCGCTGTTGAAGGTCAATATCGTTCGATACGATCGCTAGCGCGCTGCAAGCCGCGCTCCTTGACGTGAACTACGTCATGACCCGCCTCGCGAAGGGTCGCTGCCGCACGTAGCGGGAGGCCCTGATCGAAGAGCAAGGGAATCACGAGGCTTCGAGCGGAAGCACCTCGTCGTCAACTTGCGACGCAGCGAACGCGAGCACCTGACGAATGTCATCAGGCTCGAGGTCCGGATAGTCGGCGCGCAGTTCTTCCCAACTCGGGTTCTCTGCGAGGACCTGCAGCACTCGCTGCACACTGAGGCGCATGCCGCGGACGCAGGGCTTGCCTCCTAGAATGTCGGGATCCGATGTGATCCGGTCGAAGCCTGCGAACGTCCATGCCATCGCTCGAGTCAAACTCCAAGAGATCACTGCCAGTAGCACTACCAGCTTGCTACCGACCTCGTCCCCAGCCGCGCGCTCGCGGCCTGCAGCTCGTCGTGTTGACAGCAGTCGGCTCATGAATCGACAGTATGCTCAGCCTTATCGGCGGCCGCGCTTCTCGGAGGGAGCATCTCGTCGATCAGCAGGCGCATCCTGGTCGATCTCAACAAGCCTTCGCTCACGATCGGCGGCGAACGCCAGCGTTGCACGGATGTCCTCCCGCTCGAGATCCGGGAAGTCGGCCAGGATCTCATCTTGCGACATACCCGAAGCCAGGTAGTCGAGGATGTCCGATACGGTGATTCTCAGCTCACGAATGCACGGCTTGCCGTTGCGCTTCGTGTGCTCAATCGTGATTCGTGCGCGCCAGTCCATGGGTGGAGCATATTCACGTCGCACTCCATATGCAGGCTTCGGGTCGACAAGCCGCTGTCGCGTGCTCGAATCAGGACGCAGGAGCCTGGCTCTGTTGTCCGGACTTCGTCAGCTCGCGGAGGCCTCACGGCCCATTGGCTCAGCGCACTTGCACGTGCTTCGACCGTGACGAGGAAGTGGTCGGCTCCCCAGCCTCAATGCAACCTGGCACTACCGCATTGCACAGTACGGTCGGGACTGCGCATCCTGTGGACGGCCACTTCGCTCGCGAGACAGAGCAAGCTGTGCCGACTGCGGCGCAGCGCGAGACCAGAACATGAAGATCGAATACTACGACGCCGACCGAGTGCATGATGGGCAGCCTGGTGACCGCGACATCCCCTGGGAGGTCTTCCATCGAGTGTTCTGCGCATTGACGCAACTCGAAGGCGTCGAATGTGAATCAGGCAGCCTGTCGCTGATCGAGAATCAGTACAACAGCTATGAGCGATACATCTACGCCGAACTCCTCGAGCCCGCGTGGCTCACGGCTGAAGCTCTGCGGTCCGTGGTGGATGTGCTGCAACACCATCCGGGATGGGGCCTTTGCATCCGAGGCGATAGCACGGATTGGTTCGCCATCCTCCGCAGTGACAAGTTGCTCGTTACCGGCGACACGTTGAAGGCATGCGACTCGGTCGAGAACGTCGTCGAGCGAGTCCGCCTTCTCGAAGCTTCACATCCGCGCGAGTAGCGACACGCTCCTCGGCGACGAAGCCGCCATCGAGTAGATGACAACCGGCGCTTCTTGCCCATGGAGCTTCTCGACCGTGCCGAGTTGCCGAGCAAGCGCTGCAAGTCGTCGCGTTCGCGGAGGCCAGCTTCGGCGAACGTTGTCTGCGAAACCGCCGTGATGCGCTCCGCCATCATTTCGTAGATCACCAGCCTGCTCCATCCCTGAAACTCGGAGGTGCGCGACTTCGATCACCGCGCCATGGACTACGAGCATCTTCAGCCTTCCGGCTCCCGAAGCTGCGCAGTGACTCGGTCCAGCCGGGACGCGGCGACGACTCGGAGCTAGCCGCCGCTGTCAGCCGGTAGAGGCCGCGTGCCACCTTCTCCACCTTGCCTCGATGAAGCAGGGTCCCCAGCTTGGGTTCGGTCTCCCCAAGAGGTTCCAAGTCGGAAGCGCGGAAGTCGGTGCTAAGTCCGGCCATGCGGAGGGTGGACGCGATCCGCTTGGGAATGGCCTGCATGGTGGGAAATGGCACGATACTGGGCATTTCCGTGTCAGCTGCCACGATCGGCAGCTCGACATCCGCCGGCGCCGCGGACAGTTTGGTCAATATTATCCAAATTATCCTCCTGGGATAAGATCGCTAACTTCGCTATAAATCGGCCATGGACCCCGTCAGGAGCCCCTTCGCACCTGGCGCCGGCACCCGGCCGCCAGAACTCGCTGGACGAGAGGACCTACGCGAGCAGGTCCGGATCGCCCTCGAACGCCTGCGGCTTGGCAAGCCCTCCAAGAGCGTGCTCATGGTCGGCCTGCGCGGTGTCGGCAAGACCGTCCTCCTCGACGCCATGCGCGACGATGCCGAGGACTCGGGCATCCAGACCCTCCGCGTCGAGGCTCCAGAGCAGCGCTCTCTGCCGGCGATTCTGGCCCCCGAGATCCGGGTGGTCCTGCTGCGCCTCTCGTCCTTCGCCAAGGCAAAGGACGTTGCGCATCGCGCACTGCGGGCGCTCGCCGGTTTCGCGTCGGCCCTGAAGGCAACCTACGAGGACATTCAGGTCGGCCTCGACTTCGCGCCCGAACCCGGCCTTGCGGACAACGGTGACCTCGAGCACGACCTGCAAGCACTGCTGGAGGCTGCGGGCCAAGCGGCCCGAGAGGCAGGCACGGCGATCGCGATGTTCGTCGACGAGTTGCAATACGTCGAAGAGGAGCAGCTGGCGGCGCTCATCACCGCCCTGCACCGGACGTCGCAGCGCAGCTTGCCCGTCGTGCTGGTAGGTGCTGGCTTGCCCCAGCTGCGCGGCAGGATGGGTCGAGCGAAGTCCTACGCCGAGCGGATGTTCGACTTCCCCGAGATCGGTCCGCTTCCGGCCGAGGCCGCGCGGCGCGCCATCGCCAAGCCGCTTGCGGACGAGGGTGTCGAGATCACAGCCGAAGCGCTCACGAAGATCGTCGACGTCACCGGTGGCTACGCGTATTTCTTGCAGCAATGGGGCAAGCACGCTTGGGATGTCGCGGATGTGTCGCCCATCGGCATCGAGAGCGTGGTCCAGGCGTCGAGTTCCGCCATCGCGGCCCTGGACGCGAGCTTCTTTCGGGTGCGCTTCGATCGTCTCACGCCGTCGGAGAAGCGCTACCTACGTGCGATGGCAGAGCTGGGCCCTGGGCCCCACAGGTCTGGGGATATCGCGGATGTGCTGCGTCGCAAGGTGACGTCGCTCGGCCCCACGCGCAGCCAGCTGATTGCCAAGGGCATGGTGTGGAGCCCGCACCATGGCGACACGGCATTCACCGTGCCGCTGTTCGATGCGTTCATGCGCAGGATCATGCCTGGTGATGACTGGATGTAGTGGTCGGCCGACGGAAGCGACGGCGTCACGGATATTCGCACTTGGACGCACGGTCTTGGAGCTCCCGCAGCGCGTGCGTCGACGCGCAGTCCTCGCGGTTGTAGCCGGCGCGTTGGTTCCCTGAGCCTGTCGGCGGGCCGAGTTCAGGTCCGCTATCAGCCATAGAGAGCCATAGGCTGAGCCATAGAAGTATCACGTGATGCGCGCGACACGTGGTCCGGACGAGACTTCTATGGTTGCTCATTGAAGTCGAGGCTCGAGGGCAATGGCGGAAACGCCACGCTGACCCGGAGCGATTCGGCGCCTGAAACCTGTGCCACGTGAGCCGAGCAAGGCGGCTAGGCTCACGACGATCACCTGCGCCCCAGGACTCGCGCCCCACAGAACCGTCAAGCCGCCCACCGCCGCCTCATGACCAAGCCCCGCGGTCTCTACGAACAGCTCATCAGCGATCGACTCGCGCGCGAGCTCGACGCTCTCGACGCTCTCGACGCTTCCGCAGAGCCAACCCGCAGCAAGCTCGAAGCAGCCGAGGCCGACGACCGCATCGCCCTTCACCTCGCGCGCCTCATCGCGCGCACCATCCGCAGCCTCGGCGACAAGGACCGCGTCAAGAGCGGCATCGCCATCGCGCGCCGCCTCGTCGACTTCCTCGAAGGCGAAGACAAGTTCCCCGACGCACTCCGCAACGAGCACCCCCAAGACCAGGTCCTCCGCGCCATCCGCGCCCGCCAACTCGACGGCCGCTTCGAGACGATCGAAGCGCCGATCACCCCCCTCCTCGACACGACGCTCCTCACCAACGCCCACGGCGAGCCTCGCGTCGGCGCGCAGCTCCAGAGCGAGATCGCTTCCGCCGATCGCGTCGACGTGCTCATGGCCTTCATCCGCAACACGGGGCTCCGGCCGCTGCGCGAGGCCCTGCAGCGCCACTGCAAGGCCGCGCGCGAGCTCCGCGTCCTCACGACGACCTACACCGGCAGCACGCAGCTCGAGGCCCTCGAAGAACTTGCGGCCATGGGCGCGCGCATCAAGGTCTCCTACGACACGACGGTGGCGCGCCTGCACGCGAAGGCTTGGCTCTTCACCCGCCGCACGGGCTTCTCGACCGCGTATGTCGGTTCGTCGAACCTGACCTACTCCGCGCAGACGCCGGGGCTCGAGTGGAACCTTCGCGTCTCCGCCGCGCGCAACCCGGACGTCGTCGAAAAGGTCGCGACGATGTTCGAATCGTATTGGGAGCAGGGCGACTTCGAAGACTTCGACCGCGAGGTTTTCGAGGCCCGCGTCGCGGTGCAGCGCGACCAACAGAGCGGCAAGCGGCTCGCGCTACCTTCCATCGAGCTGCGGCTCGAGCCCTTCCAAGAGCGCCTGCTCGAAGAGCTCGAGCTCGCGCGCCACAACGGTCAGCACCGCAACTTGCTCGTGGCTGCGACCGGGACCGGCAAGACCGTCATCGCCGCTGTCGACTTCCGCCGCTTGCAGAAGCGCAGCCCGCGCGCGCGGCTGCTCTTTGTCGCGCACCGCAAAGAGATCTTGGAGCAGAGCCTCGACACCTTCCGCTGGGCGCTGCGCGATGCGAGCTTCGGCGAGCTTTGGGTCGGCGGGAAGCGGCCGCAGGACTTCGACCATGTCTTTGCTTCGATCCAGAGCCTGAGTGCCGAGCTTGTGGAGCGCTTGCCGAAGGATCACTTCGACATCGTCATCATCGACGAGTTTCATCATGCGGCGGCCGCGAGTTACCGGCGGCTGCTCGAGAGGCTCGCGCCGAAGGAAGCGCTCGGCCTGACCGCGACGCCCGAGCGCGCGGACGGGCTCGACGTCGTCGAGATCTTCGGCGGGCGCATCGCGGCGGAGCTGCGCTTGTGGGATGCGATCGACCAGCAGCGCTTGGTGCCGTTTGTTTACTTTGGCATTCACGATGGCGTGGACTTGCGGCACGTGCCGTGGAAGCGTGGGCGCGGCTACGACGAGCGGCTGCTCAGTGCGGCGCTGACCGCGGACGGGAGTCTTGCGCTGCGGGTGCTCGACGAGTTGCAGAAGCATGTCGACGATGTCGACGCGGTGCGGGCCTTGGGTTTTTGTGTAAGCGTCGACCATGCGAAATTCATGGCCGCGGCGTTTACGCAAGCTGGCATGCCTGCGCTGGCGCTGTCGGGGAAGAGCTCGGACCACGAGCGCGAAGCGGGCCTCGCTGCGCTTCGCGCTGGTCGTGTGCGCGTGCTCTTCTCGGTCGACCTTTTCAATGAAGGCCTCGATGTGCCCTTCGTCAACACGCTGCTCTTGCTGCGGCCGACCGAGAGCGCGACGCTCTTCTTGCAGCAGCTCGGCCGCGGGCTGCGGCGCGATGAGGGGAAGGCGTCGTGCCTCGTGCTCGACTTCGTTGGCTTGCACCGGGCTGAGTTTCGTTTTGATCGGCGACTGCTGGGGCTCCTCGGTGGGACGCGGGGGACGCTGGTGAAGCAGATCGAGTCGGGCTTTCCGTACGTGCCTGCGGGCTGCCATATGCAGCTGGATGCGAAGTCGCGGGATGTGGTGCTCGCGAGTGTGCGTTCGGCGCTGCCGTCGCGGCACAAGGAGATGGTCGCGGCGCTGCGGCGCATGCACGAGGCCGGGCAGCCTACGACGCTGCGGGGCTTTCTCGACGAGACGGGCTTGGAGCTTGGCGATGTGTATGGCGCGCATGACGGGCGGCGGCGCTGCTTCCGCGACCTGCTCGAAGAGGCGGGCATCGTCGCGGCGTGCGAAGGACCAAACGAGCGCGAACTGCGCAGCGCGCCCCCGCGCATGCAGCATGTCGATGACGCCGTGCGGCTCGACGGCTACGAGCGCGTGCTGCAAGGCGCCGACCTCGATGCGAGCTCATCTAAGATCGAAGCGTGGTCGCCGCGCGACCAGCGCCTCGCGCGCATGCTCGTCGGCTCGATGCTCAGCCGCACGCCGACGCTCGACAAGAGCACGACGCTGCGCGAGGGCCTCGGGATTCTGCGCGCGCATGAGGCGGTGCGCGAGGAACTCGTCGAGCTCTTGCGCCTGCTGCGCGAGAAGATCTCGCACGTACAGTTGGCGTTGCGCACGCACGCGGATTGCCCGCTGCAGATCCATGCGCGCTACTCGCGCGTCGAGATCCTCGGCGCGTTCGGCGAAGCGCGCGACGCCCGCGCGAAGATCGCCGCGTGGCAGACGGGTGTGCGCTTCCTTGGCGACGAGCGCGTCGACCTGCTGGCCATGACCATCGACAAGACGAGCGGCGGCTTCTCGCCGACGACGCGGTATCGCGACTATGCGATCTCACCTGAGCTGATTCATTGGGAGAGTCAGTCGGTGGTGCGCGAAGTGAGCGCGACCGGCCAGCGCTATCAGCGGCATGCGCAGCGCGGGAGCGAAGTGCTGCTGTTTGCGCGGGAGAATACGAGCGTGAAGCACTTCTGGTTTCTGGGCCCGGCGACGTATGTGTCGCACGTCGGCGAGTGCCCGATGGGGATTACTTGGAAGCTCGCGCACGCGCTGCCGGGGGATATCTTCGCGGCGTTGTCGGCGGTGGCGTAGTGCGGGTGCGCGGCGGAGCACGTGACCCGACTTCACGACGAGGCGACGCGCGAGAGCGCGAACCTGCGGCAGCGCGAGGATGCCAATGCTGCGGCCGTCGCATCTGTCGCCGGCAGGGTCGAGGCGACTTTGTCGATCACTTTGGGCGTCGGCGTGATCGACAACGGCGTTTGTCGTGCACGGCTGAGCGGCAAGAGGCCGGCGGTGGCCTAGGACGGGTACGCAGCAGAGCAAGTAGGTTGATGCTCTGCACGATCGCTCACAGCGACGCGTCGACCCCGAGAAACTCATTCAGCCGCACACTCACAGCCTTGCGTCGCTCAACGAGAAACTGCTTGTAGCGATCCACCGCCAGCACGTCGGCAGCCAAAGGAATGCACTGAGCCTCGAACGGTGCTGTTCCCGACTTCTCGATCAACGCTTCGAAGTAATCGGCCGGCGGCTTGTCGCTGATCTGTCGGTTGGTCTTTCCGCCGATGAACGAGAGGTTGGCGATGTCGTCGGCTTCGCGTGCCGAGAACCCGTGCCGCTTGAGCAGCGCCTTGGGGAAGATGTGGTGGAACTGCAGCTTGTGTTGCGCGCCGCGATGTCCGAGCGCGATCGCGAGGTTGCTCTGCCAGTCGCGTGCTCCGCTGGCACGGAACGCGAGGAACATCGTCTTGAACAGCGAACTGCGCTGGTTGCGACCCTCGAGTTCTTCTGGCGCGATGTCGAGACGTCCTACCTGCAAGCGCAGTCGATCGAGCAGCTCCCGCGCGCCCCCGCCTTGTCGCAGCGTCGCGAGATCCTGGTCGAGCAAGCTCTCGCTCGAACCGCGCGAGTAGCGACCCTTCGCATTTGCCACGAGAGCCCAGTGTCGGAGACGCTTCGACTCGGCGGCATCGATCTGGTAGCCGCGCTTATGGCCGAAGTATGCCAGCGTTACGACCAGGAACGGCGACGACAGCAGTGCGGGACTTTCGATGCCCACGTTGCTCTTGAGGAAGTTGAGCGCGAAGTCCATGCCCGCCGTGCTTTCCTTCCAGCCTTGCTTGAGCGTCTCGATCGGCAGCCCGCTGACCGTCAAGAACCTCGACTGTCCCGTAGCGAACGCAACGAGGTTCTTCAGGTGGAGGCCGAGATCAAGGTCGTAGCCAGACTTCGTGCACTGCTCTTGGAAGGCCTGAAACGTCTCCAGAGCGCCGCGCCACTTGGCCGTGATCTGCGCGAGCGCGAGGTCCGAGCTGCGCAGCTTCGCCCCGAGTGAGTTCACGCGCACGAAGATCTCAGTGACCTCGTCGTAGGACAGGGATCGCTCGAGGATGTCCATCCGGTAGACGTACTTCCGGACCGCGCGCAGGCGCGCAAGGCGCTGGCTGTAGCGCTCGGCACGCGGATCGTCGAAGTCCGTGATGCCCGCGCGCTTCAAGAACGGTCGGTCGCTGTCGCTCTTGAAGACCTCGGTGACCTTGACCCAGTGCGGTAGCTGCTCGAGCTTGCGCGTCGCGACCACGAAGGTCATGCGATCGAAGCGTTTCTGTAAATCGTCTGCCGACGAATCCGCCTCGTCTTCGATCAGGTCTTCGTGCTCGTCTTCCTCGTCATCGCCGTCCTCTTCGACCTCGGTCACGAAGGCCAGCTCGTTCGGATGTTCGAGGTTGAAGAGCAACTCGATGGGCTTCTTGCGGCCTCGCACGGTCACCGGCTCGCCGCGGATCACCGCCGACAAGGACGTCAAGCGTTGCTGCCCGTCGAGGAGAAGCCGCGTGCTCTGGTAGGGGTTGGCCTGCTGGGTGATTGCGAAGTCCTGCTGCGGCACGGCCTCGTCGGTCTCCCAGAGCAGGATCGCGCCAGAGGGATAGCCTCGGTAGAGCGAGTCGAGGAGGTCGCGCACGCGGGTCGAGCGCCAGACGTAGCGGCGCTGCATCTCGGGAAGGCGGAGTTCACCGCGTTCGATGCGGCCGACGAGTTCTTCGACGCTTGCTTCAGCCTTGGCCATGCACTTCCCCAAACAGTAGAGACCTCAATACTGCAGCGTAACCAGCCTCCCTCGCGAGCACGCGAGCAAGGCCAAATTCGCGACAGAAGTTCCCTTCGCCCCCCTGCACGCACTACGTTCTGGTGATCGTCAAAGCCCACGCTTGCTCCGAGGACACATCGGACTGGCTCCGAACCTACCAGATGGTTGCAAGGCTACTACGAAGCAAGATGATGCCACATGGAGGCGACCTACCGCTTGCTGCTACCGTGCGTGTTCCTGAGGTTCTTGCGACCGCTTTAGCTCCAGCTTCGGTCCCGTCCGCGCCCTGCGATCACTGCAAACAGATCCCTTTCTGCACATGGCAAGACTCGAAGATCTACGACCAACGGCGTCCATCCGCGGCGTCCTGCATGAGTGCGCCGTCACCGTCGTCGCCGTGCAGTGGTTCGGATCCGAAGCCGTTGAGCTCACCTACAAGGACCCAGCGGGCAAGGTCGACAGTGTCCTGCTCTTCCGAGATCACGAGCCGCAGCTCGCGGTCGTCGAAGAAGGTCGTCCTTGGAGCTTCGACGGTGACGGTGAGCTTTTTCGACTCGTCTCCGAAGCACACCGCATCCGTCTCGCTCACCTCTTCGACCCGGTGCTCGCAGTCCACACGTCGCTCGTCGATCCGCTCCCCCACCAGATCACGGCCGTCTACGAGGAGATGCTGCCTCGCCAGCCGCTCCGCTTCCTCCTCGCCGATGACCCTGGCGCCGGTAAGACGATCATGGCTGGCCTCTTCATCAAGGAGCTGATAGCCCGGGGCGACCTCCAGCGATGCCTGATTGTTTGCCCGGGCAGCCTCGCCGAGCAGTGGCAGGACGAGCTCTATCGCCGCTTCCAGCTCCCCTTCGAGATCCTGACTAACGACAAGCTCGAAGCCGCGCGGACCGGCAACTGGTTCCTCGAGAACAGCCTCGTCATCGCCAGGCTCGACAAGCTCTCCCGCAACGAGGACGTACAAGAGAAGCTCAAAGCCCCGGATTGCCGCTGGGACCTCGTCGTCTGCGACGAGGCGCACAAGCTCTCCGCGACATTCTTCGGCGGCGAGATCAAGTACACCAAGCGCTACAAGCTCGGCCAGCTCCTCTCCTCGCTGACACGGCACTTCCTGCTGATGACTGCGACGCCGCACAACGGCAAGGAAGAGGACTTCCAGCTCTTCATGGCCTTGCTGGACGGCGATCGCTTCGAGGGTCGCTTCCGCGACGGCGTGCACGCCGTCGAGGTCAGCGACCTGATGCGGCGCATGGTGAAGGAGAAGCTGCTCAAGTTCGACGGCACCCACCTGTTCCCTGAGCGCATAGCCTACACCGTCCCCTACAAGCTCTCCGACCTCGAAGCCCAGCTCTACCACGACGTCACGGCGTACGTGCGCGAGCAGTTCAACCGTGCCGAAGCCCTCGAGAACGACCGCCGCGCCGGCACGGTCGGCTTCGCGCTGACGATTCTGCAGCGCCGCCTCGCCTCCTCCCCGGAAGCCATCTACCAGTCGCTCCACCGCCGCCGCGAGCGGCTCGAGAAGCGCCTGCGCGAGCTCGAACTCCTGCACCGCGGCGCGGCGGTGGCCTCCCCGATCGCGGAGGCCACGCCGACGCTCGACGCCGAGGACGTCGAGGACCTCGAAGACGCACCGGAGAACGAGGTCGAGGAAGCCGAGGCCCAGGTCCTCGACCAGGCCACGACTGCGCGCACCATCGAGGAGCTGAAGGCCGAGATTGCCCTGCTCGTGGACCTAGAGGCCCTCGCGCAGACCGTGCGCAGGAGCGGCGAGGACCGGAAGTGGAAGGAGCTCTCGCGCCTCCTCGGCGAGATCTTCACGCCGGCCGGGCTCGATGAGAACGTGCGCGAGGACTCGCCGCCCTACGGCGCGGGCGAGCTGCCGCGGCCCGTCCCCTCCCCCTCGCAGAAGCTGGTGATCTTCACCGAGCATCGCGACACGCTGAGCTACCTGCTCTCGCGCATCACGACCTTGCTCGGACGGGCCGCCGCAGTCGTCATCATCCATGGCGGCATGGGTCGCGAGGAGCGCAAGAAGGCCGAGGAGGCCTTCAAGCACGACCCCACGGTGCAGGTCCTACTCGCCACCGACGCCGCCGGCGAGGGCATCAACCTTCAGCGTGCGCACCTGATGGTGAACTACGACCTGCCATGGAACCCGAACCGCCTTGAGCAACGCTTCGGCCGCATCCACCGCATCGGCCAGACCGAAGTCTGCCACCTCTGGAACCTGCTCGCCGAGGAGACGCGCGAGGGTGACGTCTACAAGACGCTCCTCGAGAAGCTTGAGCAGGCCCGCACGGCGCTGGGCGGCCAGGTCTTCGACGTGCTCGGCCAGGTGCAATTCGAAGGCCGACCGCTGCGCGACCTCCTCATCGAAGCGATCCGCTACGGTGAGCAGCCTGAGGTACGAGCACGGCTCACGAAGGTCGTCGAAGGCGCCTTCGACCGCACCCAGATCCAGGACCTCATCGAAGAGCGGGCGCTCGCGCACGACTCGATGGATGCCACGAACGTCCAGCGCATCCGCGAGGACATGGAGCGCGCCGAAGCACGGCGTCTCCAGCCGCACTACATCGAATCCTTCTTCCTCGCCGCCTTCGATCGGCTCGGCGGCACGCTTCGCAAGCGCGAGCCGCGGCGCTACGAGATCACGCACGTCCCGGCATCCGTCCGCAGCCGCGACCGCCTGATCGGCGTCGGCGAGCCGGTGCTCGCCCGCTACGAGCGCGCCGTCTTCGAGAAGTCGCTCATCGCTCCCGCCGGGCAGACGCTCGCGGCCTTCGTCTGCCCCGCGCACCCGCTGCTCGATGCCACGCTCGACCTCACACTCGAGCGGCACCGCGATCTTCTCCTTCGCGGTACAGTTCTCGTCGACGAGTCGGACGCCGGCGACGCGCCGCGGCTCCTCCTCTACCTCGAGCACGCGGTCCAAGACGCCAGCGTCACCCGCTCCGGCGATCGTCGCGTCGTCTCCCGCCGCATGCTCTACGTCGAGCTGGATGCGGCCGGCACGTCGCGGCACCTGCACTACGCGCCCTACCTCGACTACCGGCCGCTTGGTGACGGCGAGCCTTCGGTCCAGGAGTTCCTCGAGCGACCCGAGTGCGCATGGATCACACGCGACCTCGAGCAGAAGGCACAGGGCTACGCCATCGCGAGCGTCGTCCCCGAGCATCTTGAGGAGGTGCGCTCCCGGCGTCTCCAGTGGATCGAGAAGGCGCGCGCGGCCGTCAAGGACCGCCTCACGAAGGAAATCGCCTACTGGGACCACCGCGCCGAGGAGCTCAAGCTCCAGGAGCAGGCCGGCAAGCCCAACGCCCGCGTGAACTCGCAGGAGGCACGTCGGCGCGCCGATGACCTGCAAGCCCGGCTCCACAAGCGCATGGAGCAGCTCCAGCTCGAGGCGCAGATCTCGGCGCTGCCGCCCGTCGTGCTCGGGGCGCTAGTCGTGGTTCCAGCGGGGCTGCTGGCGAGGATGACGGGCGCTCCCCTCCCCGCGGACTCGCGCCCGATCGACACGCAGGCCTCGGCCGCGCGAGCGCGGGCCGCCGTGATGGCCGTCGAGGAGACGCTCGGCTTCGTGCCCGTCGACCGCGAGCTCGAGAAGCTCGGTTACGACATCGAGAGCCGTTGCCCGAAGACCGGCAAGCTCCGCTTCCTCGAGGTCAAGGGCCGTGTCACCGATGCCGTGACGGTCACCGTCACCAAGAACGAGATCCTCTACTCGCTGAACAAGCCCGAGGATTTCATCCTCGCGATCGTCGAGTTCCTGGACGGTGACGAGCATCGCGTCCACTACGTCCGCCGGCCGTTCCAGCGGGAGCCCGACTTCGGCGTGACAAGCGTGAACTACGACCTCGCGGAACTTCTCGAGCGAGCGGAGCGGCCGCGATGATTCTGCAACTCATGGAGACTCAGCGCCGCATCTTCCGTGCGTTTACGGCTCAGGCCAGCCTCCCGCTTTACGAGCTTGAACGCACTCACGTCCAAAAAAAGCACTCCCGGATTCGTCCGTTCTTGCGCCAGCGTGGCTTCACGAAGGACCCACTTTGTCCGCAGGCGAATGTGAAGCCGGACGAGCTGAACTTCGACGGCTGGCGTTTGGCCCATGCCGTCAAGAAGGCCGAGTGCCTTCGGCAGATGCCGTTCGAGTTTATTCAACGGCTGGGCTTCATACTTGAGCACTTGCCCACCTTAGATTGGCGGCGCGGCAACCTGCGACTCCAACCCGGGGTCGCCCGAGCCTACGCCGACTTCGCTGGCAGCAGTCTCGCTGGCCGCATTGGCCAAGGTATCGCGCTTCTCTTCATGGAAGCGCGCGAATATGCGTTCGCTGCGCATTACCCTCGAGCAGCTGGGACGCCAGGGCCGGACTTCATATTCGAAAAGATTGACCGTGAAGATCGCGCCTTGGTCGAAGCCAAGGGCGCCTTCGTCGCGCCAGACGTCCAACCCAACATCAAGAGCACTCTCGCGGACGGCCTTCATCAACTGTCTCTTGCCGATCCGCTCGGATCCAAGAAATCGTACGTCGTCGGTTCCTTCCTACGCGAGAACGGAGACCAAGCAGAAGAGCTGTCTTTGGTTGCATTTGTCGACCCTGATCTCTTCAGCTCTAGCGACGAGTCACCACGCGATCTGGTTGTGCGCCACAACTACGCTGCCTGGCTCGACGCCATGCACCTTCACTACGCTGCGTCTGACCTGCGCACGCGAACTCATCGGGACCATCCTGAGCCTGTCCGGTTGCACGTCGTGAACCTTAACGGGACCGCTTTTGGAGTCGTCCCGATCGATGCCTTTCTACCATATTGGTTTGATGAGTCGTTTCAGCTTTGGCCCTCGACAAACGGTAGGCTCGTCGTTGCTGGCCTGCCGATGCGTATCCTCGCACGCATCGGCAGTGCGCTGGCTAGTCCATCAAGCGCGTTGACGATCGACGAAGTCTCATTGATCTCACCTTTTGGGCCATATTTAGAGAGCCCGTTCAAAGGCAGCGTCCTGCGAGATGGATCCCTGCTTGGCTCGCTTCCCGCACGGGTGCTCGTTGAGGCACCGCTTGAGGAGATCCGTTTGTGATTCGCAAGAAACTCATCGAGGTGGCGTTGCCGCTCGAGGCCATCAACAAGGCCGCAGCCCGCGAGAAGTCGATTCGCCATGGCCACCCATCGACGCTGCACCTCTGGTGGGCCCGCCGGCCGCTGGCCGCGGCACGCGCGGTGATCTTCGCGCAGATGGTCGACGACCCGTCGGCCCATCCGGACCTCTTCAAGACCGAGAAGGCCCAGGAGAAGGAGCGCCAGCGCCTCTTCCGCATCATCGAGGACCTCGTGCTCTGGGAGAACACGACCAACGAGGCCGTGCTCGAGAAGGCCAGAGCCGAGATCTGGCAGAGCTGGCGCCGCGCGTGCGCCGAGAATGCCGACCACCCGCGCGCGAAGGAGATCTTCGATCGAAACAAGTTGCCGGCCTTCCATGACCCCTTCGCCGGCGGCGGTGCGCTGCCGCTCGAGGCGCAGCGACTCGGGCTCGAGAGCTTTGCTTCCGACCTGAACCCGGTCGCCGTCCTCATCAACAAGGCGATGATCGAGATCCCGCCGAAGTTCGCCGGCAGGCCGCCGGTGAACCCGGAATCGCGCAGAGAGCGCCCGCTCCTCGAGCGCGGCTGGCGCGGCGCACAGGGGCTTGCTGATGACGTCCGCTACTACGGGAAGTGGATGCGCGACGAGGCCGAGAAGCGCATCGGGCACCTCTACCCGAAGGTCGAGGTGACAGCCGCGTTGGCGAAGGAGCGCAAGGACCTCGAGCCCTACGTCGGGCGCAAACTCACCGTGATCGCCTGGCTCTGGGCGCGCACGGTGAAGAGTCCGAACCCCGCGTTCGCGGACGTCGACGTGCCACTGGCGTCGACGTTCATGCTCTCGACCAAGAAGGGCAAGGAGGCGTACGTCGAGCCGCTGATCGAGGGCAGCGGCTACCGCTTCACGGTGAAGGTTGGCAAGCCGCAGAACGCGGAGGCTGCGAACGCCGGAACGAAGCTCGGCCGCGGCGCTAATTTCCGTTGCCTGATATCCGGCACCCCGCTTTCGGGTGACTACATCAAGGCCGAGGGGCAGGCGGGGCGCATGGGCGCCCGCCCTATGGCAATCGTCGCCGGGGGCGACCGCGAGCGCGTGTATCTCGCGGCGACCCCTGAGGACGAGGCAGCAGCTCGAGACGCGGCTCCGGCGTGGAAGCCGGAAGGTGATGTCCCTGCGCGGCTTACTGGCGGGACCTGTGTCCCCTACGGCCTGCGCTCGTGGGGGGATCTTTTCGCGCCCCGCCAACTCGTGGCGCTGACAACGCTCTCAGACCTGGTGGATGAGGCTCGTGAACGGGTCCGCCGAGACGCTATTGCTGCTGGTATCCCCGACGACGGCAATCCGCTTCGCGACTCCGGCGCCAAGGCCACAGCCTACGCCGACGCCATCGCAGTGTATGTGGCCGAAGCGGTGTCCAAACTCACGTCGTACCACTGCTCCATGGGAATCTGGCGCGCCAACATGGGGAAGAGTGGTCGCGCGTTTGGCCGTCAGGCCATTCCCATGGTGTGGGACTATCCCGAATGCAATCCGTTTGCTGGGGCCGGAGGCGACTGGGAAGGCGCGTGCGCAGATGCCGCCAAGGTCATTGCTGCGCTGGGTCACGGTGCGGCTGGACGCAGCCAACAGGCGGCAGCACAAGCCCCGGTGGACGTCGCTGACAGGCCCGTCATCAGTGTAGATCCGCCATACTACGATAACGTCGGGTATGCCAACCTCTCGGCCTTCTTCTACGTTTGGCTCCGCCGGTCGCTTAGGGCCATCTTCCCTGATCTCTTCTCTACTCTTGCTGTTCCCAAGGCCGAGGAGCTGGTAGCGACTCCCTACCGACACGGCGGTAGGGAGATGGCCGAGACCTTCTTCCTCGAAGGCATGACGCAGGCGATGCGCCGTCTTGCCGAGCAGGCTCATCCAGCCTTCCCCGTCACCATCTACTACGCATTCAAACAAGCTGAGAGCGACAGCCAGGATGGAACCGCAAGTACCGGCTGGGAGACCTTCCTCGACGCGGTGACGCTAGCTGGATTCGCGATAAGCGGCACCTGGCCTATGCGCACCGAGCAGTCGGCAGCCCTGAAGTCGTCGGTCAATTCCCTCGCATCGAGCATCGTCCTCGTCTGCCGCAAGCGCGCTGCGGACGCACCGACTGCCTCTCGCCGCGAGTTCATCGCCGCGCTCAAGACCGAGCTACCGCGCGCGCTAGCCCACCTCCAGGCCGGCAACATCGCCC
>CALLZN010000426.1 GCA_937858895.1 uncultured bacterium | reverse complement strand
CGTCCTCGCCCAGCAAGTGATGATGGCCATGGTCGGGCGCTCCTTCCTTGAAGACGGGACGGCGCTGCACTCGATGGACCAGTGGCCTGGCTACACCCATGAACGCATGGGCCTCCTGCGCTTCCTCGAGCAGCGCCGCGTGCCGAACCCGGTCGTGCTGACCGGCGACATCCACAACAACTGGTGCAACGAACTGCGCGTCGACGACCGCCGCCACGACGCCCCCGTCATTGCGACCGAGCTCGTCGCGACTTCGCTGTCGAGTGGCGGCAACGGCCGGGACTTGGCGAAGAACCACGACGAGCTCCTCGCGAAGAACCCTTGCGTGCGCTTCCACAACCAGCAGCGCGGCTACCTGCGCTGCGAGGTCACGGAGCGCGCATGGACGACCGACTTCGTCGTCGTCGACAAGGTCACCGAGCCCGGCGGCAAGGCGAGCACGCGCGCGGCCTTCGTCATCGAAGCAGGCGACCCGCGCGTGCATGCGGGCTGAGCTGCGCTTCACGCGTGAGAATCGCCGAGCGCGCGCTCGATGCGCTTGTCGGGCACGATCCAAACCACGGCCACGAGCGCGTAGAGCAAGCCAGCGACGAGCGGTGACGCGAAGGCCATCGGCACAGCACAGAGCTAGGTCGCGAGCGAGAACCAACCCTTGCGGTCGCGGCCGACCGCGCGCGCGAGCACCGAGTCACGACCATGACTTCGAATGATCGCCGACTGCAGGATGAAGTAAGCGACCGCCGCCAAGAGCAGCACAACGCCATAGAGCGCCGTCGGCGCCGGCGCGAAGCCGTTCTCCCCCATCCATGCCGTCGTGAAGGGGATGAGTGAGAGCCAAAACAAGAGGTGCATGTTCGCCCACATGATGCCTGCGCTCGCGTGCTGGATCGTGTGGAAGAGGTGGTGGTGGTTGTTCCAGTAGATCGCGAGGTAGACGAAGCTCAGCACATAGCTCGAGAAGACCGGGAGCAGGGGTGCTAGGTCGGCGAGCGTCGGCGAATGCGCCGGGACTTTGAGCTCGAGGACCATGATCGTGATCACGATCGCAAGCACGCCGTCGCTGAAGGCTTCGAGTCGGTTCTTGGTCATGGCCAAGTGTTACCGTGTTCGAATGGGCGCGGACAAGGCGATTCGGCGGTGCGAAGAGCGCTATCTTGGGACGAAAGCGAAACGTCATCTACGCGCCCGAAGCAACCTGCCTAAGCACGGTCCAAGACTCTGACGTCGATGAGCGCCTGCAGGTGGTCGCTTAGAGTCTTCGGGACTGGGCCACCGTTGATGAGCACGCCGGCCTCCATGTTCTTCTCGAGGGCGTGACCGGTGAGGTTGGCGCTCGTGATGAAGGCGCGCGCGCCATCGACCACCGCGACCTTCGCGTGGACCTTGCCGTCGACGAAAGGCTCGGGCTTCTCCTTCCAGGAGAAGAGCTCCGCCGACGGAACGCGCAAACGCATCGTGGCCGCCGGGTCGTAGTTCAGAGTGCCGCCGTGGCTCGTCGAAGCCTCGAGCAGGATGCGCAGGCGAACGCCACGACTCGAGGCGTCGTTCAGCGCGGTGACGACGCTGGGCACATCGTAGGCAACGAAGCTCACGAGGAAGAAGTCGTTGGTCGCACTGGCGATGAGGTCCAGCAGCACCTGCTCGGTCCTGCGCGTTGGAACGAAGCGCGTCGTCGGACCAGTCCACACCAGCTCGACGCTCAGCTCGCGTTCGACGCGAAGCCGGGCTTCGGATGCGCCGAGGAGCACACCCGCGACTTCGTCGCCGCTGACCTGCGCTTGCCCCCAGGCTTCGACGACGCGCCCGACGGCGGCGCGCGCTGCGGGCGTGTCGGCGAGCGTGTTCGCGCTCGGAGCCGCGCCGGGGTTCGCCAGCCCGCGCAGCGCCGACGCGACAGTGCGCACCTTCGCTGGGGAGACGAGAGCTACGAGGTCTACGACCGCATCGAGGAGCGCCTGCATCAGATCCCTGCGAAGAAGGCCGCGTCGTTGACTTGCAGCGTCGGGATGACGAGCGCGCGATCGAGATAGCGGTTGCCGCACTCGCACGAAGTCTCCGAGACGAAGGAGCACGCGTGGCACGAGGCGGCATGTAGCGAGGAGTCGGTCCTCGGGTTGTGCTCGGAGCAGAGCGGATCAGACGCGCATATTTTTGCGCGGTCGAGCGCTTGGCACAGCAGCCGTCCGAGGTTCTCGGGCTTGCCGAGGTCGACGAGCCCGCCGAGCGTGCCGTCGGAGTCGGCCGCGGCCGTGTAGATCAAGATGCCCGCCTGCGACTTGCCGCCGTCGGTGTCGGCGTAGACGCGCTCGCGGATGCTCGCCGCGTTGTAGCCGCAGTCGAGCGCGAACTCGCGGATGAGCAAGTGCGCGATGGTGTGGAGCAGCGCGAACCTCATGCCGGGGAAGCCAGGATCGGGATCGAGCTTACGGCGCGCCCGCCAGCCCCGGTGGCCCCTGCGCAGCTCGCCTTCCTGCCTCCACACGCCCGGCCACTTTGCCCAGTCGGCGAGCGCATCCTCCGAGAACTGGAGGAAGATGCCTTCGCCGTGGACCTGTGTGGCCGGCACCCAGTTCGGTGCGGTCCGACCGATCGGCGCACGGGGCGCACGCTCCGCGCCAACGCCTTCGTTGGGCGACTCGACTCGCGTGAAGCCAAGCAGCGCGTTCACCTCACGCAACCGCTCGAGCAGCAGCACGCGCGAGATGTGCTTCTCGAAGCCCTCGGGCACGCCCGCCTCCTTGCTCATGAAGTGCGGGTAGTCGGTTGGCGGCTTCGGTGAGGTGAGCACATCCCACTCTGGCCCCTTCACGTCGAGGTCCTCGTCGCCGACCGTGCCGCCGCGATGGGCCAGGATGGCCTCGTACACCTGGTCGCCCGTGAAGGCATCGATGCCGTGGAGCTGCGCCGACTTCTTCAGCGTCTTCGCGACGGCCGCTGCTTCCACGGCGCTCTCGACGTCCTCGAAGAACGTCCAGCCATCGGCGACGAGCTGCGCGAGTGGGCTTCCCGTCCGCGGTATAGCCAGAACCGAGAGCGTCACCGGAAACCAGCCATTCGTCGCACCAAGCAGGATGGTGCGCGGGACTTCGGCGCAGCCGTCCTCGAACTTGTTGAGGTGCGGATGACGCCCACGACAGCCCGGCAGGTTGTCCTTGCCCGTCTGTCCGAAGGCCTGCACCATGCTCTTGGCGACGCTGCACGAATCGCAGCGCACCCACAGGTTCTCGGTCTGGAGCGATGCGCCACTCTCGAAGAAGCGCAGCGTGCCTTTGCAGCCACTCGGCCCGCCGTGAACGAACCAGTGCCACGGGAAGTCGTCGAGGTGCCCCTCGCGGCACGCGAGTAGGAAGCGTGCGGGCACCGCGTCGGCGTCGCGAGGCTTCTGGTCGCAGCGCGAGCCCGTGCAGCCCTTGTGGACGAAGCACGTCCGCTCGGGCCGATAGCGGTTCGCCTTCAGCTCGAACAGCCCCGCGTCGAATGGCGAGAGCAGGCCGCACTTCACGCAGCGCATCCAACGGGGGAACGGCTTCACCGGAACACCGACGAGCGCCTCGGCCGAGAACGGATCGACGACATCGCTGTCGGTCAGCGGCGGCATGCGCAGCGACTCGACCTGGTCGCCGAGCACGCGGCGCACGTTCGTGAGAAGTCGCGCCTCCTGGATCGGCTGACAGCGCCCGAGCTCCCAACGGTCGATGCCCATCGTGATGACGGAGAGGTTCGGGAGATCGATCAGCGCGCCGGGCCCGTAGGTCCAGAGGAGCTGGCTCGGGCGGACCTCGCCCACCGGGGTTTTACTCATGGCGACTCCTCCCCGCTCTCGTCAGACGGCGTCGCATCATCCCCGGGCGTGGGGCGCGGGCGCCAGACCGGATCTTGGTTCGAGCGATCGTCCTCCATCACGAGGTTCACGCCGGGCTCGACCTCGCGCATCGACATGGGCACGGTCCACGTCGACCACGGCTCGAGGCCCGGGGCTCGAATCAAAGGGTACGCGGTCGGGCCCGCGCCGTGCTTCTGGTAGACGAGTTCGCGCCCTGGCACCGCCGCCTCCTTCGCCCACTCGTCGGCGCGGCTCTTCAGCTCGGCGGTCGCGAGGTTCTTCTTCGCGGAGTCATCGGTGACCTCCCACGCGCGCGCGGTGACCGAGTCAACGGTGGACGCCATGGCTGCCAGGCTCGGGCTCGTCAACGCGCCCGCACCAGGGTTCGGAGCGAAAGGCTCGAAACGGTTCCGCATGACGGCGAGCATCGTCCCGGTGAGCCCACGGTCCATGGCGCGTGGAGAGAACGGCGTGACCGACTGCGCCGCGCCGTGTTGGTAGAACGTCGCGTGGTAGTGCCCGAAGGTCTCGTAGTGCGAGAGGTCGCGCGGCCGCGCCCACCTGAGCACCGCTGCGACGAGACCGGGGAACGCACGTCCCACGCGGCTCGTCGCCTGGATGTACTCGGCCGTCCCCTTGGGCTGGCCATTCACGACCATCACGCCGAGGCGGTTCACATCCACACCGACGGAGAGCATGTTGGTCGCGAGCACGACGTCGATGGGGCGAGGAGCATCCGGCGTGTGCTGGGCGATGAACTTGCCCTTGGTCGCGTCGAACGCGCCGTCGAATGGGATCTCGAGCTGGTCGAGGTACTTCGGGATGTCGGCGTTGCTCACGCGCGAGGTGAGTTCGGCGATGGTCGAGACGCTCCGCTGCTCGAGCCCTGGCCGCTGCACGAGGCTCATCTTCACGCGGTACGAACGGGTCTGGACGTCGTCTTCCGCGAGGCGCTTCATGCCACCGAGCTCCCGCAGAGAGTTGAAGTAGCCGACCATCGTCATGTACGGGTCGGCCACCTTCCCGAAGGCATCGAAGAGTCCCTGCGCCGCCGTGAGGAACGCGGTGTACGTGCGGATCAGCACGGCAGGACGTGAACTGCCCGGCGAGCAGATGCCCATGTACCGGCGCCCCGGCTTGCTCTCGACCGAGCGCTGCACCGAGAAAAAGTCATCTTCGACGTCGAGCGCCTTGGGCGGGAAGATCGCGAGGCGGCGCATGAACACGTTGCGCACCTGATCACTCGCGCGTCGCACCGTCGCCGTCGACGCGACGACCTTCGGGCGCACCCTGGTCTTGCCGATCCTCCACGAGCAGAGGTCATCGACGGCCGTCTCGTAGAGGCCGACCATCGTGCCAAGGGGGCCGCTGATGAGGTGGAACTCGTCCTGGATGATGAGGTCCGGCGGGCGCACGCCGCGCACCGCTTTCACCTTCGCGGCAGGGTGAGGCTTCCGCGCCCTGTGGCCACCGCCACAATCGTGGCTCGGCCAGAGCAGCCCGTGGCGCTCGCACTCCTCACGCACGTTCCCGAAGAGCGTCCGCACCTCGGCTCGCCACGCCATCATCGCGAACTTGTCGACGGTGGCGATCATCATCGTCGGAGGCCGGTGGTAGATCTCCTCGTCGACGAGCCTCACCGGCAGGCCGGGATGCGCGTTGCTGCTCGACTTCGCCTTGCTGAACTCGCACTGCGAGAGCTTGTCGCCGCAGTAGATGGCGGTCCGCCCAGCGGTCTTGTCGACCTCGATGTCGCGCCCGGGCTGAATCTCGGTGCCGCACCAGGGGCAGCTCGTGAGCTGCGCAGGCAACGCGATGCCGGAGCGGTTCCGGTCGTTATCGCGGATGGCTTCGATGGCTTGGTGTGATTGCTCGGTGCTGCCCGGCGTCACCTTGTTGCCGACCCACAGGCCGAGTGTAAACTGCTCCGCACCCCACTTGGCGACGTCGGCGGTGCGGATGAGCTCCATCGCGCAGAGGAGCGTCGCAGCGCGCTGGAACTGCTGCAGCGTCAGGAGGCGCAGCGTGTAGCGCATGATGACGGTGAGCCCGCGGCCACCGTCGAGGTTCTCGACGACGTGTTGGGTCGCCATCGGCCGGCGGCAGGTCGCGGCGGCGTTGGAGCAGGTCGGCGGAGGCGATGATGCCCATCGCGAAGGCGGCAACGCCCAGGTACGCCTCGGTCTTGCCACCGCCCGTGGGGAACCAGAGCAGGTCGGCGAGAGCTTCGGCGGGGCTCATGCGGTCCGGGTGCTTCGGGTCGGCGAGCGACGGGATCGACAGAAGCAGGAACGCGAGCTGGAACGGGCGCCACGAGCGGTTCTGCCGCACGTCGACGGAGTCGAAGGTCAGCTTCTCGCCGCGACGACGCTTCAGTGCGTAGATGCCACGGACGCGCTGGCGGGCCATCGCGCGGTTGGCAAACCGGAACGCGTCGAGCGCCTTCTGGTCCGAAAGCAGCACTTTCAACCCGGCGCTCAGGCGCTCGAGGGTGGTCTTGCAGCGGTCGAGGGCCTCGTTGGCCGGGGCGTCGTAGCCCTTGATCTCCTGGCCGACGCGCGCGCGCTGGTCGCCAATCCACGCGGCGTAGTCGTCGACGAGCGTCTTCAGCGCCTCCTCGAGCTCGGCCTCGTCGAGGTCCGCGAGCGACTGCATGTCGAGCCAGCCCCGCTCGACCATCTTCTTCATCGCGGGGCGATCATCGGGATCGAGGCCCGGCGTCTCGGTGACGGGCACCTCGAAGCTCGGGATGACTTCGGTGCGGACCTCGATGGCGCGCGTCAGGTCGCCGTCGGCCGTCTCGGCGTGGACGGCAACTCCGTGACCCACGGCGAACTCCACGCGGCGCCGGTAGATGAGCCCGAGGTGGTCGCGCTCGGCGTCGTCCACGACGATGTCGTTGCTTGGGCGACGCAGGAACACCGGCGTCCCGGCTGCCTTGCCCGCGCCCTTCACGCTCAGCTCGGGCTGGAAGAGCCAGGCGCTGTCGCGATTCGTCTCGGGCTCGCGCTGGTCGTTGACCAGGAACAGCGTGACGAGACGCTCGCCCTTGGCGTTGGTGCGCACGGCTCCCTGGATGCGAACCTCGTCTTGCTCCGCGTCGGGCGCGATCGGCTTGATGACGCCGTCCTCGAGCGTGAGCGTCACGAGCCCGCCGCGCGGCGTGCGGCGCCAGACCTTCACCTTCGTCTCTTGGACCTCGCCGGTCTCACGGTTCTTCCGCTCGCGCGTGTACTCGTGTTCCTCCTTCGGAACACGCGCATAGCTGCCCCATCGTGCGGTGACGTCGAGCGTCTTCACATCGGGCCCGACGCAGAACGTGAGGCCTAGGCTCGACGGCACGAGCGACTGGTTGTTGGTCGTATCGATCTCGTCGAGCGCGTCTTCGTCGGGCTCGACACGCCCGCTCGCGCGATTGAACTCGGCGCCCGGTTCGTGGAGCGGGGCGTCGTTCTCTTGCACCGAGTCGTCCTCTTCGTCGGCCGCCGCTGCGGGTTCGACCTCGCTCGCCGTCGTCGCGTCACCCGGGGCGCGCGGCGCGAGCTTGCCGACGAGGTAGCGGTCGCGAACGCTCATGTCGACGACCAGCTCCTCGGGACCGTTGGCGGGCCCGAGCAGGTCATCGCGCGTCGCGAGCTCGAGCAGATCCCGCACGTAGGCGGCGTCTTCGATGAGCGGAACATCGTCCGACGACAACACACCGTCACGAGCGAGCACCGCCGACAGGTCTTCGGGGCGAAGCCGCGTGACGAGCCCGGGGGGGAGCGTCAGCCCGATGTCGGCGAGCGAGCCCGCCACGTTCACCGTGTGCAACTTGTCGAAGTAGAGCGTGGTCGCTTCGAGGTCGGCGCGGATGCGGAGGATGCGCCCCACGCGCTTCAGTGCGCCGGGCGCGTCGACTACGACGACCCAGTGGCCCGGCGACAGCGCTCCGAAGCCGACCCGGTCACCGTCGAGCCGAACGACGAACGGGCCGAGCGACGTCGCCTCCCTGGCGAGCCATGCCTGTGCGTTCGGTGCGGTGCTCGTCGTCATGCGTCAATCCTCTCGCTACAGCTCAACCCGCGAGAAGTGCGGGTAGATCCGGTAGAACTTCTTGAACACCTCGAACGGGTCGGTCCCCATGTCCGAAGTCGGCAGATCGAAGCCGAGCCGGGTCTTGGCGTCGTCATTCGACTCCATCGTCAACCTCTCCAGCGTCGAGAGTGCCGGGAGGTCGAGCCGGTGCGGAGCATCGGTCG